>NZ_CP008953.1:7895527-8250790 GCF_000732925.1 Amycolatopsis japonica
GATCGTCGACTGGGACCACGCCAGCTTGTCGGCCACTTCGGTCGCGGCCAGCCTGGCGGCCTTCCGGGCGACACGAAGTGCTTCGGCGAGCGCTCTCGCCTGGGGTGCGGGCTTCGACTTCGGCATCGCGAGCACCTTGCCCGGTGCGCCACGGCAAGTCATTCCCCGAGGCGGGCGACCTCGCGAACAGCCCCCGAAATAGCGGTGAAGTCCTTCTTCAGCAGGGCTCCGTGGTTGCTTTCGACCTTCGCGCTCACCTTGATGTTCAGGTTGCGGGCGGTCACCGCGTCGAGCCCGGCGCGGATCTGTTCCTGCTCGTTCCCCTTGCTGCCGAACGAGGTTCCCGACGCGACCACGTACCGGGCCGGGACCTTGATGTCGTCGAGCACCGGTCCCAGCTCCGACTCGCGCGAGAGCTTGCCGAGTTCGATGTTGCTCTCCGCCTGCTGGGCAGCACTCATCCGCGGCGTCAGACCGGTCGGGCGCAGCAGCGGCATGACCAGGTTCAGTCGCTTGAACAGCTTGCGGATTCGTTGTTCCATGGCGTCGTCCAGCCAGTCGTAGGGAAACGCGCCGTCGACGAGCACCGCGCCGATGGTCCGCTCCGGGTTCCGGGCGGCCCAGTGCGCGGCTACGACCGCGCCGTAGGACCAGCCCACCACGACGGCCCGCTCCACTCCGCGGGCCGCAAGGACGGCGTCGACGTCGCGGACTGCGGCCTCGAAGGAGTAGTCGGCCGAACGCCGCGATTTGCCGCGGGCGCGCTCGTCGTAGGTGATGTGGCGGAAGTCCGTGCCCAGGTCGGCGAGGATCCGGCGCCAGTAGCCCTGGGTCGCGAACTGGCCGTTGAGATAAACGATGGGGATGCCGGGGCCGCCGGTGTCCGTGACGGCCAGCGCGGTGTCTTCGACGGGGAGCATTCCGGTCCAGGAAGAGGAAGTCATGAAGGAACTATCGAGGTCCGGCCTGACACCGCTCTGACGTCGCCCTGACACGAAAAAGCCCCCTCACGACAGCGAGGGGGCCTTCCGCGAACCGGGACTACTTGAGGGCGAACCCGCCGGAGCCCGCCCAGTCGAGGGCGAAAGCCGGGAGCAACCCCAGCACCAGCGTGACGATGACGCCGAGCGTGATCGCCGTGGTGGTGAACGCGCCGGGCACGGTGACGGTCGGGCCGTCGGGCGCCGGCTCGGAGAAGTACATCAGCACGATCACCCGCAGGTAGAAGAACGCGGCGACGGCGCTGAAGATCAGGGCGACGACGACCAGCGGCGCCATCCCGTCGGACAGGGCCGCCGAGAACACCACGAACTTGCCGACGAAGCCACTGGTCAGCGGGATACCGGCCAACGCCAGCAGCAGGAAGGTGAACACACCCGCCAGTACCGGAGACCGCTTCGCCAGGCCTGCCCAGGCGGACAGGTGCGTCGCCTCGCCGTTCGCGTCCCGCACCAGCGAGACGACACCGAACGCGGCGAGCGTGGTGAAGCCGTAAGCCAGCAGGTAGAACAGCGTGCTCGACAGGCCTTCCTCGGTCATCGCGATGGCACCGACGAGCAGGAAGCCGGCGTGCGCGATGGACGAGTAGGCGATCATGCGTTTCACGTCGGTCTGCGTCAGGCCCAGCACCGCGCCGATCAGCATCGAGATGATCGCGACGGCCCAGAGCACGCCGCGCCATTCCCAGCTGGTCGACTCGAACGCCACCTGGAACACCCGCAGGATCCCGCCGAACGCGGCGACCTTGGTGCAGGCACCCATGAACGCGGTGACCGGCGTCGGCGCGCCCTGGTAGACGTCCGGGGTCCAGGTGTGGAACGGACCGACCGAACCCTTGAACAGCAGGCCGACCGCGAGCAGCCCGAGCCCGGCGAACAGCAGCGTGTCCGACCGGTCCGAACCGGCGGCGGCGTTGGCGATGTCCGACAGCTTCACGGAGTTCGCGTAGCCGTAGAGCAGCGCGAGCCCGTAGAGGAAGAACGCCGACGAGAACGCGCCGAGCAGGAAGTACTTGACCGCCGACTCCTGCGAGAGCAGGCGACGACGACGGGCCAGACCGCACATGAGGTACAGCGGCAGGCTCAGCACTTCGAGCGCGATGAACATGGTGAGCAGGTCGTTGGCCGCGACGAACGCCATCATGCCGCCGAGCGCGAACAGCGTCAGCGGGAAGACCTCGGTCTGCATGCCGGTGGTGCCGACCTGCGCGCGGTCCTGGACCGTGCCGGGACGGATACCGGCCTGCGCGACGAACGCGCCACCCGGCTCGACCGAGCGGTCGGCGATCAGCAGCAGCGCACCCAGCGCGAGCGCCAGCAGCGTGCCCCACAGGAACAGCGACGGCCGATCGACGGCGATGGCGCCGCTGAAGGTCGTGACGCCGCCCTTCGGCGCGGAAGTGCTGGCGTACCAGGCGAGGAAGACGCCCGCCGCCCCGATCCCGACCAGGGACAGGAAGACCTGCGACGGCCACCGCATGTGCTTGGGCAAGAAGGCTTCGAGCAGCACGCTGACACACGCGGCCCCGAGGATGATCAGGATCGGCGTGACGGCGAAGTAGTCGATCGACGGCACCTGCACCGGTGGCGCCTGAGTCAAGAAGAGCACGGTTTACTTGCCTCCCTGCACGGACGACAGAGTCGCCTGCACCGACGGGGTGATCGTGTCGAGCACCGGCTTGGGATAGAACCCGAGCGCGATGATCAGCACGACCATCGGCGCCAGGATCGCGATCTCCCGGCCGCCGAGGTCCTTGATGGCTTTGGTGGCACCGAGTTCCGGAGCCATGGCCGTGCCAGGGCCGCCACCGGCGCCGATCAGGGCGTCACCGCGGACGGGGCCCTGCATGACGCGCTGGTAGAGCCAGAGCACGTAAGCCGCGGCCAGCACCATGCCGACCGTCGCGATGATCGTGTACACCGGGTAGTCCACAAAGGACCCCAGCAGCACCAGGAACTCACTGATGAAGGAGTTCGTGCCGGGCAGGGACAAAGTGGACAGACCGGCGATGAGCAGCATGCCGCCGAGGAGCGGGGTCACCTTCGCCATGCCGCCGTAGTCGGAGATCCTGGTGGATCCGCCGCGCATCACGATCAGGCCGACGACCACGATCAGCATGCCGGTGGCGAGGCTGTGGTTCAGCATGTACGACACCGAGCCGACCATCGCCTGCTCGTTGAAGGTGAAGATGCCCAGTGCGATGAAGCCGAAGTGGGCGATCGACACGTACGCGATGAAGCGCTTCATGTCGCGTTGCCCGGCCGCGAGGATCGATCCATAAAGGACACCGGCGACGGCGAGCACCAGCACCCATGGCGCGAGTTCCTTGCTGGCGTCGGGGAACATCGGGAGGCAGTAGCGCAGGAACCCGAACGTGCCGACCTTGTCCAGCACGCCGACCAGCAGGACCGCGACGCCGATCGGCGCCTGGCCCGCGGCGTCCGGCAGCCAGGTGTGGAACGGCACCAGCGGGGCCTTGATCGCGAACGCGAGGAAGAACCCGAGGAACAGCCAGATCTGCGTGCCCAGCGGGGCGTCGCGGACGACCGTGACGAGGGTTTCCCAGTCGAAGCTGCCCTTGCCGAGTTTGTCCGACGCCAGCGAGTACGCCCCGATCGCCGAGGCCAGCATGATCAGGCCGCCGAGGAACGAGTACAGGAAGAACTTGACCGCCGCGTACTGCCGGTTCGCGCCGCCGTAGCCGCCGATCAGGAAGTACATCGGGATCAGCATGATCTCGAACAGCACGTAGAACAGGAAGACGTCGGTCGCGGCGAACACCGCGATGGTCAGCGCCTCCTGCACCAGGATCAGCGACAGGAACCCGCCCGCCGAGCGCCCGGCCGGGAGCTTGTCGGTCAGGCCCAGCGCGCCAACCACGATCGGCACCAGCAGGCCGATGACCGCGATCATCACCAGCGCGATGCCGTCGATGCCGAACGAGATGTGGATGCCGAAGTTCGGGATCCAGTCCATCGAGGACTTCTGCTGGATGCGGTCCCCCGAAGGCGCGTAGCTCGCCCACATCGGGATCACCAGCAGGAACGTCAGGAGCGACACCACGAGCGCGGTGAGCGTCGCCAGCCTGTCGTTCTTCTTCATCCCCGCGACGACCGCGGCGCCGACCAGCGGCAGCAGGATGGTTGCGAGTACCCAGGTCATCAGGAGAACCTCACCAGCAGGAGTGCCGCCAGAAGCAGGAATGTGCCGCCCAGCATGGACAGTGCGTACGAGCGGACGAAGCCGGTCTGCAGGCGGCGCAGGCGCCCGGATCCGCCGCCGAGCGCGGCGGCGATGCCGTTGACCGCGCCGTCGACGCCGCGGTTGTCCACGTAGACCAGCGCCCTGGCGAGCCAGGTGCCCGGGCGGGCGACCAGCGTCTCGTTCAGGGTGTTGCCGTAGAGGTCGTTGCGCGCGGCCTTGACCACGGCCGAGACCCGCTCGGGGCGTTCCACCGGAACGTCCTTACGGCCGACGAAGAGCCACGCCGCCGCCGCGCCGAGCACCGACAGCGCCACGGTGAGGATCGGGACCAGCGCGTGCGGGATGACACTGTGGCCACCCTCCTCGAGTGGGCCGACCACCGGCGAAAGCCATTCGGCGAACCGGTCTCCGAGGGCGAAGAAAGCACCGGCGCCGACCGAGCCGATCGCCAGGATGATCATCGGCCACTTCATCACCGCGGGCGATTCGTGCGGGTGGAAGTCGCGGCCGTCGCTGCTCTTGATCTCCTTCCAGCGTTCCTTGCCGAAGAAGGTCATCACCATCAGGCGGGTCATGTAGAACGCGGTGAGCCCGGCGCCGAGCAGTGCCGCGCCGCCCATCACCCAGCCGCGCCAGCCGCCCTGCGACAGCGCCGCTTCGATGATCGCGTCCTTGGTGAAGAAGCCCGAGAGCGGCGGGATGCCGATCAGCGCCAGGTAGCCGAGGGCGAAGGTCCAGAAGGTGACCGGCAGATGCTTGCGCAGCCCGCCGAACTTCCGCATGTCGACCTCGTCGTTCATGGCGTGCATGACCGAACCGGCCCCGAGGAACAGCCCTGCCTTGAAGAAACCGTGCGCGACCAGGTGCATGATGCCGAGCGCGTAGGCGATCGGCCCGAGGCCGACGGCGAGCATCATGTACCCGATCTGGCTGACCGTGGAGTACGCCAGGACCTTCTTGATGTCGTCGTAGGCGCAACCGATGATGCACCCGATCAGCAGCGTGACCGTGCCGACGAGGGTGACGATCAGGCGGCCGTCCGCGGTGGCGTTGAAGATCTCGTGCGCGCGGGCGACCAGATAGACGCCGGCGGTGACCATCGTCGCCGCGTGGATGAGGGCCGAGACCGGGGTCGGGCCCTCCATCGCGTCGGGAAGCCAGGCCTGCAGCGGGAACTGGCCGGACTTACCGCAGGCGCCCAGCAGCAGGAGGATCGCGATCGCGGTGACCGCACCGGTCGGGATCTGGCCGACGGCGCCGAAGACCTCGGCGTACCCGGTGCTCCCGACGTACTTGAACATCAGGAAGATCGCCAGCGCGAGCCCGACGTCACCGACGCGGTTCATCAGGAACGCCTTCTTCGCCGCGGTGGCCGCGGACGGGCGGTCCTGGTACCAGCCGATGAGCAGGTACGACGCGAGACCCACGCCCTCCCAGCCGAGGTACAGCGTCACGAAGCTGTTGCCCAGCACCAGGATCAGCATCGAGGCGACGAACAGGTTGAGGTACGCGAAGAACCTCGACCGATCGCGGTCCTCGGACATGTAGCCGATCGAGTAGAAGTGGATCAGCATGCCGACGCCGGTGATCAGCAGCACGAACGTCAGCGACAGCGCGTCGATCCGCAGCCCGAAGTCGACCTGCAGCGCCGAAACCGGGATCCACGAGAACAGCTTGACGTCCGCGGTGGCCTTCGTGTCGGCCGTGAAGAACAGGATCAGGCCGTACACAAAGGACAGTGAGACGGTCGCGCTGCCGAGGAGGTGTCCCCAGGGACGGGCGCGTTTACCGGCCAGCAGAAGAATCAGGGCGCCGAGGGCGGGAAAGGCCACCAGCAGCCACGATGATGCGGTCACTCTCGGTGCTCCCTAGTACTTCAGCAGGTTGGTGTCGTCGACCGAGGCCGAGCGCCGGGTGCGGAAGATCGCCATGATGATCGCGAGCCCCACCACGACCTCGGCGGCGGCGACGACCATCACGAAGAACGCCATCACCTGGCCGTCCAGCGACCCGTTGATCCGGGCGAACGTGACCAGGGACAGGTTCGCCGCGTTCAGCATCAGCTCGATGCACATGAACACGACGATCGCGTTGCGGCGCACCAGCACCCCGACCGCGCCGATGGCGAACAGCAGCGCGGACAGGAGCAGGTAGTACGTCGGGGTCATTCCTTCTCCCCTTCAGACTTGCCGACCAGAGCGTGAGCGTCGGGGCCTTCGTCGGTCCCGGCGACCTGCTTCCGCTCGGTTTCCAGCTGTGCGGCCGAAGTCGACTCGATGATCTCCGAGAGCGACTCCCTGGCGATCGAGCCGTCGGGCAGCAGCGCCGGGGTGGCGACCGAGTTGGCCGTGGCGAACACACCCGGGCCGGGCAGCGGCGAAGGCCGGTCGTGCTTGCCGGTGAACCGGTCGACGACGAGTTCCTTCTGGTTCTTCTTGCCGCCCTTGGCGTGCCGGTCGGTGAACGCGAGCACCATCGCGCCGAGCGCGGCGGTGATCAGCAGCGCCGAGGTGAGCTCGAACGGGAACAGGTACTTGGTGAAGATCAGCCGTCCCAGCCCGCCGGGGCCGCCGCCGTCGAGGTTCGCCGGGTCACGCGGCAGCGCCGGGGTGACGTTGGCCAGCGCGCGGGCGAGACCCGCGGCGAGCAGGCCGCCGACGCCGATGCCGAGCAGGGTCGCCATGACCCGCTGCCCGCGCAGCACTTCGACGACCGAGTCGGAACTCTCCCGGCCGACCAGCATCAGCACGAACAGGAACAGCATCATGATCGCGCCGGTGTAGACGATGATCTGCGTGAAGCCGAGGAACGGCGCCTGCTGGATCATGTACAGCGCGCCGAGGCACAGCATCGTGAGGACCAGCCACAGCGCCGAGTGCACGGCGTTGCGGGAGAAGATCATGCCGAGCCCGCCGAGCAGCGCGAGCGGGCCGAGCACCCAGAACGCGATGGTCTCGCCGGTGGTGATCCCGGCCGAAACGTCCGTCTGCGCGAGGAAAGCCGTGATCACTTGACGGCCTCCGCTTCGGTGGCCCCGGTGGGCTTGCGCGCGAGTTCGGGGCCGTTGACGTAGTAGTCCTGCTCGTTGTCGCCCAGCCGCATCGGGTGCGGCGGCTGCTCCATACCGGGCAACAGCGGCGCGAGAAGGTCTTCCTTGGTGTAGATCAACCGCTGCCGGTCGTCGTCGGCCAGCTCGTAGAAGTTGATCATCGTCAGGGACCGGGTCGGGCAGGCCTCGACGCACAACCCGCAGCCGATGCAGCGCAGGTAGTTGATCTGGTAGTCGGCGCCGTACCGCTCACCGGGCGAGTACCGCGCCTCTTCGGTGTTGTCGCCGCCTTCGACGAAGATCGCGTCCGCCGGGCAGGCCCACGCGCACAGCTCGCAGCCGACGCATTTCTCCAGCCCGTCCGGATGCCGGTTGAGCTGATGCCTGCCGTGATACCGCGGAGCCGCGGGGGCACCCGCCTCCGGGTACTCCTCGGTGGCGACCTTCTTGAACATCATGCCGAAGGTGACACCGAAACCCTTGATGGGATCAAACATCCCCATCGCCGGCCTCCCTTCCACTGGAAACCGCCGCGGGCTTGCGCTTGGCAGCCCGGGCTTCGGCCTTCGCGAGGGCCTTCTGACGCGGGGTCTTCTCCGGGACCTGCAGGTCGAGCGGCGGCACGGGGAATCCGCCACCGGTCACCGGGACGTAGTCGTCGTCCGGGACCTTCTTGTCCGGCAGCAGCAGGCTCAGGATGACGACGACGAGGATGAGCGCGCCGCCGCCGATGAGGATCTGCGGGGTCGACAGGCCACCCGAGTTCTTGATCGCGCGGACCGTGACGATCACGACGATCCAGACCAGGTTGACCGGCACCAGGACCTTCCAGCCCAGCCGCATGAACTGGTCGTACCGCAGCCGCGGCAGCGTGCCACGCAGCCAGATGAAGCCGAACAGCAGGATGAACAGCTTCGCGGCGAACCAGATCAGCGGGAGCCAGCCCTGGTTCAGCGCGTGGTCCGCGCCGACGAAGGGGAACTTCCAGCCGCCGAGGAACAACGTGGTCGCGAACGCCGAGACGATCACCATGTTGACGTACTCGGCGAGGAAGAACATCGCGAACTTCATCGAGCTGTACTCGGTGTGGAAACCGCCGACCAGCTCGGATTCGGCCTCGGGGAGGTCGAACGGCGCGCGGTTGGTCTCACCGACCATGGAGATCAGGTAGATCACGAAACTCGGCAGCAGCAGGTAGAAGTACCAGCCGCTCTGCTGCGACTCGACGATCGCCGACGTCGACATCGAACCCGCGTAGAGGATGACGCCGACGATGGAGAGACCCATCGCGATCTCGTAGGAGATCACCTGAGCCGCGCTGCGCAGACCGCCGAGCAGCGGGTACGGCGAGCCGGACGACCAGCCGGCCAGCACCAGGCCGTACACACCGATCGAGGAGCAGGCCAGGATCACCAGCACACCGACCGGCAGGTCGACCAGCTGGAGCACGGTCCGCTCACCGAAGATCGAGACGACCGGGCCGAACGGGATCGCCGCCAGCGCGATCAGCGCCGGCACCGCGGAGATCACCGGCGCGAGGAAGTACACCTTGCGGTCGGCGGTGTCCGGGATGATCTGTTCCTTGAACGGCAGCTTGATCGCGTCCGCGAGGGACTGCAGGTAGCCGCCGGGCCCGACCCGGTTGGGGCCGGGACGGTTCTGCATCCGGCCGACGGCCTTGCGCTCCCAGACGATCAGGAAGATCGTCAGGATCGGGCCGATCAGCAGGATGACGACCGTCTTGAGCAGGACCAGCCACAACGGGTCGTCCGCCAGCAGCGCCGCCCGCTCGGCGGCGTCCGGCATCTGGCTGAGCAACGGAGTCACTTCTCACCTCCGGTGAGGGTGACGGCCGAACCGTGACCCGCGCTCAGGGAAGCGCGGACGGCCGAGCCGTCGGAGTTGCCCGGGAGCCATACGACGCCGTCCGGCAGGTCGGCGACCTCGATCGGCAACGTGATGGAACCGCGTTCGGTGGAGACCTTGACGCTGCCGCCCAGGCCTTCGGCGGTCTTCGCCGAGAGCTTGGCGACGACCTCGCGCTGCGTGCCCTTGAGGTGCGGCTCGCCGTCCTGCAGCGAACCGTTGTCGATCAGCTGGCGCCAGGTGGCGAGGAGGACCTGGCCGTTCTTGGGCTCGGCGCGTGCAATGAAAGGTCCTTTACTGGCAAATTCTGCAAGGAAGGAGCCTTTCCTAGCAGGCAGCTTGGCCAGATCGGCGGCGGAAGCGGCCGGGGTCTGGGTGAACAGGTCCGCGTCCATCTCGACGGCGAGGGTGTCGAGCACCCGGCAGTCCGGCAGGGCGCCGGTGCCTTCGAGGGTGACGGCGAACTCGCGGCGGCGGCCTTCCCAGTTCAGGTAGCTGCCCGCCTTCTCGACCGCCGGGGCGATCGGGAGGACGACGTCCGCGTGCTCGGTGATCCCGCTGTGCCGCAGTTCCAGGCTCACCACGAACTTCGCGTTCTCGAGCGCGCGACGGGCCAGATCCGGATCCGGCAGGTCGTCCGGGTCGACGCCGCCGATCAGCAGGCCGTCGATGTCCTGACCCGAAGCGGCCTTGAGGATGGCGGTGGTGTCACGGCCCTCCGTGGCGGAAAGCGTGACGCCCCAAGCCTTTTCGACCTCGGCGCGAGCCTCGGCGTCGGCGACCGAGCGGCCACCGGGCAGCAACGTCGGCGCCGCGCCCGCCGCCAGGGCACCGCGTTCACCCGCACGACGCGGGATCCACGCGAGCCGGGCACCGGTGCGCTCCACCAGCCGGTGCAGGGCCGAGAAGAGACCCGGGACCTCGGCGGCACGTTCGCCGACGAGGATCACGGCTCCTTCCGAAGCCAGTGCCTGGTCGACGTCCTGCGCGTGCTGCGCGATGCCGTCGATCGCGGCGGCCTCGGCACCCGGCGCGCAGGCCAGCAGTTCGCCGAAGGTCTTGCGGACCGACGAGGTGGTCCACTGTCCCAAGTGGACGACGCGCGTGCGGTTCTTGCGGGCCGCCTTGCGCAGCCGCAGGAACACGATCGGCGCTTCGTCCTCCGGCTCGAACGCGACGCACAGCACCGTGCGCGCCCGCTCGATCTCGCCGAAGGTGACTCCGCTTTCCGGCGTCGTGCCGACCACGTGCGACGCGAGGAAGCCCAGCTCCTCGGCCGAATGCGGGCGGGCGCGGAAGTCGATGTCGTTGGTGCCCAAGGCGATCCGCGCGAACTTCGAGTACGCGTAGGCGTCCTCGACGGTCAACCTGCCACCGGTCAGCACCGCGGCGCCCTTGCCGTCGCGTGCCTTGGCCAGCCCTTCGGCGGCCGCGCGCAGCGCGTCGGTCCAGGAAGCCTCTTCGAGCACGCCGTCGGCGTTGCGGACCAGCGGACGGCGGATGCGGTCGTCCGCGGTCGAGTAACGGAACGCGAAGCGGCCCTTGTCGCAGAGCCACTCTTCGTTGACCTCGGGGTCGTCGCCCGCGAGCTTCCGCATGACCTTGCCGCGGCGGAAGTCGGTCCGCTCGGCGCAGCCGGACGAGCAGTGCTCGCACACGCTCGGCGAGGACACCAGGTCGAACGGCCGCGAACGGAACCGGTACGCGGCCGACGTCAGCGCGCCGACCGGGCAGATCTGGATGACGTTGCCGGAGAAGTACGACTGGAACGGCTGGCCGCCCGCCGAAGTAAGTTCTCCCGCTGAGGCGGCATCAGACACAGACGTGCGGGAAGCCAGGGTAAGCACATCCGCGGTCGCCGATGTGCCGATCTGCTGGTGGGCGCCGCGTTCGAGGAGCTCGATGAACGGGTCGCCGGCGATCTCGCGGGAGAACCGGGTGCAGCGCTGGCAGAGCACGCAGCGCTCCCGGTCCAGCAGCACCTGCGAGGAGATCGGCAGCGGCTTCGCGAACGTCCGCTTCGTGTCGACGAAGCGGGAGTCCGCGCGGCCGTGCGCGAGCGCCTGGTTCTGCAGCGGGCATTCGCCGCCCTTGTCGCAGATCGGGCAGTCCAGCGGGTGGTTGATGAGCAGCAGCTCCATCACACCCTGCTGGGCCTTGTCCGCGACGGCCGAGGTCAGCTGGGTCTTCACGACCATGCCGTCGGCGACCGTCATGGTGCACGAGGCCTGCGGCTTCGGCATCGGGCGGCCGCCCATTTCGACCTCGACCAGGCACTGGCGGCAGGCGCCCGCCGGGTCGAGCAGCGGGTGGTCGCAGAAGCGCGGGATGACCGTGCCGAGCCGCTCGGCGGTGCGGATCAGCAGCTCGCCCTTGGGCGCGATGACCTCTTCACCGTCGATGACCAGCTTGACGTGGCCCTCGGGGACCGGAGTGTCCTCTGTGGACGTCCCGGGCTTGTCGGGTGCGATCGTCATGCCTGCGCCCCCACCAATTCGCGCTTGTTTGCTTGACACAAAGCCAGGAATTCATCCCGGAAGTACTTGATACCGCTCTGGATCGGCGAGACCGCGCCGTCGCCGAGCGCGCAGAACGAGCGGCCGAGGATGTTGTCGCAGACGTCGAGCAGGGTGTCGATGTCCTCCTCGGTGCCCTTGCCCTCGACCATGCGCTCCAGGATCTGCGCCAGCCAGTACGTGCCCTCACGGCACGGCGTGCACTTGCCGCAGGACTCGTGCTCGTAGAACTGCGTCCACTTCATCACGGCCCACGGCACGGAAACGGTCTCGTTGAAGACCTGCACGGCCGTCGTGCCCAGCATCGACCCGGCTTCCGCCGCGCCTTCGAAGTCCAGGGGAACATCGAGGTGCTCGGCGGTGAACATCGGCGTGGACGAACCACCCGGCGTCCAGAACTTCAGCGGGATGCCGTCCTTCATGCCGCCCGCCATGTCCAGCAGCTCGCGCAGCGTGGTGCCGAGCGGGCATTCGTACTGGCCGGGCTTCTCGACGTGGCCGGAGATCGAGTAGATCTTCGGGCCGGGCGACTTCTCGCGGCCCATCTCGCGGAACCAGCTCGAACCGCCGTTGACGATGTACGGCGCGCTGGCGATGGTCTCGACGTTGTTCACCGTGGTCGGCGCGGCGTAGAGGCCCGCGGCGGCCGGGAACGGCGGCTTGAGCCTCGGCTGGCCGCGACGGCCTTCGAGCGAGTCCAGCAGCGCCGTCTCCTCGCCGCAGATGTACGCCCCGGCGCCCGCGTGCACGGTGATGTCGAGGTCGAATCCGGAGTCGAGGATGTTCTTGCCGAGGTAGCCCGCTTCGTACGCCTCGCGCACGGCCGCGTTGAGGCGGCGGATGCAGTGCAGAGCCTCGCCGCGGACGTAGATGAAGCAGTGGTGCGAACGCATCGCGTACGAGGCGATGATGCAGCCCTCGATCAGCGAGTGCGGGTCCGCCATCATCAGCGGGATGTCCTTGCAAGTGCCCGGCTCGCCCTCGTCGGCGTTGATGACGAGGTAGTGCGGCTTGTCCTCGTTCGGCGGCATGAAGGACCACTTGATGCCGGCGGGGAAGCCCGCGCCGCCACGGCCGCGGAGGCCGGAGTCCTTGACCAGCTGGACGATCTGCTCGGGAGTGGCCTTGAGCGCCTTGCGGATCGCGGTGTAGCCCTCGAGGGCTTCGTAGGACTGGATCGTCCAGGAGTTGGGCGAAAGCCAGCGCTTCGTGAGGACCGGAGTGATGGGATCGGCCATTACTTCTTCTCCACTTCCGGAAGCGGAACGTCCTTCATCGCGGGAGCCGTCCAGCCGCGGTCCTGCGCGACCTGCGCGCCCCGCAGCGTTTCGACGGCCTGCGAAGGACCGTCGACGTCCGTGCGGTACTGCTGCGCGTCCTCCGGGAAGAACCCGGCGAGCTGCAGTTCGGCGCCCTTGAAGTTCGTCAGCGGCGCGCCGCGCGTCGGGGCAGGCTTCTTGCCCGCCTGCAACGCGTCGACCAGCGCGACGGCCTTGTCCTCGGTCTGGTTGTCGAAGTACTCGTAGTTGACCTGGATGACCGGGGCGAGGTCACAGGCCGCGAGACATTCGGCGTGCTCCAGCGTGATCGAGCCGGGCTCGTTCGGCGTGCCCGCGGTCTCGTTGTGCCCCAACGGCTTCTCGTCGGAACCGAGATGCGTCTGGAGCTTCTTGTAGATCGCGTCGCCGCCCATGGCCGCGCAAAGGGTGTTGGTGCAGACGCTCACCAGGTGCTCGCCGCACGGGCGGCGCTTGTACATGGTGTAGAACGTCGCGACCGCGCTGACCTCGGCGTCGGAGAGGTCCAGGTTCTGCGCGCAGAAGGCGATGCCCTCCTGGCTCACGTAACCCTGCACCGACTGCACCAGGTGCAGCATCGGCAGCAGCGCCGACCGCGACTGCGGGTACCGCGCGATCAGGTTCTGGGCCTTGGCGTACGTGTCGGCGTCGAAGATGTCTTCGAGCTTCGCGTTCTCCAGGATCCCTTCCGCCTCGGCGGGATCCGGCGCGATCGCGATCACGTCGACGTCGCCACCGGCGGCGATGTGGGTCTGCTCGGCCAGGCTGGTGCCGGGCTCGGGCGTGGGTGTCGTTTCGGGCTGGGTGCTCAACGGTCCACTCCCCCCATGACGGGGTCGATCGAGGCGATGGCGGCGATCACGTCCGCCACGAGGCCGCCTTCGGCCATCGCGGGCATCGACTGCAGGTTCACGAAGCTCGGTTCGCGCACGTGGACCCGCAGCGGCCTGGTGCCGCCGTCGGAGACCAGGTGCACGCCGAGTTCGCCGCGCGGCGACTCCACGGAGGTGTAGGTCTGGCCCGGCGGGACCTTGAAGCCCTCGGTGACCAGCTTGAAGTGATGGATCAGCGATTCCATCGACTGGCCCATGATCTTGCGGACGTGCTCGAGCGAGTTGCCCATGCCGTCGCTGCCGATCGACAGCTGCGCCGGCCAGGCGACCTTCTTGTCCTCGACCATGACCGGACCCGGCTCGAGCTTCTTGAGGCACTGCTTGATGATCCGCAGGCTCTGGTGCATCTCCTCGACACGCAGCAGGTAGCGCGCCCAGCAGTCCGCCTCGGTGGAGGTCGGGATGTCGAACTCGAACTCCTCGTAGCGGGAGTACGGCTCGGTCTTGCGCATGTCCCACGGGAGACCCGCGCTGCGCAGCACCGGGCCGGTGACACCGAGCGCGAGGCACGCGTCGACCGGCAGGTACCCGACGCCCTTGAGCCGGTTGCGCCAGATCGGCTGACCGGTGAAGAGCTTGTCGTACAAGGGAAGCCGCTCGTCCATCGTCTTGACGAACGCGCTGACCACCTCGTGGTAGTCGGCGGGCATGTCCTGCGCGAGACCGCCGGGGCGGATGAACGCGTGGTTCATCCGGAGACCGGTGAGGTGCTCCAGCAGGTGCAAGACCTCTTCGCGCTCACGGAAACCGAGCGTCATCGCCGTGGTGGCACCGAGTTCCATCCCGCCGGTGGCGATGTAGACCAGGTGCGAACCGATGCGGTTGATCTCCAGCAGCATCACGCGCAGCAACTCGGCGCGGCGCGGGGCCTGGATGCCGAGCAGCTTCTCGACGCCGAGGCAGTACGCCATCTCGGTCGAGAGCGGGGCGAGGTAGTCCATGCGCGTCACGAAGGTGACGCCCTGGGTCCACGTGCGGTACTCGCAGTTCTTCTCGATCCCGGTGTGCAGGTAGCCGATGACCGAGCGGAGCTGGGTGACGGTCTCGCCCTCCATCTCCAGCACGAGCCGGAGCACGCCGTGCGTCGACGGGTGCTGCGGGCCCATGTTGATGACCATGCGCTCGTCGTGGCGGGAGTCCTCGATGAGGTCTTCCCAGTCACCGCCGGAAACGGTGTAGACGCGGCCTTCGGTCGTGTCGCGGGAGTCGGCTTCGGGAACTTCCGCCTCTTGGAATTCGGTGCTCACGAGTACGACCTCCGCTGGTCCGGCGGCGGGATCTCCGCGCCCTTGTATTCGACCGGGATCCCGCCGAGCGGGTAGTCCTTGCGCTGGGGGTGACCGTCCCAGTCGTCCGGCATGAGGATGCGGGTCAGCGCCGGGTGCCCGTCGTAGACGATGCCGAACATGTCCCAGGTCTCCCGCTCCTGCCAGTCGGCCGTCGGGTAGACCCCGACCAGCGACGGGACGTGCGGGTCTTCGATGTCGAGGGTGACCTCGAGCCGGATACGGCGCCGGTAGGTCATCGACGTGAAGTGGTAGACCGAGTGCAGCCGCTGCGGGACGTCGACGCCGTAGTCCACACCGGACACCGAGCTGAGCAGTTCGAAGCGGAGACCGGCGTCGTCGCGCAGGACCTTGGCGATCTCGACGAGGTGCTCGCGGGAGACGTAGAAGGTGATCTCGCCGCGGTCGACCGTCGTCTGCTGGATCGCGTTCGCCGGGATCTTGTTGTCCGCCAAGGCCGCGTAGAACTCGTCGGCGAACTCGTCGAACCAGCCGCCGTACGGGCGCTCCGCCGGGGGCGGGCTGTACGCGGGGAGGCGGACGCCGCCGTAACCGGAGGTGTCACCGGTGCCGCGGACACCGAACATGCCCTGGCGCTCTTTACCGGTGACGACCGGCTCGGCCGGGCGGGTTCCCTGCGGCTCGAGACCGCCTTCGGGCCGGTCGGCGCTGGACTGCTCGCCGCCGGTCTCCGGGGTTTCGGGGGAGTTTTCTTCGGGCACGTCGCTCACTTCTTCGCGTACTTGATCGAGGAGGCGATCAGCTCGGTGCGCTCACCGCTGGCGGCGCGGATCGCGGCCCGGCGGGCGTTGATCGGCTCGTCCTGGATCTTGGCGTGCAGCTTCAAAATCGCGTCGAGCAGCATTTCGGGGCGCGGCGGGCAGCCGGGGAGGTACATGTCGACCGGGACGATGTGGTCGACGCCCTGCACCACGGCGTAGTTGTTGAACATGCCGCCGGACGAGGCGCAGACGCCCATCGCCAGCACCCACTTGGGCTCGGCCATCTGGTCGTAGATCTGGCGGAGCACCGGCGCCATCTTCTGCGTGACGCGGCCGGCGACGATCATCAGATCGGCCTGGCGCGGCGTCGCGCTGAAGCGCTCCATGCCGAAGCGGGCGATGTCGTAGCGGGAACCGCCGACGGTCATCATCTCGATCGCGCAGCAGGCGAGACCGAAGGTGGCGGGCCACATGGAGTTCTTGCGGGCCCAGTTCACCAGGCCTTCGAGGCTGGCCAGGAGGATGCCGTTGGGGAGTTTTTCTTCGAGGCCCATGCTTCTCTAGTTCCAATCCAGGCCGCCGCGACGCCACACGTAGGCGTACGCGAAACCGACCGTCGCGATGAACAGCACGATCTCCACCAGGCCGAACATGCCCAGCGCGTCCGCGGAGACCGCGAACGGGTAGAGGAAGACCATCTCGATGTCGAACAGGATGAACAGCATCGCGGTGATGTAGTACGCGACCGGCATCCGGCCGCCGCCGACGACCGGCTGCGGCGACGGTTCGATACCGCATTCGTAGGCCGCGAGCTTCGCCTTGTTGGCCCGGCTCGGGCCGACGAGCGGGCCGAGCAGCACCGAAAGCACCGCGAAGCCGAGAGCGAGGACGAACAAGAGGACCAGGGGGAGGTACATGTCCAGGTTCGGCACCGAAGGGGTGCTCGCCTGGGACAGCACGGGCAACATCAGCACGGGGTTTTCGCCATCCTTTCCGCGCCGCTGCGGTTTTCGAGTCGGGGTTCACCGCTTCCCTCGGTCGGCACCCTAAGTCACCTGGGTCACACCGCCGAGGGTTAGGCAACCCTTACGGGCCGTGCATGACGGCCCCCTTGCTTGTGAAATAGTTCACAAGCCTCCCGTCGAGGATGTGAAGCGATTCACAAAGCATGGGGCGAGTGTAGGACGTGACTCACATTCTTGTCCCTAGGCCCCGTGCTATAAGGCTGCCCTAACTTGGCCGCACGGCCAGTACGGTTTCTTCGCACGTGCGGTACCGGTGACCTGCGACGTCGTTCTCAAGATCGGCTTCAGGGGGCTGTTTGACCACATTTGTCCTGTGACCGATACCACTGCGCGGAGTACCCGTGACTGGTCCAGACGTGTGGTGGCGGGCCGTGGCACACAGCATTTCGTCCTCTGACTGCGGTGGTTCGAAGGGCGAACTACCGCAGTCAGAGGACGAAATGCGGGGCGTCAGCGCGGGGAGGGTGTGGCGCGCGCCAGGGCGGCGATCAGGCGGTCGACGCCGTCCCCGCCCTTGGCGTCGTAGCAACCCGAAAGTCCCTTGTAGACCAACGGAAGGATCGAGTTGATCCGCAGTCCGTACTTCGTCGCCGCGTGCATGACCTTCGGCTTACCGATCAGCTTCGCGAACACGTTGCCGAGCCGGTAGTAGCCGCCCATCAGCTCCGCGACGGCGCGCGGGTAGCCCTCCAGCGCCCGCTCACGCGAAGGTCCTTCGCGCCGCGCCAGCGCCTGCACGACGAACTCCGACGCCAGCTGCGCGGACTCCATCGCGGCCGAGATGCCCTCGCCGTTGAACGGGCTGACCATGCCGCCGGCGTCGCCGAGCAGCAACAAGCCGTCGCGGTAGTGCGGGGTGCGGTTGAAGCCCATCGGGAGACCGGCGCCGCCGACCTTGCCGATGGCGTTCTCCTCGCGGTAGCCCCATTCCTCGGGCGTCCCGTCGAGCCACTGACGCAGCAGCGCGCGGTAGTCGGTGCTGCGGAACGCGGCCGACGTCGACAGCATGCCGAGGCCGACGTTCACCGTGCCGTCGCCGAGCGGGAACGCCCAGCCGTAGCCGGGCAGCAGCTTCGGGTCGCGCGGGTCCGAGCGGTCCCACAGCTCCAGGTGGCCCTCGATGAACGGGTCGTCGTGACGCGGACTCTTGTAGTACTGCCGCACCGCGACGCCCATCGGGCGCTTCTCGTTCTTCTGGATGCCGACGCTCAGCGCGAGCCGCGCGGAGACGCCGTCGCAGGCCAGCACCAGCGGAGCGCGGTAGCTCACCGGCGTCTTCTCCGGGCCGACCTTCGCCTCGACGCCGATCACGCGACCGGCCGGGCTGGTGATGGCACCGGTGACGGTGGTGCGCTCGTAGAGCCGCGCGCCCGCCTTCACCGCGGTCTTCGCGAGCAGGTCGTCGAAGTCCTGGCGGGTCCGCGAAACGCCGTACGGCGGGTAGCTCGTCAGGTCCGGCCAGTCCAGTTCCAGCGTGAGCTCGCCGGTGAGGATCCGCAGGCCGCGGCTGTGCACCCAGCCCGCGTCCTCGCTGGTGTCGATCCCCAGGTCGATGAGCTGCTTGACGCCGCGCGGGGTCAGGCCGTCGCCGCACACCTTCTCGCGCGGGAACTCGGTCTTCTCCAGCAGCAGCACGTCGACGCCCGCGCGGGCGAGGTACGTGGCGGCGGTGGAGCCGGCCGGTCCGGCACCGACGACGATGACCTCGGCGTCGTGGTCTGCGTTGCGACGTGTCATAGCCGCGAGTTTACGGAGGGCTTTTTGGCGCGGTGGATGGCGACGACGCCGAACGTGAGGTTCAGCCACTCCACCTCGGTCCACCCGGCGCTCGCGATGATCTCGCCCAGCGTCCGCTGATCCGGCCACGCCAGCATGGATTCGGCCAGGTAGGAGTAGGCCTCGGGGTTCGAGGAGGTCCGGGCGCCGACCCAGGTGAGCAGCTTCGCGATGAACTTCCGGTGCAGGAACCGGATGGGCGGGAATGTGGGCGTCGACACCTCGCAGATCACCAGGCGGCCGCCCGGTTTGACCACCCGCGCGATCTCGGTGAGCGCGGCCTTGGTGTCGACGAAGTTCCGCAGCGCGAGCGAGATGGTCACCGCGTCGAAGCTGCCGTCGGCGAACGGCAGCTTCATCGCGTCGGCGGCCACCATCGGGACCCCGCGATGCTTGCCCGCCTTGAGCATGCCGACCGAGAAGTCCGCCGCGAGGCACCACGCGCCGTTGCGCGCGTACTCGACGGTGGACACGCCGGTGCCCGCCGCGAGATCCAGCACCTTCTCCCCGCGTTTGGCGTCCAGCACCCGGCCGGTGATGGTGCGCCAGCGGCGGTCGAAGCCGAAGGTCATGAACGAATTCGCGCGGTCGTAGCCGTCCGCGACGTCGTCGAACATGGCGGCGACTTCGTGCGGATCCTTGTCAAGACTCGCTCGGGACATACCCGAACACTAACCCCGAGCCCCTGAGACAGGTCACCCAAGCGGGAGCAAAGCGACAGCCCGTAGGTTCACCTGGCCCGGTGAAGCAACGCCGGGGCACGGTGCGCACCGGCCCCCGCGACCTCGCCGGCGAGGATCCTCCGCTCCAGCAACCGCAGTTCCGGCCCCGGTTCGAGGCCGAGTTGATCGACCGAGATCCGGCGCGCGCGCCGGTACGCCGCCAGCGCGTCGGACGTGCGCCCGGCTCGCCACAGAGCGTCCATCAGGAGGTGCTGGGCACGCTGCCGCAAGGGGTGCCGCCGCACCAGATCGGCCAGCTCGACGGCCGCGCTGGCGTGCCGCCCGAGGTCGAGTTCCGCCTGGTAGAGCTCTTCGAGCAGGACCAAACGGTGCTCCGAGAGGCGCATCGTCTCGTCCGAGAGCAGGGGGACGTCCAAGCCCTCGTACGGCGCTCCGTGCCAGTGCGTGAGGGCCTGCCGGATCAGCGAGGCGCGCTGCGCGGAGTCCGCGGTCTTCAGCGCCTGGCCTGCCAGAGTCTCGAAGGTCTCGACGTCGAGTTCGCCGGGGTGGACCTCCAGCCGGTAGCCGCCGTTGTCGAAGGCGAGCCGGTCGCCCTCGGGCAGGGCCTGCCGCAGCTTGTGGACGTGCCAGTGCAGCTTCGGCACCGCTCGCGGCTCCCACTTGCTGTCCCACAGCGCCTCGGTGAGCACGTTCACCGGGACGAAGGTGTTCGCCCGGACCAGCAGCACGCCGAGGAGCGTTCTCCGCATCCGGCCGTGCAGGGGGACCGACCCCGAACCGGAAGAGATGCTGAACGTTCCCAGTACTTCGAACCTCACGTGCCGTCCTCTCGCTCGATGGCGTGAGGGGACGATGAATGCCGGTTGTACAAAGAAGATACAAATGATCTTGCGGTGATCAAGTGTGCGCGGAGAGCATTCCCCGCACCGCCCGTGGCCAGGCGAATTCCTCCGCGCGAGCCCGCGCCGCCGCACGCCGCGCGTCCTCCGGGCTATCCAGTAGTCCGGTGACCGCACCCGCGAACGCGGGGGCGCGATCGTCGACGGCCTCGCCGCAGCCGGGCCGCACGATCTCCCGCAGCGCCGACGACGCCGAGACCACCACCGGCGTGCCCGAAGCGAGCGCCTCCAGTGCGGCCAGCCCGAACGTCTCGTGTGGACCGGGCGCGAGGGAGACGTCGGCGCTGGCCAGCAGCCGCGCGACGTCGCCGCGTCCGGAAAGGAAGCCGAGGAAGGTCACCGGAAGCCCACGCGCCCGTCGTTCCAGCGCCCGGCGGCGGGGCCCGTCACCCGCGATGACGAGCCGTACGCGGTGCCCCGCCTCGGTGAGCTCGGCGACGGTGTCCACGCTGCGCTCGACGTGCTTCTCCGGCGACAGACGTCCACAGTGGACGATCAGCGCGTCGGCGTTCCCGGTCAGCGTGTGCCGCCAGCCGTCGTCGCGCCGGGCCGGGGCGAAGGTCGCGAGGTCGACGCCGAGCGGGACGCGCCGCACGTTCGGCGCGGCGATCCGGTCGAACTCCGCGCGGGCGAACGCCGTCGTGCAGACCACCGTGTCGTAATGCCGCGCCATCCGCCGGTTCGCGACGTCCGCGACGCGCCGCGCGACGGGTTCGGGCATCAGGAACTGCTCCAGCAGCCGGTCGAGGCGTTCGTGCGAGATCACCATGCTGGGCACGCCGTTGCGCCGCGCCCAGACACCCATGCCTCGGAGGGTGAGCCTGTCGGACACTTCCAGCCTGTCCGGCTCCAGGCGTTTCAGCACCGCGCGCACGCGATGCGGATCGACCGCGCGGTAGCCGCCGGTGCCGGGGATCTGTGGCGCGGGAAGGGAAAACCGGCGTACGCCCGAGGGCAGTGTCTCGTCCGCGTAGCGCTGCCCGGGCACCACGAGGGTGACCTGATGGCCGCTGGCCACGTAACCGGCGCCGAGATGGTGCAGTGCCGTCCGCAGCCCGCCCGAGCGTGGTCCGTAGAAGTTGGCCAGCTGGACGATGTGCATTTGATCAGGCCGCGCGAGCGACTTTGCCTTGGACGGCTTCGTAGTGGCCGACCAGTTCGTGGCAGACCGCGGGCCAGGTCCGGCCGAGTACGACCTTGCGCGCCTTCTCCCCCAGCCTGGCCCGGAGTGCTTCGTCGCGCAGGTCGTTCACCTTGTCCACCAGCGCCGCCGCGAATCCGGCGCGGTCGGCGGGCAGCAGATAACCGGTGCGTCCGGGCAGGACCAGATCCTTCGGACCGCCCGCGTCCGGGGCGAGCACCGGGAGCCCGGACGCCATCGCCTCTTGGATGGCCTGACAGAACGTCTCGTGCGGTCCTGTGTGGACGAAGACGTCGAGGCTCGCGTATGCGGCGGAAAGCTCCTCGCCGTACCGAGCGCCGAGGAACGCCGCGCCAGGAATGCGTTCGCGCAGCATCGGCAGCTCCGGCCCGTCACCGACGACGACCACGCGGATCCCGTCGATCCCGGCGAGCGCGGTCAGCCGCTCGACCTCCTTCTCGGGCGCGAGCCTGCCGACGAAACCGACCAGCAGTTCGCCGTTCGGCGCCAGTTCGGCGCGCAACGCCGGATCGGCGTGGACCGGCGAGAACCGCTCGATGTCGACGCCACGCGCCCAGCGGTGCACCCGCGGGATCCCGTGCAGTTTCAGCTGTTCCACCGAATCCGTCGACGGCGCGAGCGTGCGGTCGGCCCGCGAGTGCAGGCGGCGCACCCAGCGCCAAGCGGCGCGCGCGG
This sequence comes from Amycolatopsis japonica, assembly GCF_000732925.1. Classification (NCBI taxonomy): domain Bacteria; kingdom Bacillati; phylum Actinomycetota; class Actinomycetes; order Pseudonocardiales; family Pseudonocardiaceae; genus Amycolatopsis; species Amycolatopsis japonica. The sequence continues at coordinate 7,917,581 of NZ_CP008953.1, forward strand.
CGATGCCGAAGCCATACGCGGCGGCGAATCCGGCGATGTCGGTCTGATACACCGCGACACACGGCACGCGCAGCCGCCTGGCCGCGGCGAGCCCTCGCGCGCCGACCACGAACGGCGACGCCAGATGCACCACGTCGGGCCCGAAATCGGCCAGCGCGGTGAGCACCGTCCTGGTCGGCACGCCGACCGGGAGGGAGTTCACGCCGGGGAAGTCGAGGGCGGGAATGCGCACGACCGGGGCGCCGAGATACTCGACGGGACCCGGCCCCGGGGCGATGATCAGCACGTCGTGCGCGCGGTCGCGGAGGTGTTCCACGACGCGGAGCACGGAGTTGGTCACGCCGTTCACCTGGGGCAGGAAACTTTCGGTGACTATCGCGACTCGCACGCGGATCACTGTCGCATCCGGTTGTGACGGCCACGCCAACAAAAACGGAACAGACGACATGTCATCTCAAGGTCGTGTTCCGTAAACCAGGCTCGGCCACACTAGGCAGGCATGACCCTCCTGTCGTCTAGGCCGCCTCAGCCCGTCGAGCCCGGGCTGGTGTCGAGGGCCCTCGAAGTGGCCGGGCGGCTGGCCAACGACGCGACCGACGTGATCACCGCGACCGCCGGCCGGGGCGCCCAGCCCGATCCGAAGGACTCGCCCTTCGACTGGGTGACCGACACGGACCGGATCCTCGAACGCCACACCCGCCGCGTGCTGACCGCGGAGTTCCCCGGCGTCCCCGTCGTCGGCGGCGAATTCGGCGCCGACCACGGTGCCGACGTCGCCGAATACCGCTGGGTGGTCGACCCGGTCGACGGCACCGCGAACTACGTCGCCGGGGTGCCCTGGTGCGCGTACAGCCTCGCCCTGATCGACGCTTCGGGGCCGGTGGTGGGCGTGGTCGCGGATCCGTACCGCGCCCAGATCTACGCCGCCGCGCGCGGCCGCGGCGCCCGGGCGAACGGCAAACCGATCAAGCTGACCGATCGGTGCGGGACCGCCGGGGCGATCGTCTGCACGGAACTCACGCGCAAGGGTGTCTGGCCCGGGATGGGCCAGTTCATCGAACGGGCCGCCGCCGCGCACGCCGGGGTCCGGGTGCTCGGCTCGGCGGCGCTGGCGATCGCGCAGGTCGCCCTGGGGCACGCGGCCGCGGCGGTGCTGCACAGCTACCGCGAATGGGACGTCGCCGGCTCGGTCGCGCTGGCCATCGAGGCCGGGGCCGTGGTGCTGGACCGGCACGGCGAGGACACCGCCCTACCCGTCGACGCCCTCCTGGTGGCTGCCCCCGGGGTGGCGGACGAGGTCCTGGGCTGGTGGCGGGAGTCGGTCGGCTGAGTTCCGCCCCCAATCACGCGAGTTCCGCCTCTAATCACGCGAGTTCGCCGTCTGATCACGCGAGTTCGCCGTCTGATCACGCGTGTCGTCCGTCTGATCACGCGAGTTCGCCGTTTCCGCACGCCGAGCCCACGTGCCGCATCGGACGACACATGTGATCAGACGGACGACACACGTGATTGGGCGCGGGACTCACGTGATTGGGGACGGAACTCGCGTGATTGGGGGCGGGACTCGCGTGATCAGGCGGCGGACTCGGCGAGCGAGCGCCGGTAGGCCAGCCGCTGCCGCCGGATCCACCACAGCAGCGGACCGGCGATCAGCCAGGTGAAGAAGATCATGCTGCCCAGCGGCAGCAGCGTGTTCGCCGCCGAGCGGCCGGCCACCCGCGCGAGTTCCGGGTCGCCGACGTCGTACTCGATGTTCACCAGCTGACCGGCGGCCAGTCCCGACGGGTAGAGCACGCCGTTGGCCGGGCTGTGCATGATGCCGTCGGGGGTGGCGTAGTTGATGATCGTGCGGTCGAACGTCACCGACTCGACCTGGGCCGTGGCCTGCCCGAGTTCCGCCTCGATCGCGTTGTCGTTGCGGATGGCGGCGAACAGCAGCGAGACACCGAGCACGGTGACGAGTGAGGCGACAACGAGGGCGGCATACCACCCGATGCGCCTCACCCGCTCCGTTTTGGCCGTCACGCCGCGAGCGTATCGCTACCCGTCAGTGGGCGTGTCGCTCGGCGAGGAATTCGTGCGTCGCCTTGATCTGCGGGTAGGACTTCGGTGCGACCGGGGCCACAGCGGCCCGCTGAGCCGCGGCAGGAACACCGTTCGGGCCCACCGCGGGCTTGCCCTTGGTGTACAGCCACGTCTGGAACAGGTCGTACAGCGGCTTGCCCGAGATCTTCTCCGCGAGCGCGATGAACTCCGGGATCACCGCCGGCTTGGCCTTCTTCACCTGCTGCCAGGTCTGCAGGATCCGGAAGAACGTGTCGTCGCCCACGGCCTTGCGCAACGCGTGCACGGCGAGCGCGCCGCGGTCGTAGACGGCCGCGTCGAACTGGTTCTCCGCACCCGGGTCGGCGGGCAGGACCTGCCAGAACGGGTCCTCGGCCGGCACCGAGTCGTAGATGTACTGCGCGAGTTCGTCCGCCGTGCCCTCGCCGGTCTCCTCCGACCACAGGAACTCGCCGTAGGACGCGAAGCCCTCGTTCAGCCAGATGTCGCTCCACTTGCCGAGCGTGACGCTGTCACCGAACCACTGGTGCGCCTGCTCGTGCGCGACGACCGAGGTGTTGGAGCCGGACCGGAACGCCCGGGCGCCGTAGACCGGCCGCGTCTGGTTCTCCAGCGCGAAGGTGATGCCGGTGGTGACGACACCGCCCTGCGCCTCGAACGGGTAGGGCCCGAACTTCGAGGCGAGGAACTCGGTGATCTCCGGCGTCCGCTCGACGCTGGCCTTGGCCGCGCCGAGCGATTCGCCGAGGTCGGCGCCGTACGCGGTGATGAACGGCTGACCGTCCGGAGTGGTCTGCTGGTTCACCTCGACCTTGCCGACCTCCAGCGACGTGAGGTACGTCGCCTGCGGTTTGGTGCTGCGCCAGTTCCAGCGCGTCCACCCGGGCCGCTGCACCGTCTTGCGCACGAGCGTGCCGTTCGACAGCGCCGCGACGTCGTTCGGGACCTCGACCGAGATGTCGTAGGTGGCCAGGTCGGTCGGGTGGTCGTTGGACGGGAACCACCAGGCCGCGCTCTGCGGCTCGTCGACGGCGAGCGCGCCGTCCGGGGTCTTCTTCCAGGCGGTGAAGCCGTCGATCTTCACCTTCGAAGGCGTGTCCGCGTAGGCCACGACGACGGTCGCCGTCTGGCCCTTCTTCAGCGGCGCCGACGGGGTGACGGTCAGCTCACCGGTGCCGTCGGTCGACGTCGCGAACTTCGCGGGCCGGTTGTTCACGCGGACGCTCGACACCTTCAGACCGAAGTCCAGGTTGAACGCCGAGAGGTCCTGCGTCGCGGTGAGCAGGATCGTCGTGGCCCCGGACAGCAGGTCGGTCGCGGGCTGATAGGTCAGCCGCAGGTCGTAGTGACCGACGTCGTAGCCGCCGTTGCCGGCGTGCGGGTAGTACGGGTCGCCGATGCCGATCGAGCCGGGCGCGGGTGCGGCGGCCGCGCTGCCGGCGAGCAGCACCGAGACGACGCCCGCGGTCAATCCGGCGAAGCCGGCGCGAGTCTTCAAGCGCATTGCGAATCCTCCCAGGATTTGTCAGCGCGCTCGAACGTAGCCAGCCGATCATGCTCCAGACACGTCCAAAGGAGGGGTTCCTAACCCCTGGACTGAGATCAAAATCGGCTAGACAGCCCGCACCGCGGAGGAAACCGCCGTACGGAGGCGCGCGTGCAGCTCGCGGTGGCGCGTTCGGTCCACCCGGACCTCCACCACCCGCAGCCCCGGCGCGGGCTTGAGCGCCTCGCGGAACTCGGCCAGCGTCTCGGCGACGACATGCGGCACGCGGTAACCGGCGCACAGCGCGCCCAGATCGGCCCCGTGCGGCGTCCCGAAGACGCGCTCGAAGCTGGCGTCGTGCTCCGGCGCTCCCTGCTCCAGCAGGGAGAAGATGCCGCCGCCGTCGTCGTTGAGCACCACGATCGTCAGGTCGGGACGCTGCTCGGCGGGCCCGGTCAGCAGGCCGCTCGCGTCGTGCAGGAACGTCAGATCGCCGAGCAGGGCGTACGAATGTCCCCTGTGGACGGTCGCGGCGCCGATCGCGGTCGAGACCATGCCGTCGATCCCGGCGACACCGCGGTTGCGGTGCACGAGGACGTCGGGCCGCAGCCGTCCGGCGAGCGCGACGTCACGCGTCGGGTTGGACGAGCCGACGACCAGCAGCGACCCTTCCGGGACCGCGTCAACGAGTTCGGTCGCCAGGCGCAGCCCGCTCGGCCACGGCTCCGCGGCGAGCGCCTCGGCCACCGCGGCCGACGCCGCCCGGTCCGCGCGCTGCCAGCTCGCGAGCCATTCCGGGTCGGCCGGTTTGGACGGCTCGTCGAACCACTGGCCGACCTGGCGGACGTTGTGCGCGGGCGCGGGCCAGTCCGAATCCGGCCGGACCAGCAGCACCTCGACGTCGGGATCGGACAGCACCCGCTGGACCTGCCGGAACACCGTCGGACGCCCGATGCACAGGACCTGTTCGGGTTTGTGCCGCGAGATGAACTCCTCGACACCGAGCAGCCACGCGCCGGACGAGATCGCCGTCGCGCCCGCCATCCCGATGCCGCCGGTCTCGGAGACGACCGGCCAGCCGTGCAGTTCGGCCCATTCGCTGGCGGCCTGCACGCCGGTGTCGCACGCGATGACCAGACCGGACCGGGCCGAGGGCACCACGAACGAGGGAAGCGCGCCGAAGTCGGGAAGCTCGGTCCAGCGAGCGCCGTCGGGACGACCTTCGAGTGACTCGTACCACTCGCCGTCGTCGTCGATGTCCGGCACGAGCGGCTCGCGGAACGGGATGTTCAGATGCACGGGACCGCAGCGCCATTCGCCGTACGCGGCGTTCCAGGCGCGGCAGATCTGGCCGCGCCAGTACGAGTTCTGCCCGGCACGGCGTTCGGCGACGGCGAGCTCGTCGAAGTAGCGGATGGCGTTGCCGTAGAGCTGGTGCTGGTCGATGACCTGGCTCGCGCCGGCGGCCCGCATCTCGGGCGGCCGGTCGGCGGTCAGCACGATCAACGGGACCCCCGCGCGATCGGCCTCCAGCACGGCGGGGTGGAAGTTCGCGGCCGCGGTGCCCGACGTGCACAGCACGGCGACCGGGCGGCCGGTGCGCGCGGCGATGCCGAGGGCGAGGAAGGCGGCGCCGCGTTCGTCGATGCGGACGTGCAACTGGAGGCGTCCGGCGGCCGCCGCGTCGTACAGCGCGATCGACAGCGGGGCGTTGCGTGAGCCCGGGCACAGGACGACGTGGGACACGGTGTTGCGGACGAGTTCGTCGACGATGACCCTGGCCTGCGCGGTGGAAGGATTCACCGGCAGACCTCGGGTTTCACACTACGACTCACGGCCACACGTCCTATTCTCCCAAACGTGGATGACGCCCAGGTTTCCGAGCTGTTCGACCCCGCCTTGTGGACCGAGGTCGAAGGTTTCGACTTCACCGACATCACCTATCACCGCTCCTCTGAGAGCCGCTCAGGCAAACGTGTCGTACGTGTCGCGTTCGACCGTCCCGAGGTCCGCAACGCCTTCCGCCCGCACACCGTCGACGAGCTGTACCGCGCGCTCGACCACGCGCGGATGAGCTCGGACGTCGGCTGCGTCCTGCTCACCGGCAACGGCCCGTCGCCGAAGGACGGCGGCTGGGCGTTCTGCTCCGGCGGTGACCAGCGTATTCGCGGACGCTCCGGGTATCAGTACGCGGACGGGGAGACCTCCGACACGATCGATCCGGCCAGGGCCGGCCGGCTGCACATTCTCGAGGTCCAACGGCTGATCAGGTTCATGCCGAAGGTGGTCATCGCCGTGGTCCCGGGCTGGGCGGCGGGCGGCGGGCATTCGCTGCACGTGGTGTGCGACCTCACGCTGGCCTCGGCCGAGCACGCGCGGTTCAAGCAGACCGACGCCGACGTCGGCTCCTTCGACGGCGGCTACGGCTCGGCGTACCTGGCCAAGCAGGTCGGGCAGAAGTTCGCGCGGGAGATCTTCTTCCTCGGGCGCGAGTACACGGCCGAACAGATGCAGGCGATGGGCGCGGTCAACTCCGCCGTCCCGCACGCGGAACTCGAGGCCGAGGCGCTGGACTGGGCGTGGGCGATCAACGGCAAGTCGCCGACGGCGCAGCGGATGCTCAAGTACGCGTTCAACCTCACCGACGACGGCCTGGTCGGCCAGCAGCTCTTCGCCGGCGAAACGACGCGGCTCGCGTACATGCAGGACGAGGCCGTCGAAGGGCGCGACTCCTTCCTGGAGAAGCGCTCCCCCGACTGGTCGGCGTTCCCGTACTACTACTGACCCCTTTTCGACCAGGCGAAAAGGCCTGGAGCAGGGCATTCGGCGGCGCTTACGTTCCTCCTCGAAAGAGAAACCCGACTCATTCGAGGGGGAACGACCATGAAGAAGTCTCTACGGAGAGCGGCGCTGACGCTGCCGGCCATCGTCGCGGCCGGGCTGGTCGGCGTCGGCGGGGCGGCGCCCGCCCAGGCCGACCCGATCCAGACCCTGAGCTGCAACCACGGTCACACGAACAAGGACAGCGGCGAGGGCCGGACGAAGACGCGGATGCGTTACCGCACCGGCCCGCACACCAGCTGCTCCGCGTACGCCTGGGTCGACAAGGGCACGCTGATCTACTACCACTGCTGGACGACGGGCGAATCCATCGAAGGCAAGCGGACCTGGACCTGGGGCCGGATCGCGGGCACGCAGAAACAGGGCTGGTTCTCGGACTACTACCTCAGCGACGGCGGCGCCACGAAGCAGTGCTGAGCCGGGCGTCCCGTCGGCGTTAGGGTCGTGGGATGCGTGCGGTAGGGGTGGACGGGAGTCCGGAGTCGATCGTCGAGCTGACCGCGGCACTCGCCGGGGCGTTCGACGGCGGCTCGCCCGTCCTCCCCTACTCGTCCGAGGCCCTGCGGGACGCGATGGAACCGGCCCGCCCGGCCGAGCCGGGGACAGCGGTGGTCATCGCCACCTCCGGGTCGACCGGCGAACCCAAGGGTGTGCTGCTGTCGGCGTCGGCGCTGACCGCGTCGGCTCACGCCACCCACAAGAGGCTCGGCGGGCCGGGACACTGGTTGCTCGCGACCCCGGCGCAGTACGTCGGCGGCCTGCAGGTGCTGGTCCGCTCGCTACTCGCCGGGACGACCCCGGCCGTCCTGCACGCCGCCGGTTTCCGGCCGGACGACTTCGCCGAAGCCGCCGCGCCGCTGCTGTCACTGGACGGCCCGCGCTACACCGCGCTCGTGCCGACTCAGCTCGGGCGGTTGCTCGACGCGGGCGGCCCGGGTCTCGCGGCCGCCCGTGCTTTCGACGCGATCATCGTCGGCGCCGCGGCGACCACCGCCGAGCTCCGCGAGCGCGCGGCCGAAGCGGGCGTGAAGATCGTGCCCGCGTACGGCATGAGCGAGACCGCGAGCGGCTGCGTCTACGACGGCGTACCGCTGGACGGAGTACACGTCGAACTCGAGGACGAGCGGGTCTGTATCACGGGTGACGTCCTCGCGCACGGCTACCGGCTGCGACCCGACCTGACCGCGGAGGCCTTCGAGGGCGGCCTGTTCCGTACCTCCGACCGCGGCCGGTGGACGACCGGCGGGCGGTTGGAGATCCTCGGGCGGATCGACGACATGATCAACACCGGTGGGGTGAAGGTGGCCGCCGCGGCCGTCGAGCGGATCCTGACCGCACAGCCCGGAATCCGGGACGCGTGCGTGGTCGGAGTACCCGACCCGGAGTGGGGCGAGGCCGTCGTCGCGCTCGTCGTCGGCGCTGGTTGCGACGTCGAAACGCTGCGTGCCGCGTGCCGTGAAGAAGCCGGTGCGGCGGCCGCTCCGAAGCGGGTCGAATTCGCCGAAGAACTCCCTCTGCGGGGCCCGGGGAAGGTCGACAGGGCGGCCGTCAGGAATCTCCTACGAAGGTCGTGAATTCCCCACCGATTACCGGGACGTTGTTGACACGATCATTACCCGCGGGTTTACGTCTACATATGACGCGCTGGACACGCACAGTATTGGCCTGCACCGCCGTCACGATGGGACTGGTCGCTTTGGCCGGGCCCGCGCTGGCGGACGAACCGGAGACCGCCGTTCCGAACAGCGGCACCCTCACCTGGACCCTGGAAGACACGATCAACGACCTGAAGTAGGGCGGTTCGTCACCTGCTCGCGATGGCCGGGCAGGTGACGAGCCCCGCATACCGGCCGGTAGTGGCCAGGGCCAGAATGGCGGCATGGCGACTGCTGGTGAATGGATCGAAGGGGCGCGCCCGCGGACGCTGCCCAACGCGGTGGCGCCGGTGGTCGCCGGAGTCGGCGCGGCGATCGCGCTCGACGGCTTCTCCTGGCCCCGCTCGATTCTCGCGTTGCTCGTTTCCCTTTCCCTGATCGTCGGCGTCAACTACGCCAACGACTACTCCGACGGCATCCGCGGCACCGACGAGAACCGCGTCGGCCCGCTCCGGCTGGTCGGCTCGGGGGTCGCGAAGCCGAAGGCCGTCCTCGCGGCCGCTCTCGTCGCACTCGGGCTCGCCGGAGTGCTGGGGCTCGTGCTCGTCGCGATCAGCGGATTGTGGTGGCTGCTGGCGATGGGCGCGGTCTGCATCCTGGGCGCCTGGTTCTACACCGGCGGCAAGAAGCCTTACGGCTACTACGGTTTCGGCGAGATCGCGGTCTTCGTCTTCTTCGGGCTGGCCGGCGTGCTGGGCACCGTGTACGTCCAAGCCGGACAGTTGAGCTGGACCGCGCTCGGCTGCGCGGTGGCCGTCGGCTCGTTCTCGACCGGTGTGCTGACCGCCAACAACCTCCGCGACATCCCGACCGACATCGAGTCCGGCAAGCGCACCCTCGCCACCCGGCTCGGCGATGGCGGCACGCGGCGGCTTTACCTGGTGCTGGTCGCCGTCCCGTACGTCGTGAGCGTGCTGCTCGCCTTCGTGACGCCGTGGGCGCTGCTCGGCCTGCTGACCGCGCCGTTGCTGCTGAAGTCGGTCAAGGCCGTCGGCGGCGGCGCGCAGGGGCGAGCGCTGATCCCGGCGTTGCGGGACACCGGATTCGCGATGCTGGGGTGGGCGGTGCTGACCGCGGTCGCGCTGGCGCTGTGACCCCTGAGGCGTCACCGGACCTTTGATGCGCGACTGTGTGGATTTCGGGTCGTTGGATGACCCGAAATCCACACAGTGGGCGCGAAAGGGTCCGGTCACGGTTTCTCCGCGCCGCGTTCGGTCACTGGGGATGAACGGGCCGTTCATACCTTGAGTTTTTCGCTTCGGGGCACTATCTGTTGTGGTCTGGGAACGGCGCGGTCACCACATGTAGCCCACGTGGTAGCAAAGGTCCCTTGCTCCCTTTGGTGATCCGGCGCCACTTGAGGTAGACCGCCCACCCGGCGTTGCGAAAGCCACTTTCGCAACGTTGAAGGTTGCGAAAGTGGCTTTCGCAACGCCCCGACAAGCCGCCCCCGACCGAGCCCCTCAGGCTTCCGGAGCGAGCTTCCCGCTCACCAGGAACTCCCGGTACTTCTCCAGATAAGGCGCGATGTCGATGTCCTTCTGCGCCAGCCAAGCGTCGTCGTAGTACGTGTTCGCGTACCGCTCACCGCCGTCGCACAGCAGCGTGACGACACTGCCCGCCTGCCCCTCCGACACCATCCGCGAGATCAGCGTGAACGCGCCGAACAGGTTCGTCCCGGTCGAGCCGCCCGCCCAGTGCCCGGTCCGCTCACGCAGCACGCGGATGGCCGCCAGCGAAGCGGCGTCCGGCACCTGGAGCATCTCGTCGATCACGCCGGGCACGAACGACGGCTCGACACGCGGCCGCCCGATGCCCTCGATCCGCGACGGCATGCCGGTGCTGTAGTCGAGCGCCCCGGTCTGCCAAGCGCCGAAGAACGACGAGTTCTCCGGGTCGACGACGGCGATCTTCGTGGTGTGCCGCTTGTAGCGCACGTAGCGGCCGAAGGTGGCGCTCGTGCCGCCGGTCCCGGCGCCGACGACGATCCACGTCGGCACGGGGTGCCGCTCGGACTGCATCTGCGCGTACACGGATTCGGCGATGTTGTTGTTCCCGCGCCAGTCCGTCGCGCGCTCGGCGTAGGTGAACTGGTCGAGGTAGTGCCCGTTGCACTCCGAGGCGAGCCGCTCGGCCTCCGGGTACATGTCCGGCGCGCGGTCGACGAAGTGGCATTCGCCGCCGTAGAACTCGATGAGCGCGATCTTCTCCGGCGACGTGCTGCGCGGCACCACGGTGATGAACCGCAGCCCCAGCATCCGCGCGAAGTACGCCTCCGAGACCGCCGTCGAGCCGCTGGACGCCTCGACGAGTACGGTGTCCTGCCCGATCTGGCCGTTCACCAGGCCGTACAGGAACAGCGAACGCGCGAGCCGGTGCTTGAGCGAGCCGGTCGGGTGGACGGACTCGTCCTTCAGGTAAAGATCGATGCCCCATTCGGCGGGCAGCGGGAAGACGTGCAGGTGCGTGTCGGCGCTGCGGTTCGCGTCGGCCTCGATGATGCGGACGGCTTCGCGGACCCAGCTCCGGCTGTGCAGACGGCTCACGCTGCGCCGTCCACCCGGTCGCCGCGCAGCTGAGAGCGCAGTTCGGCACGGGCGCGAGCGCGCTTTTCGTTGCGGCGGGCGAGTCCGGCGGTCACGCGCGCGTTCAGCGGGCGGAACAGCAGCAGACCCAGCGGCAGCCCCACGACCAGGCCGATCAGCAACGCGACCAGCAGCGGGACGTTGACCAGCAGCAAGCCCCCCGCGATGACCCCGACCAGGACGAACCTGGCCAGCACGTACAGCGTCAGGTCACGGGGCAGGTGATTATCGCTCACATCAACGCAGGCTACGCGTTGCCGTTGCGGCCCTCGTCCAGGCCCGCGTTGTTGGGCCGCCCTTCGAAGCGGGTGGAGAGCACGACGGTGGTGTTCGTCCGGCCGACGCCGGGGATCCGCCGCAGCCTGCCGAGGGTCTTCTCCAGATCGTCGACGGTCGCCACCCGCACCTTGACGACGAAGGCCTCGTCACCCGCGACGGCGTAGCAGCTTTCGACCTCGTCGAGAGCCCCGAGCGCCGCCGCGACGTCATCTTCGGTCGCGGTGTCGGTGGGATGGATGCCGACCAGCGCCGTCACCCCGAGCCCGACCGTGTTGGGGTCGACCATGGCGTGGTAACCGGTGATCACGCCGGCGGCCTCGAGCTTGCCGACGCGCTCGTGCACTGATGAAGCCGAGAGCCCGACAGACCGGCCGAGGTCGGCGTAGGTAGCCCGCCCGTTCTCCCGCAATGCCGCGATGATCTTCCGATCCACCTGGTCCACCGCTACACCTTAGGTGCCACGGCCCGATTCGCGAGATCAGGGCGCGTTTTCATACATCCGTGACAAGACCGGGGTGCCCGCGCACGCATGTCGCGGTTGTCGGTTTTGACCTTTAAGGGCTCTTTACCTATGGACAACCGTTCGAGTACCTGACGGGTGAGATGCAACGATTGCCGTGTTGGCTACCCGGCACGACGGGCATCGGACCCGCCTCCGGTTTAGCACCGAAACCGTGAAGGAGGCGGAAAATGACCGCGACCATGGGCGGAAGGTTGCTCACCCCCGGTGAAGTGGCGGCCCTGTTCCGGGTCGACCCCAAGACCGTGACCCGCTGGGCGACCGCGGGCCGGATCGGCTCGATCCGCACTCCCGGCGGGCACCGCCGGTTCCGCGAGGCCGAGGTGAACGAGCTCCTCGCCGAGCTGACCACCGACGCCAGCGAGCCCGCTCGCAAGGTCTGACCAGGAATTTCCCCTAAAAAGGACTCCAGTGACGAAGGGCTCGTAACCGCCCTTCGTCACATTGGGGTATCCATGAGTCCCCCCGCGCGCGGCAAAGAGGCTAGCCTCGTGGGACTGAGCAACGTCCTCCACGCGGAAAGGGACCGAGCATGATCTATCTGCTCGCGGCCATCGGAGCGCTCACCGTCGCCGTGGTGTTGTGGCGCGCGTTCGGGATCGAGCGTGTCGGGGTGCCCTCGTCGCGACCGACCTTGGCCCCGGACGACGACCCCGACTTCCTGCGCAAGCTCGGTGAGCAGCAGCGCAAAGGTAAAGACGAGGACAAAGACTAGGGCTGAATGGGCTGGTACTGCTGGCCGCCGAAGCCGTCCGCGACGGTGGCCGCCAGTTCCAGCAGCGCCAGACGCGTGTCCTCGTCGAGCCGGTCCAGTTCGATCTCGGCGCCCTCTTCCAGGTGCGGGTCGAACGGGATGCGGCATACCGAACGGACACGCGCGCCGAAGTGCGCGGAGAGCTTGTCGAGATCGACCGAGCCGCCCTTCGGCCGCACCGAGTTGATCACCGCGACGGACCGTTTGACCAGGTCGCCGTAGCCGTGCGCCTCCAGCCAGTCGAGAGTGGCCGACGCACTGCGCGCCCCGTCGACGGAGCCTGACGAGACCACCACCAGCGCGTCCGCGACGTCCAGGACGCCCTTCATCGCCGAGTGCATCAGACCGGTCCCGCAGTCGGTGAGCACGATGTTGTAGAAGTGCTCCAGCAGGTTGACCGTGCGCCGGTAGTCGTCCTCGGAGAACGCTTCCGAGACCGCCGGATCCTGCTCGCTGGCGAGGATCTCCAGCCTGCTCCCGCCCTGCGAGGTGTACGAACGGACGTCGCTGTACCTGGTGATCTTGTCCGCGTCCCGCAGCAGGTGCCGCACGGTCGCGGTGGTCTCGATCGGGATCTTCTGCGACAGCGTCCCGCGGTCCGGGTTCGCGTCGACGGCGACCACCCGGTCACCCCGCAGCGACGCGAACGTCGAGCCCAGCGTGGTCGTCGTGGTGGTCTTGCCGACGCCGCCCTTCAAGCTCAGCATCGCGATCTTGTAGCACCCGCGCAGCGGCTGGTTGATCTGCGCGATCAGTTCGCGTTTGCGCGTGTCCTTGGGGCTCTCCCCCGGGTTGACGAGCTTGCCGGTGCCGACGTAAAGCGCCTTGCGCCAGCCCGACTGCGGCTTGCGCTTCTGCGGCTTCACCAGGCTCGCGGTGGCGAGTTCGTCCGGGAGCGCGTGCCTGCCCTGCGGCTGCGGGAGGCCGGGCACCGCCTGTTGTTGCTGTGGCGGCGGCGCGTACTGCTGCTGCGGCGGGTACTGGGCGGCCTGCTGCGGTGGCGCCTGCGGCGGCTGAGGCTGCAGCGGAGGCAGGTTCTGGTCGTAGGGCTGCTGGTACTGCTGCCCTTGCGACGGCTGCGGCAGCGGAGGAGCGGGCTGCTGCTGCGGATACTGACCCTGCTGCGGGTATTGAGGCTGGACGACCTGGGTCGGCTCGGCCTCGAAACCACTCGCGGCCGGATGCGGCGCCGAGTCCGTCCTGTCCTCGGAGAACAACTCCGAGGGCTGGGCGCTCTCGGTCGGTTCGGGGTGGCCAGGAGCCGATTCTTCGCTGGGTCCGGTCACCGCTGAATTCCTCCTCCGCGCACGTCTTCCCCCATTACCTCAGTATTGACGGTAGCCGGGTCGCGCGCAGCGGCGACGGTCAGCCCCCGGCGTAGGAGTGCAGGCCCGACGTCACCAGGTTCACGAAGAACATGTTGAAGATCGTCGCGGAGAAACCGACGATGTTGATGATCGCGGCCCGCTTCCCGCGCCAGCCCGCGGTGGCCCGGGAGTGGAGGTACGCCGCGTAGACGACCCACGCCACGAACGCGACGGTCTCCTTGGGGTCCCAGCCCCAGAACCGGCCCCACGCCGCCTCGGCCCACACCGCGCCGCACAGCACGCCGAAGGTGAAGATCGGGAAGGCGAAGATGGTGGTGCGGTAGGCGATGCGGTCGAGCACGTCCGCCGAGGGCAGCTTCGGGGCGAACTTGGCGAACTTCGCCGGGTTGTCGTCGTGCGCGGCGCGGAAAAGGTAAAGGACGCTCGCGACACCGGGCACCAGGAAGACCCCGGAGCCGATGATCGCCGCGGAGACGTGGATGACCAGCCAGTACGACTGGAGCGCGGGCTGCACCGGCGCGGCCGTCGTGTACAGCATCGTGCCGTTGACGAACATCAGGATCACGACCGGCAGCAGCAGGAAGCCGGTGAGGTGGCGGACCGGGAACTTCCGCATGATGACGAGCCAGGTCACGACGGCGATGAAGGTCGTGGCCATGCCGTATTCGTAGAGGTTGCCCCACGGCGCGCGGTGCACGGCGAACCCGCGCAGCACGATCGCGGCCAGGTGCAGCAGCGCGGCCAGCACCAGCAGCGCGGCGCCCATGCGGCCGATGCGCTCGGGGCGGCCGACCTCGCGCGGCGTCTCGACGGGCGTTCCGTAAGCAGGAGGCGGACCGCCGGCACCGACCAGCTCGCGGGCCTTCTGCTTGCTGCGTTCCGCCGCGAGCCTGCCCTTCGCGCCGAAGCCCTGCTCGACGAGGGCGAACATCAGCGCGAGGACGTAGATCGCCGCCGCGGTGGTGTAGGAGTAGTCGCTGTACTGGGACAGCGTCTCGTTGATCGGCATGACCTCTAGTTGCCTCTCTGCCCCTGGACCAGCTTGTCGCTGATCCGCTGGAACTCTTCGCCGTAGCCCGCCTGATCGGTGCGCGCCAGCCCGGCGACCTCGATCACGGTACCCGTCTCACCTTCACGCGCCGGGGTCACCCGCACCCACACCCGGCGCCGTTTGACCAGCAACGATCCCGCCAGCCCGATCAGCATCGCGACCGCGCAGACCAGCACCCAGCCCTGCACGGGGTCGTGGGAGACCTGGATGGCGACCCACTCCTGGACACCGTCGAAGCGGACCTTCGTGCCGTCGTCCAGCACGGTCTCCTGGCCCTGGTCCAGGTTCTGCCGGGTGAGCTTCTTGAGCCTGCCGTCCGCGACGAGCGACTGGTCGATCTGGAAGATCGACTGCCCGCGGCCTGCGTCGAGGCCGAGGTCGCCGCGGTAGATGTCGACGGCCACCGCCGGCTTGTTCGCCTCGGGCCGCGACGACGTCAGCACGTTGCCGTGCAGGAACGCGGTCGGGGCGAGCAGGCCGGTGATCGCGAGCTGCCGGGTGCGGCGTTCGATCGGGTCGGCGATGCCCGGCTGGTCGATCTTCGTCGCGCCTTCGGAGAGCTTCGTCGGCTCGTCGGCGGGACGCCACGGCGTGATGTTGGTGCGCACGGTGCCGTCGGGGAAGGTCACCGTGAACTTCGGGGAGTAGCCGAAGTTCAGCAGGTAGACGCGGTCGCCCGCGGTGCGCAGCGGCGAGTTGACCTCGAGCCCGTACGGCTTCCACGCGCCGGTCTTCAGATCCTCGCCGGACTGGTACTCCATGTTGGAGTGGTAGTAGTTCGCCTGCCCGTTCTCGGTGTAGCGCGCCTCGAAGTCCTTCAGGCGGATGCAGAACGCGTTGAGATCGGTGCCGTCGACGCGCAGCCCGGCGTTGAAGGTGTCGTAGCCGAGGATGCCGGAGTTGCACCACGGGCTGCCGTCGGCCTGGACGATGACCTGGCCTTCGTAGCCGAACATCTTGCCCAGCGCGAAGAAGATGATCAGGCCGAGCATGCCGAAGTGGAAGACGAGGTTGCCGGTCTCGCGGAGGTACCCGCGTTCCGCGGAGATGCTTCGGCTTCCGTCGGCCTCTTCGCGCTCGACGCGGCGCCAGCCTTTGAGCAGCGTGTGCGTGTCCGTCATGACCGTCTCGGGGGTCCGGTCGGTCGTGGTGGACACGTGATGCGGCATCCGCGAGAGCTTGCGCGGCGTGAGCACCGGCTTCGCGCGCATCGCCTTCGCGTACTCGAAGCTGCGCGGCGCGAGGCAGCCGATGAGCGAGACCATCAGCAGGATGTAGATCGCCGAGAACCAGACGCTGCCGTAGACCTCGAAGAACTGGGTGCGGTCGAGCAGTTCGCCCCACCAGCCGTGCGCGGCGATGTACTCGTCGGTCTTGGCGACGTTGAGGTTCCGTTGCGGCAGCAGGGCGCCGGGCATCGCGGCGAGCGCGAGCAGGAACAGCAGCACCAGCGCGGTTCGCATCGACGTCAGACCGCGCCAGGTGTTGCGCAGGAAACCGAGGACGCGCTTGAGCGGGGTCTGACGGTATTCGGTGGTGGTCACAAGGGCAGCCTGATGTCGGTCACGAGGGTGTTCCTGATCCAGCCGGTCATGTCGCCCCACAGCCCGGTCACCAGCAGGACGCCGACGACCAGCAGCAGGACGCCGCCGAAGACCTGCACCTGACGGCCGTGGCGGCGAAGCCAATCGGTGGCGCGGACGGCCCAGCGGGCGCCGAACGCGATGAGGAGGAACGGCAGGCCGAGGCCGAGGCAGTAGACCAGGATCAGCACGTAGCCGCGCGCCGCCGCGCCGCCGGTGGCGCTGGCCATGGACATGACCGCGGACAGCGTCGGCCCGATGCACGGCGTCCAGCCGAGCCCGAACACCGCGCCGAGCACCGGCGCGCCCCACAGTCCGCCGCGCGGCACGTGGTGCGAGCGGAACTCGCGCTGCAGCCCCGGGATCCAGCCGAGGAAGACCAGCGCCATCGCGATCGTCAGCACGCCGCCGAGGCGCTGGATGAGGTCCATGTTGAGCTGGACGACGTCGGCGATCCACACCAGCGTCCCCAGCGTCACCACGAAGACGACGGTGAACCCGAGCACGAACAGCGCCGCCGCGCCGACGACGGCGTAACGGCCCTTCTTGCGCTCCTCGTCGGCGCTGACCGCGGGGGCGTCCGCGCCGACCAGCGCCGCCAGGTACGCGAGATACCCGGGCACCAGCGGCACGACGCAAGGCGACGCGAAGGAGATCGTCCCGGCCAGCAGCGCGACACCCGCCGCGAGCAGCAGCGGCCCGGAGAGGGCCAGCTCGGTAACGGAGTTCACGCAAAGGAGCGTAGGGAGTGTGGTCGGCGTGAAAACGCCGGGGCTGGCCCAACGGGACCTACGTCGCACCCGGTCAGGACCTTGGTCCCGCCCCCTTCACGCGCGTTTCGTCCTCTGAATGCGGTCGTTGCACGCGCAAGGAACGCATTCGGAGGACGAAACGCGGGAGGGGGTCAGGCGGGTTCGGCGGCCAGGCGCTGGACGACGGGCAGCAGGTCCGACGCCAGCAGTTCCCGCAGGAAGACGGCCGCGACGCGGTGCTGTTTGTCCAGCACGATCGTCGACGGGATGATGTTGCGCGGATAACCCGAGAGCTGCAGCAGGGTCCGCCCCGACGGGTCGTAGATCGACGGGTACGTCAGTTTCCGGTCCCGCATGAAGTCCTGCGCGGGCGCCCGGTCGTTGTCCCGCAGGTCGATGCCGACCACCTGAACGCCGGACGCCTTGGTCTGGTCGTAGACCTTCTGCATCTCCGGCGCCTCGACCCGGCACGGCCCGCACCACTGGCCCCACAGGTTCAGCACGATGACCTTGCCGGGGAAGTCCGCGATCGAAAGCTGCTTGCCCTCGTTCATCAGGTCGTCGCCGGACAGCGTCGGTGACGGCTGGCGGTCCGCGACGTCGTAGGTGATGTCGACCTTCCCGCCCGGCGAAACGAAGTTGAACGAGCCGCCGGTGACGACGGCGTCCTTGCCGGTGGTGCAGCCGGTGACGACGAGCATCAGCACCGCCAGGGCCGCCAGCGCACGCTTCATGCCCCGGTCACCTTCGGGTCGGTCGTGCCGGCGGGCTCGCTGTAGACGATCCGCACGAGTTCCTCGCCCTCGAAGACCAGGCTGGTCAGCGAAGCGAGCGAACACTGCCGGTTGCGCGGGTCGTGCCAGAGCCGCTTCGCCTCCAGGAACCGCCGCACGGTCCAGATCGGCAGCTGATGCGAGACGCACAGCGCCTCGTGGCCCTCGGCCGCCCGCCGCGCGCGGTGGATCGCGCCCAGCATGCGGTGCGCGATCTCGACGTACGGCTCGCCCCACGACGGCCGGAACGGGTTGACCAGCTTCGGCCAGTGCTTCGGCTCGCGAAGCGCGCCATCGCCGACGGCGACCCGCTCGCCCTCGAACTGGTTGTCCGCCTCGATGAGCCGCTCGTCGGTCTCCACGTCGAGCCGGTGCGCGGCCGCGATCGGCGCGGCGGTCTCCTGCGCGCGCTGAAGCGGCGAAGCGACGACGTGCGTGATGTCGTGCGTCGCGACGGCTTCGGCGACCGTCAGCGCCTGGCGCTGTCCGCGGTCGGAAAGCTTGAAGCCGGGCAGGCGGCCGTAGAGGATCTTGTCCGGGTTGTACACCTCGCCGTGGCGAAGCAGGTGCACGATCGTCGTCGCGCTCACGCCTGGACCGCCTCGGCGGCTGCGCGGGCGGCCACGCGAAGCGCGGACTCGATGATCTCGAACTCGGCGTCGCCCATGGCCGCGTTGACGAACCAAGCCTCGTACGCGCTCGGCGGCGCGTACACGCCGTTGTCGAGCAGCGCGTGGAAGAACGCCGGGAACCGCCAGGTCTCCGAAGCCTGCGCGCCCGGGTAGTTCGTCACCGGGTTCTCGCTGAAGAACACGCTGACGAGGTTGCCCGCGTACTGCACGGTGTGCGTGACACCCGCCTCGGTCAGCGACCGGTCGAACAGGTCGCCGAGCCGCTTCGCGTTGGCGTCGAGGGCCGCGTACACGGCGTCGTCGGCCGCACGCAGCGTCGCAAGCCCGGTCGCGACCGCGACCGGGTTCCCGGACAGCGTCCCCGCCTGGTACACCGGCCCGCCCGGGGCCAGCTTCGCCATCACGTCGGCGCGGCCGCCGAAGGCCGCGGCGGGCAATCCGCCGGACATCACCTTGCCGAAGGTGTACAGATCGCCGGCGACACCGTCGAGACCGAACCAGCCCGCCTTCGAAACGCGGAACCCGGTCATCACCTCATCCATGATCAGCAGCGCGCCGTGCTCGTGCGCGATCTCCTTGAGCCCGGCGTTGAAGCCGTCGATCGGCGCGACGGCGCCCATGTTGCCCGCGGCGGCTTCGGTGATGATCGCGGCGATCGAGTCCGGGTTGTCCACAAAGGACTTCCGGACCGCGTCGAGATCGTTGTAGGGCAAGACGATCGTGTCGGCCGCC
This sequence comes from Amycolatopsis japonica, assembly GCF_000732925.1. Lineage (NCBI taxonomy): Bacteria > Bacillati > Actinomycetota > Actinomycetes > Pseudonocardiales > Pseudonocardiaceae > Amycolatopsis > Amycolatopsis japonica. The sequence goes on from NZ_CP008953.1 coordinate 7,936,616, forward strand.
TGCGCGCCGGTGACACCGGGCGAGGTCGGGAGGCCGAGGGTCGCGACACCGGAGCCCGCTTCGGCGAGCAACGCGTCGACGTGACCGTGGTAGCAGCCCGCGAACTTGATGATCTTCGGCCTGCCGGTGAATCCCCTGGCCAGCCGGATCGCGCTCATCGTCGCCTCGGTGCCGGAGTTGACCAGGCGCACCCGCTCCACGGGCTCGACCCTGGCGATGATCTCCTCGGCGAGCTCGACCTCGCCGCGCGTCGGGGTGCCGAACGACAGCCCGTCGACAGCGGCTTCGCGCGCGGCGGCGACGACGTCCGGATGCGCGTGCCCGAGGATCATCGGCCCCCACGAGGAGACGAGATCGACATAGCGGGCGCCGTCCGCGTCCCAGAGATACGGTCCCTCACCGCGCACCATGAACCGCGGGGTGCCGCCGACGGAGTTGAAGGCCCGCACCGGGGAGTTCACCCCGCCCGGGATCGCGGCCTTCGCTCGTTCGAACCATGCCTTGGACTGATCGACTCCGGTAGTCACTTCCCCAGTCTCGCAAATCCCCGATGACACCCGCCGACAGGTCGTGTCTGGTACGGGCATCGCGTGTCCAGGCCCACTAGGGTGGGAAGCAGTCGGCGTCGAAACCCTCGCGGAGGAATCCACGTGTCCACGGTGCCGTCACCACCGACCCACCACCGTCGCCTGCGCTGGCAGGCCTTGGCCGGATTCATCGCCATGTCGGCGATCGTCGGCGTCGTGGCCGCGCTCGCCGTGGCCACCCGCTCCGAAGCGCACAACGCGCTGATCCGTCCGTCGTGGGCGCCGCCGGGCTGGCTCTACGGTCCGACGTGGACGGCCCTGCTCCTCGTGGTCGCCATCGCGGGCTGGTGCTACTGGCGGACCGACGGCGAGACGCGCGGCTTCGCCTTCTACGGCGTCTGCCTGCTGCTGACCCTGCTGTGGACGCCGTTGTTCTTCGCCGGCGGAGCGCACGCCCTGGCACTGGCCGACGTCGTCGTCCTGGACTTCATGGTGCCCGTCACGATGATGGAGTTCGGGCGGCGCTCGAAGCTCGCCGCCTGGCTGCTGGTGCCGTATCTGCTGTGGCTGCTGTACTCGACCGCGGTCAACGCCGCGGTCGTCTGGCTCAACTAGTCCTTGGGCTTGCGGCCCTTGGCGCGCACGGCGAGCAGGAACTGGCGGATCGCGTCCACCACGAGGATCGCGGCCAGGACGCCCAACCCGATGGCGCCGGCGAGCGGGCCGCCGAAATACCGCTGCGATTCCAGCGTCGTCGTCTCGCCGTAGGTGATCACGACCGGGACGACACCGGCCTTCCAGCACGCGAAGGCGCCCCACACCGCGAGCGCGGCGAGGATCAGCTCGACGGCCCCCACCACGGCGCGCAGGGGTTTGTGCAGCCGGGCCGCGGGCCGGGAGTCCTCCGGTGGCCACAGATCGGCGCCGGTCGGCTGGGGAAGGTCGATCACGGTGAGCAGTTTCTCATGACTCTGTGGTGCGAGCACGCACCAAATCCCCGAGAGCCTCGCGAAGGGCGTCCGGATCCTTCGCCCAAGCGCGCACGAACACGCCGTCTTCGAGCTTCAACCCGACTTCGCCGAACTTCTTGGGGATCGTCCAGCCGCCGCCGAGGACGCGCGAGCCGACCGGAGCCTCGTCTTCCAGGACCTCGGCGATCCTGGCCGCCTCCAGCGTTTCCTTGCCCTGCCGGTAGCCGTCCGCCGTGACTTCGAGCGAGAGATACCGGCGGCGCGCGTAGACCCAGGGAACGGTGATCGCCACCAGCCCCACCGCGACCAGGATCCAGGCGAGCCAATGGACCGGGCCGCCGGTCGCCAGTTCGGCGAGCAGCCCGGCGAGGGCGAACAGTGGCGCCCACAGCAAAGCCGTCCAGCCGACGCCGGGTTCGTCGTAGCGGGGCGGCTCGGCGGTCATGGCAGCGTGCGCCCGACCTTCGGGAAATGATCGGAAACGCTGGGCAGGTACATGAGGACCAGCGCGATCGCCACCAGCAACGTGGAGACGAGCAGGAACACGTTTAGCGAGCCGCGCAGGATCAGCAGTTCCACCAGGACCAGGAAGACCGCCCCCACGGTAAGGACCGTCCTGGCCGACCGCGTTCCCTCACGGGCCTTGTACGCGAACAACGCGAACAGGACGGCGAAGGTGAGCGCACCGCCGAACAGCATCCACAGCAGGGTGTTCACGCCGGACGCGACCTGCGCCGGGTCGGCGGGCTGGCCGGGGACCGGGTTCTCCCTGATCTGCTTGAGGATCCCCTCGGTCAGTTCGTCCTTCAGCACCAGCAGGGCGATCTGGCCGGCCACCAGGACGACACCGGCGAGGATCCACAGCCAAAACGAGATCGCGACCGGCTTCGGCACCACGATCTTCGGCGGCTTCTGGCCCGGCAGGATCGGATCCGGGGACATTCCGCGCTTACGGCGCTCGTCGTCCGTTTCGTCGGCTTTGCTGTCGCTCACGCGAGGCAGCCTAGTCCAGCCAAGCAGCGGCTTCGGCGGCCCAGTAGGTCAGGATCATGTCCGCGCCCGCGCGGCGGATCGAGGTCAGCACCTCGAGGATCGTGCGCTCGCGGTCGAGCCAGCCGTTCGCCGCGGCGGCCTCGACCATCGCGTACTCGCCCGAGATGTTGTACGCCGCGACGGGAACCGGCGACGCCTCGGCGGCGGCCCTGATGACGTCCAGATAGGACAGGGCGGGCTTGACCATGACCATGTCGGCGCCCTCGGCGATGTCCAGCTCGATCTCGCGCAGCGCCTCACGCACGTTGCCCGGATCCTGCTGATACGTCTTCCGGTCGCCCTTCAGCTGCGAGTCGACGGCCTCGCGGAAGGGGCCGTAGAACGCGCTGGCGAACTTGGCCGAGTACGCGAGGATCCCGGCGTCGGTGTGCCCGGCGCGGTCCAGCGCACCGCGGATGACGCCGACCTGGCCGTCCATCATGCCGCTCGGGCCGAGCAGATGAGCGCCCGCTTCCACCTGCGCCAGTGCCATTTCCGCGTACACGCGCAGGGTCGCGTCGTTGTCGACACCGCCGTCGGCGTCGAGGACGCCGCAATGACCGTGGTCGGTGAACTCGTCGAGGCACGTGTCCGCCATCAGGACCGTCGCGTCGCCGAGCTCGGACCTCAGGTCGCGCAGGGCGACGTTGAGGATGCCGTTCGGGTCGATGGCGCCGGAGCCCTCCGCGTCCCGGGTCTTCGGGATGCCGAACAGCATCAAGCCGCCGACACCGGCGTTGACCGCCTCGACGGCGGCCTTGCGCAGCGTGTCGCGGGTGTGCTGGACGACCCCGGGCATGCTGGAGATCGGGCGGGGCGTGTCGGCGCCCTCGGCCACGAACATCGGGAGGATCAGCTGACGTGGGCGCAGCGTCGTCTCACCGACCAGCCTGCGCATCGCCGGAGTGGTACGGAGCCTGCGGGGACGATGTTCGGGAAACACCCTCACGACGGTACTCCCGCCCGCTTGAGAGGCGGTGAACGGCCGAACCTTCCTAAGGAACGGTAAAGAGTCACCTTTGTCCGATTCCTCCACGGTGTGACGTGGGTTACCTTCCACGGCATGTCGAGTTCAACGGTGACCGACCAACTGGAAGAACCGCCCGTCGGCTGGCGCGCACGGCTGCGCCAGGTCGGGCCAGGGATCATGGCCGCGGCGACCGGGGTCGGCGCGGGCGACCTCGTCGCGACGATGGTGGCCGGATCGCGCTTCGGGTACACGCTGCTGTGGGCGGTGCTCGTCGGCACGATCTTCAAACTCGCGCTGGCCGAAGCCGTCGGCCGCTGGCATCTGACCTCGGGCCGGACGATCCTTTCCGGCTGGCGGACGCTCGGGATTTGGGCCCTGATCTACTTCGGGATCTACGCGGTGATCTGGGGCTTCGTCTACGGCGCGACCGCCATGTCCGCGTCGGGGCTGCCACTGAACGCGCTCTTCCCCGCGATTTCGGTGCGGTACTGGGCGATGATCTGCGGCCTGCTCGGCTTCGCGCTGGTGTGGTTCGGGCGCTACGCGATCATCGAGAAACTGATGACGGTGCTCACCGGCGTCATGTTCGTGACCGTGGTCGGCACCGCGATCCTCGTCGTGCCGAATTTCGCCGAACTGTTCAAGGGCGCCGTCCCGACCCTGCCCGACGGCTCGCTCGTGTACGTCCTCGGCCTGGTCGGCGGCGTCGGCGGCACGATCACCATGGCGGCCTATGGCTACTGGACGCTCGCGAAGGGCTGGCGTTCGTCGAAGTGGCTGCCGATGATGCGCACCGACAACGCCGTCGGCTACGTGATGACCGGGATCTTCGTGATCGCGATGCTGATCGTCGGCGCGGAACTGTTGCTGGGCCAGAAGATCATCTCGGGCGACAAGGGCCTGCTGTTCCTCGGCGACACCCTCGCCGCGGACTACGGGCAGTGGGCGCGGATCCCGTTCCTCATCGGCTTCTTCGCCGTTTCGTTCACGTCGGTGATCGGTGTCTGGCACGGCGTGAGCCTGCTGTTCGCCGACTGGTGGCGCATTCTGCGGCTGCCCGCGAACACGACGGAAAGCGTTGAGGCGTATGAGAAGAAGGCAGGCGAACGCAGTGTCGCGTACCGCGGATACGTGCTGTGGCTGACCTTCCCGCCGATGGCGTTGCTGTTCCTGGACCAGCCGTTCCAGCTCACCGTGATCTACGGCGTGCTGGGCGCGTTGTTCATGCCGTTCCTGGCGGCGACCTTGCTGGTGCTGCTGAACACGTCACGGGTGCCGAGGGAAGGGCGTTCGCGGTGGCTTTCGAACGGGCTTTTGGGCATCTGCCTGGCGATGTTCGCTTACCTGGCGTACACGGAGGTCGTGAAGTTCTTCAGCTGAGGCCGCACTTACGTGATCGAAGCCGGAACTCGCGTGATCAACGGCGGAACACCGAGTGCGGCATCCAATCACGCGAGTCACGTCCCTGATCACGCTAGTCACGCCTTTGCTCACGCCGCGCCTGTCTGCCCAGTCCGTGAAGCATCGGTCCGCGGCCTCAGCAGTCACGGCGGCGACCCAAGTACGTGAAGGCCCCCTTCACTGCGTCTAGCGCAATGAAGGGGGCCTTCACGTACTAACCGATCGTCAGGAGCGGCGAGCCCGCTTCGCCTTGCGAGGCGGCGGAAGCGCACCTTCGGCACGAAGCCGGGCGGCGTGCTCGGCGAGCGCGTCGACCAGGTGCGGGACGTCGGCCTTCTCGGGCTGGACGTCGACCCGCAGCCCGAACTCCACGGCGGTCTCCGCGGTCTTCGGGCCGATGCACGCGACCAGCGTGCGGGTGTGCGGCTTGCCGGCGATGCCGACGAGGTTCCGCACGGTCGAGGACGAGGTGAAGCAGACCGCGTCGAAACCGCCGGTCTTGATCATCTCGCGGGTCTCGGCGGGCGGCGGCGCGGCCCGCACGGTGCGGTACGCGGTCACGTCGTCGATCTCCCAGCCGCGTTCGCGCAGGCCGGCCGAAAGGGTCTCGGTGGCGATGTCCGCCCGCGGCAGCAGCACGCGGTCGACCGGGTCGAGGACGTCGTCGTACGGCGGGAACTCGGCGAGGAGACCCTCCGAGGACTGCTCGCCCTCCGGGATCAGCTCGGGGATGATGCCGAACGAGCGCACCTTCGCGGCGGTCGATTCGCCGACGCAGGCGATCTTCACGCCGGAGAAGGCGCGGGCGTCGAGGCCGAACTCCTCGAACTTCTCCCACACCGCGCGGACGGCGTTGGTCGAGGTGAAGACGATCCACTGGTAGCGGCCGTCGACGAGACCCTTGACCGAACGCTCCATCTGGGCGGGGCTGCGCGGCGGCTCGACCGAGATGGTCGGGACCTCGTGCGAGGTGGCGCCGTGGCCGCGAAGCCGCTCCGCCATCTCACCGGCCTGCTCCTTGGTGCGCGGCACCAGGACCTTCCAGCCGTACAGCGCGCGCGACTCCCACCACGACAGCTTCGAGCGCTGCCCGACGGCCTGGCCGATGGTCACGATGAGCGGGCCGACGAGCTCGCCCGCCTCGTTCGCGACGGTGGCCAGCGTGGTGTCCAGGGTGCGCTGGGTGTTGATGGTGCCGTTCGACGTGACGGCGACCGGGGTGGTCGGCGCCAGTCCGTGCTCGGTCAGCGCGGACGCGGCCTCGGCCAGGTGCGCCGACGTCGCGTGCAGCACGATCGGGCCGGGGGTCGCGGCCAGCGCGGCCCAATCGACGTCGCCGCGGACGTCGACCTCGGTGTGCGTTCCACCGAGCGCGACACCGGCGTACGCCGGGACGGCCGCGCCGGGCGAGACGCCCGGGATGATGTCGAACACGGCGCTGGTCCGGGAAACGGCCTGCACCTCGGCGACGACGGCGGGCTGGGTCAGCGGGTCACCGGCGATGAGCCGGAGCACCAGTCGTCCGGCCTTGGCCTCGTTCACCAGGTCCTTGGCGACCTCGGTGGCCTCGCCGACGGCGGGGCGCACTTCGGCGCCCTCGGCGGCGAAGGCCAGGACGCCCGAAGGGACGTCCGGGTCGGTCACCACGACCTCGGCCTTGGCGAGCAGCTCCTGAGCGCGGACGGTCAGCAGACCGGCGTCACCGGGGCCCGAGCCCACGAAGGCGACACGCCCGGTGGTCTTACGCGCGGGGGTCATCTGTGCGTTCTCCTCTTGAGCGGCCGCAGTCGAGCGCGGCCCTACCTTCAACGTTCTGACTCACTGGGCGGGGCCGGACAGCGCACCGGCCCCCAGGTCGAGCAGCTCGGTGGCCAGTGTCCGGCCGAGCTGATCGGCTTCGTGCTTGTCGGCGAGCGCGGAAGCGCGCACCATGTCGACCGCGTCCCCGTCCCCTTCGACGGCGGCGGTGCCCCGCAACGAGATCCGCTCGACGACCCGCCCTTCGGCGTCCAGGTCCTCGACGATCTCCGCCAGCGCTCCGACCGGTGCGCTGCACCCGGCCTCCAGCGCCGCGAGCAACGCCCGCTCGGCGGTCGCCACGGCACGGGTGCCTTCATCGTCCACTGTGGATCCGAGCAGGTGCTCGATGTCCACGTCACCGGTCCGGCACTCCACCGCCAGCGCACCCTGCGCGGGTGCGGGCAGCATCTGGATCGGGTCGAGGGTCTCGGTGATCTCCTCCGCCCGGCCGATCCTGGCCAGTCCGGCACGCGCCAGGATGACGGCGTCGAGCTCTCCGTCGCTCACCTTGCGCATGCGGGTGTCGATATTGCCTCGGATCGGCACGATTTCCAAACCGAGACCGAGCGCGCGCAGCTGCGCGGTCCGCCGCGGCGAGCCGGTGCCGACGGTCGAGCCGGGCGGGAGCTCGCCCAGTGTCAGCCCGTCACGGGCGATCAGCGCGTCACGCGGGTCCTCGCGGCGCGGCACGGCGGCGAGCGTGATGCCCGGCTCCGGCTTCGTCGGGAGGTCCTTGTAGGAGTGCACGATGACGTCGACTTCCTCGCGCAGCAAGGCTTCGCGCAGCGCGGAAGTGAAGACGCCGACCCCGATCGTGGGGATCGGCGCGGACGACTTGTCGCCGGGGGTCGTCACGGTGACGAGCTCGACCTCGGCCCCGGTGGCACGCAGGGCGTCGGCGATGGTGCCGGTCTGCGCGAGGGCGAGTTTGCTGCCGCGCGTCCCGATGCGGATGACTCTGCTCACTGGATGATCACTCGTCTTTCGGCGTTGCGGTGGGACTCGCCACCGCTGCGGGCGCCTGCGGGTCGAGGCAGAACAGCTCACGCAGCGCGTTGGCGTAGTCGGTGTCGGCCGTCTCGGCGGCCAGCTGCTTGACCCGCACCGTCGGCGCGTGCAGCAGCTTGTCGACCACGCGGCGGACCGTGCGGCCGACCTCCTCGCGGACCCCGGCGTCGAGGTCCGGCAGGCGGTTGTCCAGCCGCAGGAGTTCGGCGTCGACCACCTCGGCCGCCCGGCGCCGCAGCGCCGTCACCGTCGGGGTCACCTCGGCGCTGCGCTGGCCGGCGAGGTACTCGCGCACCTCGTCGAGCACGATGCCGGTGGCCTTCGCGGTCTGCCGCTCGGTGGTCGGGGTGCCCGCTTCCCGCATGCGGCGCTGGATGGTTTCGAGGTCGACCACGGTGACGTCGGCCAGTGCGGCGACGTCGTGGTCGACGTCACGCGGGAGGCCGAGGTCGCAGACGACCAGCGGGCGCCCGGCACGGGCCGGGACGTGTGCGGCGGTGAAGACCGCGGCCTGCGCGCCGGTGCAGCAGACGACGACGTCCGCCTCGGCGACCGAGTCCGCGATCCCGCTCATCTGGACGGCCTTCGCGGGCACTCCCTGCTCGACGCTCGCGGCGGCGAGGCGGGCGGCCCTGGCCTCGGTGCGGTTGGCGATGGTGATCTCGCCGATCCCGGACTTGCGCAGCTGGGACGCGGTCAGCGCGCCCATCGAACCGGCGCCGATGATCAGCGCGTGCTTGCCCGCGATGTCCCCGGCCGCGGCGAGCGCCTCGGAGACCACCGACGCGCCGAGCTGGTCGAGCCCGGTCTCGGTGTGGACGCGTTTGCCGACGCGCAGCGTGGTCTGGATCAGCTCGTGCAACGTGCGGCCGACGGTGCCGGCCTCCCGCGCGGTGGCGTAGGAGGACCGGATCTGGCCGAGGATCTGCGTCTCGCCGACGACCATCGAGTCCAGCCCCGAGGTGACCGAGAACAGGTGCTCGATCGCGGCGCCGGCGTAGTGCACGTACAGCGACTCGTAGAGGTCCGCGGGCTGCATGCCGGCCTGGCGGGCGAGCACGTCGGAAACGTCGTTGAGGCCACCGTGGAAGGTCTCGACGACGGCGTAGACCTCGATGCGGTTGCAGGTCGAGACGAGGATCGCCTCGCTGACGTGCTCGGCCTGCTGCAGTTCGTGGAGCACCTTGGTCACGTCGGTCGCGGGGACCGCGACGCGCTCCAAGGTGTTCAGCTCGGCACTGCGGTGCGAAAGCCCGACCGCCAACACGCTCATTTCAGCGCACCACCATTCCGTTGCCGTGGCCGTTCACGCTGCCATTCTCGGCGCCCCCGGGGCCACTGTCCCCTCCGCCGTTGCCGTTAGCGGCCAGATCGGCGCGACGAGCGACGTGGAACGACAGGATCTGCAGCTCGACCGCGAGATCGACCTTGCGCACCTCGATATGTGCCGGAACCTGCAGCACGACCGGGGCGAAATTCAGGATGCACTGCACGCCACCTGCGACGAGCCGGTCGCAGACCGACTGCGCGGCGGTGGGCGGAGTGGCGATGACGCCGATGGAGATCTGCCGTTCGGCGCAGACTTTGGGGATCTCGTCGAGATGTGAGACCGGGAGACCGCCGACCGGGACGCCGACCAGATCCGGGTCGAGGTCGAACAGCGCCTCGACCGGGAACCCGCGGCCGGGGAACCCGCCGTAGTTGGCGAGCGCGTGCCCGAGATTACCGATGCCGACCACGGCGACCTTGTGCTTGCGGGTCAGGCCGAGGATGCGCTCGATCTGGCTGACCAGCACCTGGACGTCGTAGCCGACACCACGGGTGCCGTAGGAGCCGAGGTAGGACAGGTCCTTGCGCAGTTTCGCGGAGTTGACGCCCGCGGCCTGCGAGAGCTCCTCGCTGGAGATCGTCGTCGCGCCCTGCTCGGCCAGCCCGGAGAGAACACGGAGGTAGACGGCGAGGCGGGCGACGGCGGCTTCGGGGATCGACTTCGCGCGGACCGCTTCCGGCTCGGCGGTGGTCTCGACGGCGGGCATCTCCGCGGTGGGCGCGTTGTCGGCGTCCGGTGTCACCCGGGTGCGCCGGCCTCGTTGCGACACCACGCTTGTCCGCTCCCTCTGGTCCCTGCTGACGACATGAATCGCCCGAACCTGGAAAACGGCTCTTGACCCGCCGCGCTGAGTCCGGTTCGATGCCGGGCGCTTTCGGAGGCGACGTATCTACGGTAGCCACTTGTGAACGCAGGCACAAAGTCACTGGTAGGTGCTGTGGTCAGTCTCTCTAGCGCGCGTTGACCGTCACCGTGTGCCAGCCGGTGGCGCCGTCCGGCACGGTCCCGGCGCGCTCCTGCGTCTGTGTGTAACCGGACTGGTCCGTGGCCCGGACGGCGATCTCGTGCTGACCAGCGGCGACGTCGACCTCGGTCCACCACATCCGCCAGGTGTCCTTCGACGTCTCCGCCGACAGGACGGCCTCCTTCCACGGCCCCTGGTCGACACGGACCTCGACCTTCGCGACACCGGTGTGCTGTGCCCACGCGGTCCCGGACACCACGACCTTGCCCGCGTTCACCGCCGAACCCGGCGCGTCGATCCGCGACTGCGTCTTCACCGGCGCTTCCTTGGCCCAGCCGCGGTCGAGCCAGTACGCCTTGCGCTCCGCCCAGGTGGTGATCTCCAGCTCGGTCACCCATTTCGTGGCGGACACGTAGCCGTAGAGCCCGGGGATCACGATCCGCGCGGGGAAGCCGTGCTCGATCGGGAGCGGTTCGCCGTCCATGCCGAGGGCGAGCATCGCGCCGCGTCGCGGATCCAGGGCGGCTTCGACCGGGGTTCCGCAGGTCCAGCCGTCGACGCTGGTCGCGAACATCTGCTCGGCGCCGGGTTTCACGCCCGCCTCGTTCAGCAGATCCCGCAGGTCGATGCCGATCCAGCGCGCGTTGGAGATGTACGGGCCACCGACCTCGTTGGAGACACAGCACAGGGTGACGTCGCGTTCGATCAGCGGGCGCGAGCGGAGATCTTCATACCGATAGGTGACTTCGCGCTCGACCATCCCGCGGATCTGCAGGCTCCAATCCTTGGTGCGGACCTGCGGGACCACCAGCGCCGTGTCGATCCGGTAGAAATCCTTCGAAGGAGTGAGATACGGCGGGGTGCCGAGCTTCGCGAAATCCGCGTCGGGCGGGATCGGCGGCGCGGTCCTCGCCGCGACGAGCCTGCCGACGGCGGCCCGCGACTCCTCCGCGTTCTTCCTGGTCCCGGCGATCTGGCCGGTCAGCGCGGCGACGCCGGCGCCCGCCGCGACGGACGCGCCGGTGATCAGCACCCTGCGCCGGTCCGGGCCTTCGCCTTCACGGTCGTCGAAGAACACCTTCGGGCGGAAGAACGAATGCAGCCGCGTGAACACGATCAGCGCGACGACGGTGGCGATCACCGGCGCCAGCAGCGCGATCTGCCCGAGGTCGGTACGCACGAATACCGCCGCGACACCTGCCGCGCCGAGGACGCCGACGATCACCTGGCCCGGTAGCGGCGTACGGCGCGAGAGCTGCCCGGCGAGCAGCGCGAACAGCACCAGCACCACGGCCAGGCCGATCTTGAGGACGGGCTTGTCCCAGGTCTCCAGCGTCCGCTCGGCCCAGGCGACCACCGCGTGCGGGCTGTGGTCGATGACGAAGTTCGCGACGGCGACGAACGGCGAGGCCGTGTACCCGACGAAGCCCGCGACGAGATGTCCCACGCCGAGGGCTGCCGCCAGTGACAGGAGCCCGGTCAGTGCGGCTTGCGGGAAGGTGAGCCTGCGTTCGTCGTCCACGACTCCATCTTCGGAGCGAATCGGCCATCGGGGCGGCCGATCGCCCCTTACGAGTGTGTTACGCCAATGCTTTCCGGAGCCTGTCCTCTTCGACGCGCCAGTAGCCGTGCTCGGCGTCGTCGACGAGGATCACCGGCACGCGGTCGCCATATTCGGCCCGCCATTCGGGATCGCTGTCGACGTCCTGGGCCGACCAGGCGACACCCAGCTCGCCGCAGATCCGCTCGATGTCCTGTTCCGCGACCTCGCACAGGTGGCAGCCCGTGCGGGTCATGACGGTGACGTGGTGGGCCATGCCCCAATCCTTACCTGAGGCGCATCCTGCGCAGCTTCCCGGTGGCGGAATGCGGCAGCGACTCCGCGAACTCGACGGTGTGCGGCACCTTGTACCCGGCCAGATGCTCGGCGCAGTGCTCGACGACCTGCTGTTCCGACAGCGCTGCGCCCGGCGCGGGGACGACGACGGCCTTCACCGCCTCACCGGTCCGCTCGTCGACGACGCCGACGACGCCCGCCTCGACGACCTCGTCCAGCATCGAAATCACGTTCTCGACCTCGTGCGGGAAGACGTTGAAACCGTTGACGATGATCAGGTCGTTGGCCCGGTCCACCAGGTGCAGGTCGCCGTCGGTGTCGAGGTAGCCGACGTCGCCGGTGCGGAACCAGCCTTCCTCGTCGGGTCCGTGCGAGCCGTCGGGCCAGTAACCGGAGAACAGGTTCGCGCCGCGGATCGACACCAGGCCGGTGCCGCCGTCCTCGTCGAAGGCGTCACCGAGGTCGTCCGGGTCCAGCGGGACGGGCTCCGCGTCGCCGTCGCTGTCGACGAGCCGGAGCTCGACGCCGGGCAGCGGCCGCCCGACCGAACCGGGCTTCGGGTAGCCGGTGACCAGGGTCGTGGTGACCACGGGCGCGCATTCGGTGAGGCCGTAGCCCTCGTAGACGTCGAGTCCGGTGGCGCCGCGGAGGGCGGTGAGGATCTTGGGATGCAGCGGCGCCGCGCCCGAGGTCATCCGCCGCACGGTGGACAGGCCCTGGCCGAGTTCCTCGGGGTCCATCGCGGCGAATTCGGCGTACATCGCGGGTACGCCGGCGATCGACGTCACCCGGTACTCGGTGCAGTCGGCCAGCGTGCGCTCGGCGAGGAAACGTTCGGACAGGATCGCCGTCGCGCCGACCGCCGTGGTCTGCAGCAGGCCGAGGCCGTAGACGTGGAACAGCGGGATGGTGATGAGCACGCGGTCGCCGTGTACGAGCGGCGCCGGGACGATCCGGCTCAGCTGGTCGAGGTTCGCCAGCAGCGCCCGGTGCGACAGCATCACGCCGCGCGGCGGGCCGGTGGTGCCGGAGGTGTACGAGATGACCGCTATGTCCTCACCGGCGCCGGACGCGTCGACCGGTTCGGCTGCTCCATCCGAGGTAACAGCCGGTGAGAGGCTTGTCACCCCGTCGGGGAGTTCCTCGGTGGGTTCGCGTTCGAGGACGAGCCGGGCGCCGCTGTGCTCCAGCAGCCCGTTCAGTTCCGCGGCCGGCCCCTGCGGCGAGATCGGGACGACCACCGCGCCCGCCCGGAGCGCCCCGAACAGTGAGACGGCGAACGCGGCCGACGTCGGCAGCCGCAACGCCACCCGGTCACCGCGCTCGATTCCCGCGTCGAGCAGGGCGCGGGCCAGCGTGTGGGCGGCGTTGTCGAGTTCCGCCCACGTCAGCGCGACGCCTCCGCCGGTCTCCTGGACGGCCGCCTTGCCCGGCCACTGACGAGCGGCCTCGGCGAGCAAAGTGGGCACACTTGCATCGGCAACCTGCTCCGCGCTCAACTGCGAACCTCTTCCCTCGGTGTACGGCGTTGCCAGTTTGTCATCCCGGCCACCGTCATGGGGGTCACTCGCTTTCGTCGCAGTTCCGTAACCCCGGCACCGCTACCTACTTCGCGGTAACTACACGTATGCTGCTGTGCGTCGTCGAGTGGTGTTGATCACTCGATGGTGAGAAAGGGAGTCCGGACGTGCAGATCTTGCAGGCCCACGCGGCGGTGGGACATGCGGGCCGGTCCTCCCTGTCCGGAACGGGAGGTGGACCGTGACTCTTCCCGCGCCCAACCCCGTCTCGATGCTGGCGGGCCACATCCTCCGCCGGAGTGGTTTCCCCGCGGCACCGTCGCCCAGGCCCAAGGTCAGCGACACCGCCGAGAGCGACGCCGCCGCCGAAGCCGCGAAGGCCGAGGCCTGGGAGCTGGTCAGCGCCGCTCAGGACGGCGACACCTCAGCGTTCGGGCGGCTCTACGACCGCTATGTGGACGTCGTCTACCGGTACGTCCTGTTCCGCCTCGGCGACCGGGACCTGGCCGAAGACGTCACCAGCGAGACGTTCCTCCGCGCGCTGCGCCGCATCACGTCGGTGAGCTACCAGGGGCGTGACGTCGGCGCCTGGTTCGTCACCATCGCGCGCAACATCATCCTCGACCACGTGAAGTCGAGCCGGTTCCGCCTCGAGGTCGTCACCGACGAGGTCGCCGAGCCCAACGGGGCACCGATCGGGAACGTCGGCGTGCAGGCCGTCGCGGGGCCGGAACAGCAGGCCATCAGCCGCGCCACCCGCGCCGAACTGCTGCGGTGCGTCGCCGAACTCGGCGAGGATCAGCGCGAGTGCATCGTGCTGCGGTTCATGCAGGGGCTTTCGGTCGCCGAAACCGCCGCGATCATGAAGCGCAACGAGGGCGCCATCAAGGCCCTTCAGCACCGCGCGGTACGCCGTTTGGCACAACTTCTGCCCACAGGACTGCGTTAAGGTTCCATATTTGTCCCTCACCGGGCCTTGCCGTAACCCTTGGGCGTCCCCGCTCGTTTTCTCAGCCAGACCGGTGTCAGGACCGGGCTGAGCAGATGGAGACTTCGCCGTGGGCGTGCCGGGATGGTTCGCGCGGGAGCGGGCGGACGGTGACCGCTTCGCCGACCTTGTCGACGGCACCGAATCCCCGGACGACGACGAGTTCGCGCACGAACTCGCGCTCGTCGGCGGCTTGCGCGAACTCGGCGCCGGCGGCGCCCCCGACGCGGAGACCCGGCAGCGGATCCGCGACGAGATCGCCGGACGCCTCGCCGAAGCCGAAGCCGCGCCGAAGCGACGTGGTCACGCCATCGCCAATCTCGCCGCGGCCGCCGTCGCGCTCATCCTGGCGCTCGGCGGGATCACCCTGTTGCTGTCCAAGGACGCGTTGCCGGGCGATCCGCTCTACGGCATCAAACGAGCGGGTGAATCGGCCTCGCTCGGGCTCACCTTCGACGAACAGGACAAGGCGAAAAAGCATCTGGAGTTCGCCGCGAACCGCGTCGGCGAACTGGACGAGCTGACCCGGCAGGGCGCGCCCACCGCCGCGTATTTCACCGGGCTCGCCGATTTCGAGACCGATCTCCGCGCCGGCGTCTCGCAGCTGACGGCACTCGTCACCGATCAGGGTGGCCAGGCCCGGCTGGCCGAGCTCCGGTCCTGGGCGCGTCAGCAGTCCGACCGGCTCGGTCTCCAGATCGACTACGCCCCCGCCGAAGCACGCGACAAGTTCGACTCGGCGCGCGTGCTGCTCGAGAGGGTCCAGGCGCGCACGACGGATCTCGGCTCGCGTCTGGTCTGCTACACGATCACCACGGGCTCGTCCGACGAGCTGGGCGCGGTCCCGGCCGCCGGCGACTGCGTCCGGAATCCCGACTCCCCCGACGCCGTCCTGCCGCCGGTGACGTCTTCCCCGCCGTCGTCCGCTCCGTCCGCGACGCCGACGCCGACCTCGGTGCCGCCATCGTCCGGTGTGGACACCGCGGCCCCGACCGGACCGCTCGCCCCGCCGTCAGGAGGCACGCCGCCGCCCGTCGTGGCCACGCCCGGCCCGACGACGAGGACGTTGCCGCCGACGACCACCACGCCACCGCCGCCGCTGGTTTCGATTCCGCCGCTCATCCCGGGGTTACCGCCGATAATCATCGGCTGACTCGGTGTCACGTGAGGCAGGCGCCACACCCGGGACAGCGTGGTCGGCCGCTCGCTACGCTGTGCACAGGCACCTGGGATTCCGGAGGCGGTGTGCGTGTCAGTGTGGCGGGGCAGGGATAAGAGTCAAGAGCTCGAACGGCTGGCCGAGCTCGCGGGCGAGGCGTCGGCCGAGGCCGCCATGGCGACCGCGTCCGCCGAAGCCCTCGAACCGCCCGCGCCGCCCGCACCGCCGGACCTGACGGCGGCCGCGTTCTTCGACGTCGACAACACCATGATGATGGGCGCGTCGATCTTCTACTTCGCCCGCGGCCTGGCCGCGCGCAAGTTCTTCACGTCCGCCGATCTGGCCGGATTCGTCTGGCAGCAGGTGAAATTCCGGCTCGGCGGCAGGGAGAACAAGGAGGACATCAAAACCCACCGCGAGCGCGCACTGTCCTTTGTGGCCGGTCGTACCGTGCAGGAACTGACCGACATCAGCGAAGAGATCTACGACGAGCTGATGGCGGACAAGATCTGGTCCGGCACCAGGGCGCTCGCGCAGATGCACCTCGACGCCGGGCAGCGGGTCTGGCTGGTCACCGCGACCCCGATCGAACTCGCGGCCATCATCTCGCGGCGCCTCGGTCTCACCGGTGCGCTGGGCACCGTCGCGGAGACCAAGGACGGCGTCTACACCGGCCGTCTCGTCGGCGACCTGCTGCACGGCCGCGCGAAAGCCCACGCCGTGCGCGCGCTGGCGTCACGCGAAGGGCTGAATCTCAAGCGCTGCACGGCGTATTCGGACTCGCAGAACGACGTCCCGATGCTGTCGGTCGTCGGGACCGCGGTCGCGGTGAATCCCGACGGCGGTCTTCGCGACGTCGCGCGGGCACGCGGCTGGGAGATCCGTGACTTCCGGACCGGACGCAAGGCCGCGAAGATCGGCGTGCCCTCGGTGCTGGGCGTCGGTGCCGTGGCCGGTGCCGTCGCGGCGGGCATGGCCTACCGCAAGCGCTGACCGCATTTAGTCCTCTGAATGCGGTCCTTGCGCGTGCAACTACCGCATCCAGAGGACTAAACGCGTGAGGGCGGCTCGTCGTGATCAGACCTTCTCTGCGCGACTGTGTGGATTTCTGGTCATCCAACGCCCCAAAATCCACACAGTCGGGCGGCGCTCTCGGCATCTGACACCCGCCGGCGTTGTGAGAGCCACTTTCGCACCCGCCACTGCACACTGAACGCCGAAGCGCTGACCCGTCACATGCGTGCTTAAGGCCGGAACTCGCGTGTTCGGAGCCGGAACTCGAGAGTTCCGGCTCCGAACACGCGAGTGACGGCTCCAATCACGCGAGTTACGTGGTCTAGCCCTTGAAGACGCTCTTCCGCTGCGAAAGGCGTTTGTACAGCGACTGCTGGATCGACTCCCGCACCTGGTCGGTCAGCGTGAACACCAGCATCGGGTCGTCCACGGCGTCCGCGTCGTAGGTGTCCGTGCGGATGGGCTCGCCGAACTCGATGCTCCACTTCGTCGGCAGCGGGATCGCGCCGAGCGGGCCGAGCAGCGGGAAGAGCGGCGTCACCGGGAAGTACGGCAGGCCGAGCACCCGCGCGAGCAGCTTGATGTCCCCGATCTTCGGGTAGATCTCCTCCGCGCCGACGACGGACACGGGGATGATCGGCGCCCCGGTCCGCAGCGCGGCGGAGACGAAACCGCCACGGCCGAACCGCTGCAGCTTGTAGCGCGACGAGAACGGCTTCCCGATCCCCTTGAACCCTTCCGGCCAGACCCCGACGAGTTCTCCCTTGCGCAGCAGGCGTTCCGCGTCGGCGTTGCAGGCGAGCGTCTGCCCGGACTTGCGGGCGAAGGAGCCGATCAGCGGCAACTGGAACACCAGATCCGCGCCGAGCCCGCGCAGGTGCCTGCCGCCGGGGACGTGGTCGTGCACGGCCACGGCGGTCATCAACGCGTCGAGCGGCACCGTGCCGGAGTGGTTCGACACCAGCAGCGCGCCGCCGTCGACCGGCAGGTTCTCGACGCCGAACGTATCGACCCGGAACCACTTCTCGTACAGCGCGCGCAGCGGCGGCAACAGCAGCGTCTCGGTGAGTTCGGCGTCGAAGCCGAACTCGTCGACGGTGTAGTCACCGGTCAGCCGGTCACGGACGAACGCCAACGCCGTCCTGAGCGAGTCCGGGAGGAGGTCCGCGTCGGTGGGCCTCGTCCGGGCGGGCGAGACCCGCGCCGCCCCGGGGAACTCGACGACGGGCGCGTCGGCCCGGCGTTCGGAGTCCAGATGGTCCTGAGCTTCTTCCGACTCGCGAAGATCCCGTTCCGCCTGCGCGGCCGCGTCCGGCTTCTCTCTGCCGGGGCCGTGCAACGGGATGACCTGCGCTTCAGCGCCGCTCACGTTTTCCGCCTCGCCTTCGTGAGAGTTCTCGTGTGGCCTGCTCACCGGTGCGCCGCCTGTCCGGTCGCCGCGGCCACCAGCACCTTGCCCGCGAATCCGGCGAGCTTGCCGCCGTCCACCACGGGCCGGAGCCCGCGGCCGGTGATGTAGTCGTCGAACGCTTCCCGCGTCGTCCACCGCGGGGTGTAGCCGAAGTCCTTCTTGAGCTTCGTGATGTCCACGACGCGGCCGAAGTTCAGCAGCCGGACCTGGTCGGCGGAGAAGTCGACCACCCGCGCTCCGCGCAGCACCTTGCCGACCGACGGCACGACGCCGCTGGGCATCGGCAGCTCGACCCGCCCGGCTCGCCGGATCGCCTGAGAAAGGGTGAGTACCCCCTCCGACCCGACGTTGAACACGCCGGGTTTGTCGTTCAGCGTCGCCTGTTCGAAGACGGCCAGCGCGTCCGAGGCGTGAAGCAGCTGGATGCGCGCGTCGTAGCCGAAGACGGTCGGGACGACAGGCAGCGCGAAGTAGCGCGACAGCACCGTGTCGATCTCCGGGCTGATGATGTTGGCGAACCGGAGGAGCGTCGTCGTGATGTCGGGACGGCGGCGCATGAGCCCGCGGACGTACCCCTCCATCTCGACGGCGTCCTTCGCGTAGCCGCTGGCCGAGGTGGGGATGAGCTCCGAATCCTCGGTGAAGACGGCCTGCGAGCGCGCGCCGGCGCCGTAGACGGCGGCCGTCGACTTCACCACGAGCTTGCGCACGAGCGGCGAGCGCTGGCAGGCCGCCAGCAGCCGCATCGTGCCGATGACGTTGACCTCTTTGATCGCCGTCCGGCGAGCCGGGCCCGCCGGATGCGCGGTGCACGAGGCGTGCACCACGGTGTCGACCTTGGCCGTGCTGATCACCTTGGCGATCAGCGGATTGCGGATGTCGGCGCGGACGTACTCAGCGTGCCCCATGCGCTGCAGTACCGACTTCTGCGGGGGCGTGGTGTCCACGCCGATCACCCGCTCGAACCCCGGATTGTTGCCGAGTCTGGCGAGCAGCTTCCCGCCAAGGTCTCCCCCGACCCCGGTCACGAGCACGATGTTCGACGGCATAGGACTCCCTGCGGCTTTGGGCGGTTCTCGGACTTTCGATCACGGGGTCCTGATGACCTTGAGCGCTGGTCCATCGACCGTGTGTGCGCGAACCTGCACTCATGGGAAGCATCGCGCGGCTGCCCTTGAGATGTTACCGCTCATTAGGGGTAGTCGAGTCAGCGCTTACATGCTATTAACCCGCTGCTCGCAGAGGGGATCCACGTCTCACTCGAATGGGCGGAAACCGCCCACGAAATGGGAATGGCCCGTCCAGAAACTGGACGGGCCACTCACCGGCTGTGTCTTACTTGCCGGCCTTCCTACGCTGAACGCGCGTCCGGCGCAGCAACTTGCGGTGCTTCTTCTTCGACATGCGCTTACGGCGCTTCTTGATCACAGAGCCCATCGTGAGCGCTCCTTCCTTCGTCGTCGGTCACGCTGCCCGGCGCAGCGTCCAACGGGTGGAGCGCACAGGCACGAGCGGTCTTCCAGGGTACTCGCGCCCCGGAAGACGCCCTCGGGCGGGCACGTTGTGCTCCGCGGACCGAGCCTCAGCCCACGTCGAAGTACGCGCCTTGCAGATACTCGTGTACGGCCTTTTCGGGCACTCTGAACGACTTCCCGACGCGCACCGCGGGCAGCTCGCCCGAGTGAACGAGGCGGTAGACGGTCATCTTGGAGACCCGCATCAGCGTGGCCACCTCGGCGACCGTCAGGAACTGGACCTGGCCCACTGAGGGCAGATCATCCTTCTTGTTCGGCGGCATGATTCACCGTGTCCTTCGACACGTGTCGCGCCACGAGGCTTCCCCACCTGTGGTATCGACACGCACGTGCTCTCCTGAGAGTAGCGGGACACGTGTGGCTAAAGCGACGCGAGTCACCGGGATGGGCCCGTCCGACTACGCATTTCGTCCTCTGGATGCGGTGGTTCGACGTCGAACCACCGCATCCAGAGGACTAAACGCGGGGTTCGTGGGCGCGGCCCAGCTCGGTCGAGCGGTCCTTCGCGGCCTCGATGGCGGCCAGCAGCGCCGCGCGGACACCGTGCTTCTCCAGCTCGCGGATGGCGTTGATGGTCGTCCCGGCGGGCGACGTGACGGCTTCGCGCAGCAGCACCGGGTGTTCATCGGACTCGGCGAGCATCTTCGCCGCCCCGACCGCCGACTGGATGATCAGCTGCCCGGCGAGCGCCCGCGGCAGGCCGAGCAGAATCCCGGCGTCGATCATGGCCTCGACCAGGTAGAAGAAGTACGCGGGCCCGGAGCCGGACAGCGCCGTGACGGCATCCTGCTGCGACTCGGGCACCTCGACGACCTGCCCGACGTGCGAAAGCAGGTCCTTCACCACAGCGATGTGCTCGGCGGTCGCGTGCGCGCCCGCGGAGACCGCGCTCATGGCCTCTCCCACGAGCATCGGGGTGTTCGGCATGACCCGCACCACCGGGACGCCGTCGGCCAGCCTGCGCTCGTACAGGGCGGTCGGCAGGCCCGCGCACAGGGAGACCACCAGGGACTCCTCGCCGAGCAGCGGCGCGAGCTCGTCCAGCACCGGCTCGATGTCCTGCGGTTTGACCGCGACGACCAGCACGTCGGCCCGGCGGGCGGCGTCGGCGACGCCGACCCCGTGCACGCCGTAGCGCTCGGTCAGCTCGGCCGCGCGCGCCGGATACCGCTCGGTGAACAGGAGGTCGTCCGGGCTGTGCCCGCCGTGCAGCAGGCCCGAGAGCAGGGCCTCCCCGATCTTCCCGGCACCCAGAACCGCGATCACGCTCATGCCTTTCAGCGTGCCAAACGGCCGTCAGGCTCCAGGCGCCGGGGCAAGCGCCAGCTGCCGCGCCTGGCAGACCAGCCTGCCCTGCGAGTCGACCACGAGGGCGTCCGAGTCGAACCAGGCCTCGTGCACCGATTGGCTCTGGACGATCACCCGCAGCCAGCCCGGCGCCGGCCGGGTGCGCAGCAACGCGGTCAGCTGCACGGTGGGCGCCCAGCCGACCCGGCCGAGGTTGTAGACCACCGGCGGGTTCACGTCGCTCGCGAGCAGGGCGAAGTACGGGTCCGCGAGCCCGTGCCGGGGCCGGACCCACAGCCGCATCCTCGGCGGGTCGCCGATCCGGCCGTGCAGGTAGCCGACACTCGCCGGGTCGAGCCGGACTTCGCAGCCCTTCGCGAGGTTGAAGAGGCCTTCGGAGGTCTCGCCGGTCACGGGCACCGCGCCGGGCGGCGGCTCCGCGGCCATGGCCGGGACGTCGGTCCACTCCGGCCGCCGCATCGGCAGCCGTCCGGTGGTCACCCTGGCCTCGACGCAGCTGCGGCCCCGCTGCTCCAGCAGGACCCCGACGACCGAGGCGCGCCTGCCGACCTTCCGGACGTCCATGCGCAGCAGCACCGGCCCCACCGCGGGCGGATGCAGGAACTCCGCGCTGATCGCGAGCGGCTCGGACGGCGGCTCTCCGCGTTCGTGGAGGAACGACAGGGCGGCCCGTGCCATCAGGGCCATCAGGAAGCCGCCGTGGGGGTGTCCACCGATCGACCATTCGGTACGGAGTACCGCCGTGAACGTGCCGTCACCCAGTGATCTCGTCGCGCATGCCTCGTCGAAGGAGGTGCTCGTTTCGTCGGTCGCGCTCACCGAGCACTGACCCAGGCCACGAGCCGATCCATCGGGGTGCGGGAGATCAACAAGCGCAGCTGGTTCACGGTCGGAACTTTACGTGTACCAGCGCCTCGGGCGCAGGGAGGAATGAATCTCCGCACCTGGAGACGATCTTTGTCATTGACCGAGGTGCAGCCTCGCGAACAAGAGTGACTCCGCGAGGTCCCGCGACCGTTGCGCCGCGCTCGGCGACCGCCGGGTGTTGATCTCCAGCACGACCTGTCCGGAGAAATCGCTGCTCACGAGCTTTTCCAGCAGTTCGGCGCAGGGTTCGATGCCGCGTCCGGGCACCAGGTGCTCGTCCTTCGGGAGTCCCGTGCCGTCCGCCAGATGGACGTGCGCGAGCCCGGGACCCATCCGATCGGCGAGCGCGAGGGCGTCCATCCCGGCTGCCGCTGTATGGGACAGGTCGAGCGTGTAGTGGCGAAACCCTACGTCCGTAGGGTCGATCGACGGCCGGAACGCCGACACCCGCGACATCCGCGATCCACCGGGCGGGCGGACCTTGAACATGTTCTCCACCGCGATCTCGATGCCGCTGGCTTCTTCGAGCTCGTCGACGAGGTCGCCGAACGCGTCGCCGTAGCGGCGCTGCCACCGGAACGGCGGATGCACCACGACCGTGCGCGCGCCCAGTTCCTGCGCGGCTTCCACCGACATCCGCAGGCGCACCACGGGATCCGGCGACCACACGCGCTGGGTGATCAGCAGCGAAGGCGAGTGGATCGACAGCACCGGCACCCCGGTGCGCCGCGACCACCGGCGCAAGGCGGAGACGTCCTGGCTGACCGGGTCGGCCCAGACCATCACCTCGACACCGTCGTAGCCGAGGTCGGCGGCCAGCTCGAACGCCACTCCCGCCCGCAACGGCCAGACGGACGCCGTCGAGAGGCCTACCGGAACCTGCTGAACCATTCCGGCATTCTTCCCGAGGCCGCTAACGGGCGACCAGCAGGAGTGCGGCCGGTGAGACCGTCACCACCAGTCCGACCAGCACCGCGAGCACCAGGGTCTGCAGATCCTCCGCCTTGCGGATCTTCCGGACGATCCACACCAGCGCGACGATCACCAGCAACGCGGCGACCAGCGCGGCGGCGGGAAGGTTCACCCACAGCCAGTTGAAGCCCAGCCACACCGCGGCACCACCGACGACGCCGAGGGCGAGCTGACCGGCCAGCGCCAGCCACTGCTTCCCCGGCGAGGCCTTCTCGGCGGGCGCCGCGGGCTCGTCGACGACCTCCTCGGCCTGATCGTCGTCGTAGTCGTCCTCGTACTCGTCGGCGCGGTAGCCGTAGTCGTCACGCTCGAAGTCCGGGCCGCCGTCCGGATACGCCGGGTCGGCGAACTCGCGCTCGTAGTCGTCGAGGTTGTCCTGACGGTCACGGTCGTCGAGGGAGTGCGGCGGCACGAACGGCATCGGTGCGGGGTGGGGCGAGTGGGAAGAACCCATGGTCGGGGGGCCTGCGTCGAACGGGTCCGGTTCGGGCTCGGGGTCCGGCTCGACGGGCGCGACCGGGGGCGGCACCGGCGGGATGCCGCCGATCTCGGTGTCCTCGGACTGCACCTTCTGCCTGCGCTTGCGCCATCCGGCGAGCCCCGCGGGCGGCGCCGCCGGCTCGACGGGCGCCTCAGGTTCGGGCGCGGCCTCTTCGCCGACCGCGGCGAACTGCTCGGTGCTCGGCTCGGCCTTCGGCTGCGGCGGACGGGCGGCCGGACGACGGCGCCGCGCCGGCTGGGCGGGCGGCGTCGCGAACGCGCCGCTGGCCATCGGGCCGGGCTGGTCCTGGACGTCTTCGGCCGGGGCGTCGAGGCCACCGTCGAGTCTCGCCGAAAGCCCCGACGACGGGGGCCCGGCGGGCGGTTCGGGACGGCGGCGGACCGGCGGCACCGCGCCGCGGGTCTCCTCCGGGCCGGGCGGACGCGGACGGCCGCGCGGGGGCAGCCCCTCGGAATCCGGCGGACGCTGCTGATAGCCGGACTGCTCCTGCGGCGGTGTCGGCCGCACGAACTGACCCGACTGCTGCGGCGGGCGCTGCTGGTAACCGCTTTGCTCCTGCGGCGGCGTCGGCCGGACGAATTGCCCGGATTGCTGCGGCGGACGCTGCTGATAGCCGCTCTGCTCCTGCGGCGGGCGCACCGGCGGCGTCTGCCGGGTCGGGGCGTTCGGCGGCACCGGCAGCGGCGCGGAATCCTGCTGCGGCTGCGGAAGCGGACGCGCTCCGGAGTCTTGCGGGCGCGCGCGGCGCGGCGGACGGTTGGCGGGCGGCGGGGTATCGCCGGACACCCGGTCGATGATCGCCTGCGGCGCGGTGTCGCTCACCGACGGCGCGCGCCGTCCGCGAGTGGGCTCGGGAGCCTCGTCCTCGTCGTCGGCCGCGCGGCGTCGCCTGCGGCGCCCGCCTTCGGGCTGGGCTCCATGCTGCGCGAGCAGCTCCGCCACGGTCTTCTGTGGCTGGCCGCTCTCTGTCTCGTCCGTCATACCGTGCTGTCCAATGCGCGCTCGAGCCGTTGTGAACCGGCACGCGACGGGGCATCGGCGGCGTCGCGCGCGCTATCCACCGTCATCCGCATTTCCGTCACCTCTTCACCGTGCCCGTTCTCCGTCGACTAAGTCCAGTCGGGCGCTGCCGCCCACAGTCTCGTCCGCACCGTTCGAATGGTCCAGCCGTCGAAGGATGACACCTTCTCGCAGCGCCCACGGACAGATCTCCAGTTCTTCCAGGGAAAGCGCCCGCATGGTGGCTTGTGCGACGAGCGCGCCGGCCACCAGCTGATGCGACCTGCTCGCGCTGACCCCCTCGAGCTGGGCCAGGTCCTGGGCGGTCATCCGGGAGATGAACGCGATGAGCTGGCGCAACGCGGTGTCGGTCAGGGTACGGCGCACATGCGGCCCGCTGGCCGACGGCGCCGCTCCGGTCAACCGGGCGAGTGACCGGAACGTCTTCGAGGTCGCCACGACACGATCGGGTTCACCCAATTTGGCGACCTTCTTCGCGAGCGGGGCGAGTTGTTCTTCGAGCCACACCGAAGTCGCGATGAGCTCCGAACGGGACGGCGGATCGTGCTGGAACCGCGTCCGCGTGGTCCGGCCCGCGCCCAGTGGCAGCGATTCGGCCAGGTCCGGCTCCTCGTCGCGGCCCATCGCGATCTCGAGCGAGCCGCCGCCGATGTCGAGCACGAGCAGCTTGCCCGCCGACCAGCCGAACCAGCGGCGTACGGCGAGGAAGGTGAGCCGGGACTCGTCGATCCCGGAAAGCACCTTCAGTTCGACGCCGGTCTGCTCCTGGACCTTCGCCAGCACCTTCGGGGCGTTCTTGGCTTCGCGGACCGCGGAGGTGGCGAACGCCATGACCTCTTCGCAGCCCAGCCGGGCCGCGGCCGCCTTCGCCGATTCGACCGCGCGTACGAGGCTGTCCGCGCCCGCGCGGCTCAGGTCGCCGTTGCGGGTGATCTGCTCGGCGAGGCGGAGGACGGCCTTTTCGGAATGCATCGGGGTCGGGTGGGCGCCACGGTGGGCGTCGACCACGAGCAGGTGGACGGTGTTGGAACCGACGTCGAGTACCCCTAGGCGCACGAGCGTCTACGGTACCCGCCCCCACGTCAGGTCACGAAACCGTAACCGTGATCTGTATCGCAGGGGCGGGGGCTGAAGGGGACTTTCCCCGCATGCGATGCGAGGAAAGCGTCCTTCACCGCGTCTTATGCCGGGAAAGTCCCCTTCAGCTCACGTCTCGAACTTGTAGCCCAAGCCGCGGACGGTGACCAGGTGCCGGGGCGAGCCCGGGTCCGGCTCGATCTTCGACCGCAGCCGCTTCACGTGGACGTCGAGCGTCTTGGTGTCGCCGACGTAGTCCGCGCCCCACACCCGGTCGATCAGCTGCCCGCGGGTGAGCACGCGGCCCACGTTGCGCAGCAGGTACTCGAGCAGGTCGAACTCCTTGAGCGGCAAGGAGACCTCCTGGCCGTCGACGGTCACCACGTGCCGTTCGACGTCCATCCGCACCGGCCCGGCGGTCAGCACGAGCGGGGCGAGGTCGCCTTCGGAGCCCGGCTCGCCGCCGCGGCGCAGCACCGCCCGCACCCGCGCGATGAGCTCACGGGCCGAGTACGGCTTGGTGACGTAGTCGTCGGCGCCGAGTTCCAGCCCGACGACCTTGTCGATCTCGCTGTCGCGCGCGGTCACCATGATCACCGGTACCGCGGAACGCTGCCTGAGCTGCTTGCAGACGTCGGTACCGCTCATACCGGGGAGCATGAGGTCGAGCAGGACGATGTCGGCGCCGTTGCGGTCGAACTCCTCGAGCGCCTGCTGCCCCGTCACGGCGACGGCGGCGGTGAAGCCCTCTTTGCGGAGCAAGAACGCGAGCGGGTCGGCGAACGACTCTTCGTCCTCGACGATGAGAACCCTCGTCACAGGTTTCCTCCATGGTCGGGGCTTTCTTGCCCTGTTGCCACGAGACGGGGTGTCCGCTCGGGGGTCTTCTCCGGCCGGGAGGCCGGCGGAGCCTGTTTCACGGGCGCGGCCGGTTCGGCGGGGATGTGCGCGGGGATGCGCAGGGTGAAGGTCGACCCGGTGCCGGGACGGCTCCACAGGCCGACCGAACCGCCGTGGTTGGCGGCCACGTGTTTGACGATCGCCAGCCCCAGCCCGGTGCCGCCGGTCGCCCGCGACCGCGCCTTGTCCGCGCGGTAGAACCGCTCGAAGACACGCTGCTGTTCGTCCTCGGCGATCCCGATGCCGCGGTCGGTCACCGCGATCTCGACCTTGCCGTCGACCAGCCGCCTGCTGATCGACACCGGGCTGCCCGGCTGCGAGTACGCGACGGCGTTCTCCAGCAGGTTCGACAGCGCGGTGACCATCAGCGTCCGGTCGCCCTCGATGAGCAGTCCGCTGGCCGCGTCGGTGGTGATGGTGATCTCGGCGGATTCCGCCGAAAGCGTCGTCCGGCCGAGCGCCTCGCGGACCACGGCGTCGACCTCGACGACGTTGAGATCGGGCAGCCGCTCGGCGCCCTGCAGCCGCGACAGCGCGATCAGCTCGGTGACCAGCTGGCCGAGCCGGGTCGACTCGCGGAGGATCTTGCCGCCGAAGCGGCGGACCTCCTCGGTGTCCTCGGCGGCGTCGAGGACGGCCTCGGTGAGCAGCGCGATGGCACCCACCGGCGTCTTCAGCTCGTGGCTCACGTTCGCGACGAAGTCACGCCGGACGGCTTCGAGCCGGATCGCCTCGGAGTGGTCGACCGCCTCGACCACGGTGAACCCGTCGCCGAGCGGGCGGACCTCGCCGAGGACGGCCTCGGGCTGACGGCCCCTCGCCTCCAGCGGGGAAAGGTCGATCTCCATCGGCTCGTCGGTCTCGACCACCTGCTCGGCGGCCTTGCGGGCCCGTGGATCGGCCTGGTTGACCTTCACCAGGCCGAGTTCGTAGGCGCGCGGATTGTGCAGGACCATGTCGCCGAACCTGTTGAGGACGACGACGCCGTTGTTGCTGGACCGCACGAGGCGTTCGAGCAGTTCGGCCACGGTGGGACCGGTCGGTCGCCGCTCCTCGCGGCGGGCGCGGCCCCTCGCGATCAGGAAGCCGAAAACCACACCGACGATCAGTCCGCCGACGGCCAGGGCGAGTGCAACAGGCGTGGTCACAGGGGAATCGTAAGCGCGTGGGTAGTCTTTTGGCCTAGTCCCGGCCGCGTACTCGTGATGCCTATGACACCTGGGGAGCCCCTGTTCGCCTGCAGGTCGGCCGCCGTTCACGTGGCCGATCCCTGGCCGAGATCTCCTGGGTGAGCCGGGTCACCCGAACCGGGGACATCGTCGCCGCGTGATGCCCGGATTCCGACTTTCGTCGTGATCGCTCACCGGTGAATAGCGACGTTCCCGTCACGGCCCCCGGGGAATGTTGGAAGACTGTCGCCGTGGAACTCGTCAGTGACATCTCCCTGATTCGCGGAGAAGAAGAGCTGTTCGACCGGACGGCTCATCTGTTCGTCGCGGCGACCGACATCGCGTGCGCGGCCGACGACCTCTACACCTGGGCGCTTTCGCGGCCGTCGCTCACGCAGCAGGGCGAACGGCTGGTGCACGACAAGCGGATCCGCAAGCTGTACCGCCCCGGCGTCCTGCTGAACGAGCAGACCGCGCAGCACCTGCACCACCTGTCCGGTCTCGGCGCGCAGATCCGGATCGGCACCGAGGAGATCAACGAGACGATCCTGCTCGACGAGCGGGTCGCGATCATGGCGGGCGACGAGGGCAAGGCGGTGCGCTCCTACAGCGTCATCTCGCGCCCCGAGCTGGTGCAGGGCATCCTGTCGCTGTTCGAAACCGCCTGGCTCGCGTCCACCACCCTGGAGACGTTCGACGCGCGGTTCGCCGACATCCGGATGGAGGCACCGCAGATCCTCGAGTTCCTGACCACCGGCTGCAAAGACGAGAAGGCCGCGAAGAGCCTCGGCATGGGCGTGCGCACCTATCAGCGTCGCGTCTCGGAGCTGCTGGTCGCGCTCGGCGTGACGTCGCGCCTGCAGGTCGACGCCCGGGCACGGGAACTCGGCCTGCTGTGAAGCGCTGGGCGGGGTTGGCCGTGCTGCTCGCGCTCGCGGGCTGCACCACCACGGTCTCCGGCACCGCCCGGCCCGAACCGGAGAGCCCGCCCGCGAACCTCGCGCTGGTGGATCCGGCGAAGACGGCGTCCGTGCTCACGGCGGTGAAGACGGCCGCCGAAGCGGTGTTCTCCTACGACAGTACGGCCGTGCCCGCCTACGAGAAGGCACTCGCCGACAACGTGACGCCGGGCGCGCGCGACGAGCTGGCGAAACTGTTCGCCGAGGTCCGGAAGTCGGCCGAGCCGATCAAGCTCGTGACCAAGGTGATCGTGTCGGCGGCGGTCGAGCAGACGCCGGACAAGGCGCGGGTGCTCACCGTCCTGGACCAGAGCAGCACCAGGGCCGGTGCCACCAGCAAGGGCATCGCGTCGGTGCTGCTCGCGACCGTCCGCGAGGGTGACCGCTGGCGGATCGGCGAGGTCAAGGTGAATCCGGCGGACTCCCCGCCCGCGGCGGAGAAGCCGGGCGCGGGCGACCGGGTGTTCGCGAGGGTGCGGGATTCCGCGCGGGACGGTGCCCTGCGCGCCGCGGAAGCCCTGCTGAACGTGAATCCGGCCGACCCTGAAGGCACGTACGCCCGCTACGAGTCGGTGTCGACCGGACAGTTGTTGACCCAGTTCCAGCAGGACAAGGCGGCTCGGCTGAACCAGATCCGGTCCGGCGGCACGAAGGCGTCGCCGGCGCCGAACCCGGCCGCGGCGGTCATGGAGGTCGTGGACGACAAGGCGAGCGTGCTGCTCTTCGCGACGTCGGACGTCACGGACGCGGCCGGGCAGGCGTCGAAGCGGTACCTGCCGATCGTCCTGCGCCTCCAGCGGCTGCCCGAGGGGTGGAAGGCGGCCGGCATCGAGTCGGTCCAAGCCCTCCCCTGACGCAATTCGTCCTCTGAACGCGGTGGTTCGAGAGCGAACTACCGCATCCAGAGGACGAAATGCGTGGGTCTAGCGGCCCTGGTTCGCCACGGCGGCCGCGGCTTCCTTGGCGGCCTCCGGGTCCAGGTAGGTGCCACCGGCGGTGACGGGCTTGAGGTCTTCGGTGAGGTCGTAACGCAGCGGGATGCCGGTCGGGATGTTGAGCCCGGCGATCGCGTCGTCCGAGATGCCGTCGAGGTGCTTCACCAGCGCCCGCAGCGAGTTCCCGTGCGCGGCGACCAGCACGGTCTTGCCCGCGCGCAGATCCGGCACGATCTCGGACTCCCAGTACGGCAGCAGCCGCGCGACGACGTCCTTGAGGCATTCGGTCAGCGGGGCGGCGTCGCCGAGGTCGGCGTAGCGCGCGTCGCCCACCTGGCTGAACTCGTCGGCCGGGTCGATCGGAGGCGGCGGGGTGTCGTAGGAGCGGCGCCAGAGCATGAACTGCTCCTCGCCGAACTCGTCGAGGGTCTGCTTCTTGTTCTTGCCCTGCAGCGCGCCGTAGTGGCGCTCGTTGAGGCGCCAGTCGCGCTTCACCGGGATCCAGTGCCGGTCGGCGGCGTCGAGCGCCAGGTTGGCGGTCGAGATCGCGCGGCGCATCAGCGACGTGTGCACGACGTCCGGCAGCAGGCCGGACTCCGCGAGCAGCCGCCCGCCCTTGCGCGCCTCCTGCTCGCCCTGCTCCGACAGCGGCACGTCCACCCAGCCGGTGAACAGGTTTTCGGCGTTCCACGTGCTCTGCCCGTGACGCAGCAGCACCAGAGTCCCAAGCTCAGCCATGGGGTTCAGCCTGCCAGAGGGAGCGGAAGCGCCGGTCAGAGGGCTGCGCTTGACCTTGTTTCTACGGAGAGTGCGTTACCCGCGAGTAACACCTTCACCCGTCCAGAAGACGGGTTGCCAACAAGTCCCGTTCCCTGGAAATCAGGCTGCACTCCGTTATCCCGGTTTTCGAAGTTCACTCGAACGGAGTAACCGGTAGTCTTGTGATTACAGGTGGAGATCTGACAGGTTGACTAAGTCCCGCGCGGCCGGATTCCACGCACTCCCCGGCTCGACGCGGGTGACGACCGCGACTCGTCTCCCCCCTGCCGAGTCGCGGCGCCCGCCGGCCCCGTTGGCATCCCCCTCGTCACCGGGTCCACCTTGGCGGGAACTTCAGCGGGGCGGCTCGAGATCGCGACTCCCCCCTCCCTCGAGCCGTCCCGCCTGTTCACCTTCCGGGCCCTCGTTCGTGGCAGGTATCCACTGCCGGCGCCGGGGCGGCGGTTTCGTGTGACTGAACGGACGACACGCGTGTCGGAATGGACGACACACGTGATTGAGCGGACGACTCGTGGCGGAACACCAGCCGGGGTCGTGTCGTCCATCCAGTCACACGTGCCGTCCGCCGGATCACGCGTGTCGTCCATCCAGCCCCGAACGGTCACCGGGGGCTTGGTCGGCTCAGTCCAGCGGGGGCGCGGACGGCAGATCCGAAGCGGTCGCCATCGCGGGTTCCGCCGGACGGCGCCGCTTGCGCAGCCACCACACCAGCGCGGCCACGGGAACGCCGAAGACCAGCAGGAACGGCGCCATCGCGCCGATCGCGGTCAGCAGGCCGCCGCCGAAGGTCAGGAAGGCATCCCAGCCGCCGGCCAGGCCGCCGAGGAAACCGCTGCGGGACTCCTCCGACGCCGCGACCGTCTCCGCCTTCACCTGCAACGAAATCGTCGACATGGCGACACTGCCCGCCAGGCTTTCGCGCCGCTTCTGGAGCGACTCGAGCTCGGCTTCCCGGCTCGTCAGCTCGCTCTCCACCGAGGCGATCTCCGAAACCGACGTCGCCCTCGCGAGCAGTGCGCGGATGCGCTCGACGCTCGCCCGCTGGGTGGCCAGCCGCGATTCGACGTCGACCATCTGCTCGGTCACGTCCGTCGCGGTGACCTCGCGCCGGACCTGCTTCCCCAGCTTCCCGAGCTGGTCCAGCACGCCATCGAGGCGTTCGGAGGGCACGATGACGTTGACCGACGCGCGCTTCTCCTGGGTGCTTTCCTGCCCGGTGTAGCCCGCGGCGCCCTGGGTGATGACGCGCACCTGCGAGATCACGTCGGCGACGTTCGGGGCGGTGAGCTCCAGGCTCGCCGTGCGCACCAGCTTGCGGTCGGTGATCCCCGGCTGCCCCGCGGGCGCCGGGGCCTTGTCCGAACCGGCCTTGCTGTCGGTGGCTTCCTTGTTGGGCACCCCTTCTTTGGGCGCCGCCTGCTTGGTGTCCGCCGACATCGGCATCGCGGCCGACTCACCGCCGGAATCGTTCGCCGAACAGCCCGCCAGCGCCAGCACGATGCCGGCGGCCGCGACCCATCTCACTCGCTTGTGCATGAAAACCGTCTCCCTCCAGTGCTGCGGAAAGAGACGGAACGGACGACGGTGCCGTTGCACCGTCCGGGTCACGAGTCGGTCAAGGCTCCCGGTTCGTGCCCGTTCGAAGGCTCGACGAGATGTTTGAACGCCTGCAGGTTCGCCAGCGACTCGCCGCGCGAGACGCGCCAGTCCCATTCGCGTTTGATCGATTCGGCGAACCCGAGTTCCAGCAGCGTGTTGAAATCGCCGTCGGCGGCCTCCAGCACCTGCCCGAGGATCTTGTCCAATTCGGCTTCGGTGACCGTGTCCAAACCGAACCGGCCGACCAGGTAGATATCGCCGATCGCGTCCACCGTGTAGTGCACGCCGTACAGTTTCGCGTTGCGGCGCAACAGAAAGCGGTAAACGTCCTCATGGGACTCGTCGGGACGGCGGCAGACGAAGGCTTCGACGGCGAAAGCGTGGTCACCGGCGACCAGCCAGCAGTTGGTCTGCAGTTTCTTGGTGCCGGGCAACGTGACGAAGTACCTTCCCTCGCCACGCCTTTCGTATTCCAGGCCTGCATTGTCCAAAGAGGACCGCAAGGTCTCGTCGAGCGTCAAACCGCCACCTCCGCGCGCTGTTCGAGGGCACGCCGGAACGCGCCGGTCGCCTGAGCGTACGTGTCCAGCAGGCGGTCCGTCGTCCGGCGCCAAGAGAAACGTCGCGCGTGGACGACGGCGTTGGCCGAAAGCTCGGCACGCCAACCGGGCCGCAACGCGACGTTCGCGAGCGCGCCCGCCCAGTCCTTCGCGTCGTGCGACGGCACGAGCAGCCCGGAGACGCCATGCGGGACGGCGACCGGCAGCCCGCCGACCTCCGCCGCGATCACCGGCGTCCCGCAGGCCTGCGCCTCGAGCGCGACCAGCCCGAACGACTCGTTGTAGCTCGGCACGGCGACGAGGTCGGCCGCGCGGTAGACGTTGACCAGCGACCGGCCCGGCTGCGGCGGCATGAACCGGGTCTGCGCCTCGATCCCGAGGGAAACGGCCAGCTCGCGCAAGGCCTGCGGCTGCTCCAGCCCGGTCCCGGACGGGCCGCCGACGATCAGCACCACCAGCCGCGACGCCAGCTCCGGCCGCTCGCGCAGCATTTCGGCCGCGGCCAGCAGGAGGACGTCCGGCGCCTTCAACGGCTGGATCCGGCCCGCGAAGGCCAGCACGATCGCGTCCGTCGGAAGACCCAGCGCCCGGCGCGCGGCGGCCTGGGAGCCGGGCGTGAAGCGGTCGAGGTCGACACCGGGCGGGATGGCGTGCACGGCGTGCGGGTCGGCGTCGTACAGCTCGATCAGCTCACGGGCCTCGACGCGGGTGTTCGCGACCAGGCAGTCCGCCTCCTCGACGACCTGCTCCTCGCCGATCACGCGGGTGCGCGGCTCGGGGGTGTCGCCCTCGGCCAGCGCGGCGTTCTTGACCTTGGCCAGGGTGTGCGCGGTGTGCACCAGCGGCACGCCCCAGCGGTCGCGGGCGAGCCAGCCCGCCTGGCCGGAGAGCCAGTAATGCGAATGGATGAGGTCGTAGTAGCCCGGTTCGTGGAACGCCTCGGCCCGCAGCACCCCTGCCGTGAAGGCGCACAGCTGCGCGGGCAGCTCGTCGCGCCCCAGCGGCTCGAACGGCCCGGCCGGGATGTGCCGGACCAGCACGCCCGGCGCCAGCTCGGCGACCGGAGGCTGATCCGAGGACGTGGCCCGCGTGAACACCTCGACCTCGACGCCCCGGCGGGCCATCTCGGTGGCCGTCTGGCTCACGTAGACGTTCATGCCGCCGGCGTCGCCGGTACCCGGCTGCTCCAGCGGAGAAGTGTGCAACGACAGCACCGCGACGCGCCTGGGCGCGGCGTCGAACCCGTGCAGAGGGATCGTCACCTGGTCAACACTCCCGAAGTCCTACTGATCGGCGAACCCGCGCAGCAGTTCACCGAACTCGTCCGCCGCTTCGGCGAACGGCAGATGCCCCACCTCAGGTAGCCAACGCACGACGGCCCCCTGAATCTTCCCCGCCGCGTATTCCGCGGACGTCGGGTCGATCACAGCGTCCGCGAGACCATGAACGATAAGTGCCGGTTTGTCCAGATCGCGCAGCACGTCCTCGCTCCCGACGTCACGCCGGAACAGCGCGGAGCGCACCGCGGGCGGCGTGGAAAGGCAGGCGCCGAGCAGCGATTGGGTGAGCGTGCCGGACACCGGGGCGGCCGTCATCCGCGCGCTGAACTGCACCAACGCGGGAATCGCGACCGCCGGATCGTCGGAAAGGACCGCCGGGATGGCGTCGCGCATCGCGGGCCCGACCTTGCCGCCGGGACGGTTCTTGCCGATTTCTGTGATAGCGCCCACAAGAACGACGCCGGCGAGCCGCGAAGAGCCGTGCACCCGGAGGTAGTCGGTGATGACCAGGCCGCCGTAGGACCAGCCGACGACGATCGCGTCCTCACCGGCGAAGTCGAGAACGGAGGCGAGATCCTCCGCCCAGACGCGGGGATCGTCGTAGCCGGCGGAGGGCACTTCGGAGTCCCCGTGCCCGCGCAGATCCATCGCGACCAGGCGGAACCGCTCGCTGAGCGCGGGATCCGCCAGCTGCGGCGCCCACGCCCGGCTCGACTGGGCCCAGCCGTGCACGAACACGATCGGACGGGTGTTCTCGGCGCCCTCGACCCACAAGCCGATGCGGGTCCCGCCGTAGCCGACTACCTCGGTCTTCATGCACCGCAGCCTAGGAGGTCGGTCCCACGGTGACCCAAGGCGCTTTTGTCTTTTGAAGTCGCGCGTCTTGGCCGCGAGGCCCCGCGAACGTGGCTGCGGGCCGCCCTCTGCGGAACCGCCGCACTCAGTGCCAGGCCACGGCCCGTAGACACGTTCGCGGTCGCGCGATTATTTGACAGCCGACAGGGCCTTCCAGGACTTCCAGTCATAGAACCAGTTCTTGACGTCCGATTTGGTCGGGCTGCCCAGTTTCGAACCGGTGATCTCGACGGGGTCGCCGATCATCGCCGAGTCGAAGTACTTCTTGGCGTCCGCTTCGAGCAGGTTCACGCAGCCGTGCGAGGTGTTGGCCTTGCCGATGTTCGCCGCGTTGTCCTGGTTCTCGTGGATGTACTCGCCGTTGTTCGAGATCCGGCAGGACCACTTCTTGTTGACGTTGGTGTAGCCGTAGCGCGCGTTGTCGAACCGCGCCGTCGGCTCCTTCGTCATCACGATGAACGTGCCGTTGGGGGTGTTGCGCTGGACGTCGCCGTCGAGCCCGTTCGAGCACGGGTAGCTCGCCGACTCCGACCCGCCCCGGTAGACCTTCATCACGTGGTCCGGGGTGTTGATCTTGACCACCTGGTTGCGGCCGATCTTGAACTCGGTGGTCACGTCGGCCTTGCCGTACGCGCCGCCGCCGAGCGCGACGCCGTAGAGCTTCGCCTCGACGTTGACCTTGATGTTCGCGGGCCAGTACTCCTTGGGCCGCCAGTCGACCTGGGTGTCGGACAGCCAGCCCCAGGAGCCCTCGACGTCCTTGTCGGTCTTCACCTTGAGCGCCTTCTCGGCGGCCGCCTTGTCCTTGACCGGGGACGCGAACTTCACGCTGATCGGCATCGCGACGCCGACCTCGGCGTCGTCGGTCGGGTTCAGCGTGGCGCGAACCTCCTTGGCGGGCTTGACCGTGCTGAACGAGCCCTTGAACTCGGCGGGCTTGTTGTCGCTGCCGGTGGCCTTCGCGGCGTACGTGTACGTCTTGCCGTAGCCGAGGACCTCGGTGCTGGTCCAGGTGAGCCCGTCGGCGGAAAGCTCGCCCTTGACGTCCTTGCCGCTGTCTCCGGTGACCTTGACCTCGGTGAGCTTGCCGTCGGCGACCTTCACCACGACCGGCGTCACCACGGACGCGTCCTTGGCGTCGGCGGCGGGTTCGGCGGTGATCTTCGCGACCGGGGCGGCGCCCTGTTCCCCGCCACCACTGCCTTCCGGCTTGGCGTTGCCGCCTTCTTCGCTGGAGCAGGCGGCGGCCAGCATGGCCGCACCCGCGGCGAGCGCGGCCTTGAACACCGTGCGCCGTTCGATCACCGTGTACCTCCCATGAAGATCCCCGCGAGCTTCTACCCGCTCAGCGCCGGGAACCCCTCCGACGTTACCCGCGGCGACGGAACTCACCCTCGCCCCTCAGAGTGATAGACGCACGAGGGTGGCGTCGGGTTGTTCGGTCAAAGCGCGCAGTTGATGAGCAGGGGTTCAGGGTGCAGCGAAACGCCGAAGCGAGCCTCGACGCCGTCGCGCACTTCGCGCGCCAGATCGAGCAGGTCCTGGGTCGAGGCCTTACCCCGGTTCGTGAGCGCGAGCGTGTGCTTCGTCGACAGCGAGACCCGGCCGCCAGGCCCTTCGTGGCCCTTCGCGAATCCGGCGCGCTCGATCAGCCAAGCCGCGGACAGCTTCGTGCCGCCGGGCGCCGGGTACTGCGGCACGCGCACGTCCTCGCCGACGACGTCCACGATGCCTGCCAGCACCTTCGCCAGCCGCGCCTCGCCGATGATCGGGTTGGTGAAGAACGAGCCCGCGCTCCAGGTGTCGTGGTCGTCGGCGTCCAGGACCATGCCCTTGCCGCGACGCAGCCCGAGGACCGCTTCGCGTGCTTCGGCGGCCGGGACCCGGTCACCGATCTCGACGCCGAGCGTGCGGGCGAGTTCGGCGTAGCGGATCGGGGCGGAGAGGCCGTCTTCGCTGACTTTGAACCGCACTGTGAGCACGACGCCCGCGTCGGTCCCCTTCAGGATCGACGTGCGATACCCGAAGCCGAGCTCTTCGGCGGTCAACGTGCGGATTTCGTGGGTGGCACGGTCGTAGAGATCGACCGAGACCAGGGATTCGGCCACCTCGCAGCCGTACGCGCCGACGTTCTGGATCGGCGTCGCGCCGACCGAACCGGGGATCCCGGAGAGGCATTCGAGCCCGCCGATGCCCTCGGCGACCAAGCCCTCGACGAAACCGTCCCAGTTCTCTCCCGCCGCGACCTCGACGAGATCTCCGTCACGCGTCCAGCCGGTGTTGCCGACCTTCAGCACCGTGCCCTCGAAACCGTCGTCGGCGACGACGAGGTTCGAGCCGCCGCCGAGCAGCAGGACCGGCTCGCCCGCTTCGTCGGCCTCGCGGACCGCGTCGACCAGGGCCTGCACGGTCTTCGCCTCGGCATAACGCCGCGCCGGACCGCCGAGGCGCAACGTGGTGTGGTCGGCGAGGGTGGGAGTTTCGGCAGTGCTCACGCCCGTGAACGGTACTGTCTGGCGCCATGGCCTCCCGTATCGAGCACCGCTCAGCGTTCTCCGCAGACCTCGCGACCACGTTCGACGCGGTCGCCGGCGAGGCGGCGCTGCGGGCGCGGCTGGAGCAGATCGGCGGCGACGACGCGGAACTGCTGGAGTACGTCCCGGCCGAGGACGGAGTGCGTTACAAGCTGCGTCAGGGCATCAGCTCGGACAAGCTCCCGTCGGCCGTGCGGACCCTGCACCGGGGCGACCTGATCGTCGAGCGCGAGCAGAGCTGGAAGGCGGCCGGGGACGGCTACACCGGCACCGCGACGGCGGCGGTCTCGGGCGTGCCGGGCGAGATCACCGCGAAGACGTCGCTGACCGCCGAAGGCGAGCGGACGACGCTGGTCAACAGCGGCCAGGTCAAGGTGCGGATCCCGTTCGTCGGCGGAAAGCTGGAGGGCGTGATCGCCGAACAGGTCACCAAGCTGCTGGAGCGCGAGGCGGAATTCGTCGCGAAATGGCTGGCCGAGCGCTGAAACCGGTCGGGGCACCGACACGGGGCACGACCAACCCCAACCGGCTCCGGCGGGTGGACCGGTGGCTCGCGAGCGATCCGGGCGTGACGCGGCTGCTGCACCGCGCCGACGAACCGCTCGTGGTGGACCTCGGCTACGGCGCCTCACCGGTGACCACGGTCGAGATGGCGCGATGGCTGCGCACGGTCCGTCGCGACGTCCGCGTGCTGGGCCTGGAGCTGGACGCCGAACGGGTCGCCGTCGCGCAATCCGCCGTCGACAAGCCGTGGCTCGACTTCCGGCGCGGCGGTTTCGAACTGGCCGGGACGCGGCCAGTGCTGGTACGCGCGTTCAACGTCCTGCGACAGTACGACGAAGCCGAGGTCCCGGGTGCCTGGTCGCTCATGCTGGACGCGATGACACCGGGCGGGCTCCTCGTCGAAGGCACCTGCGACGAGATCGGGCGGTTGAGCACCTGGGTCGCCGTCGGACACGACGGACCGCGCACCCTGACCCTGTCGGTACATCTCGCCAGCCTGGAACGTCCGTCCACAGTGGCCGAACGACTGCCCAAGATCCTGATCCACCGCAACGTTCCCGGCGAACGCGTCCACGAACTACTGTCCACTTTGGATACCTGCTGGGCGACGGCGGCGCCGCATCAGAACTTCGGCGTCCGTGCCCGCTGGGCGCACGCCGTCCACCTGCTCACCGCCCGGGGCTGGCCGGT
Source organism: Amycolatopsis japonica (assembly GCF_000732925.1). Taxonomy (NCBI): domain Bacteria; kingdom Bacillati; phylum Actinomycetota; class Actinomycetes; order Pseudonocardiales; family Pseudonocardiaceae; genus Amycolatopsis; species Amycolatopsis japonica. The sequence goes on from NZ_CP008953.1 coordinate 7,974,594, forward strand.
GCTGAACCGGCCGTCGCGCTGGCGGCTGGGTGAACTCACGGTGCCGTGGTCCTCGGTGGCCCCGGACTAGGAATTCACCGGTCGAACCCCGCTCCGTCACCCCAAAGCGACCTGCGGTGATCACCATGGAACCGTGGAACTGCTGGAGTACGTCACCGGGCTGCTCGAGGGCACGCTCGGATCGCCCTGGCTGTGGGTGATCGTGTTCCTCGTGTCCGGGTTGGACGCGCTCCTGCCGTTCATGCCGAGCGAGACCACCGTCATCACCGTCGCCGTTCTGATCGGCACGGACTTCGCCCAGCTGGCGCTGCTCGCGCTGATCGCCGCGCTCGGAGCCTGGCTGGGCGACTGCCTCGGCTACACCGTCGGCGCCGCCGCGGGACCGCGGGCGCTCGCCCGCCTGCAGCGCGGTCCGGACGGGGTCCGGCGCTACGAATGGGCGAAGATCCAGGTGCGGCGCAACGCCGTCCTGTTGATCCTCGCCGCCCGCTACCTGCCCGGCGGCCGCGTCGCGAGCGGGCTCGCCAACGGCAGCCTCGGCTACCCGCCACGCAAGTTCGTCCCGCTCGACGCCCTCGGCGCGGGCATCTGGGCGGTGTACAGCGTCCTGATCGGGCTGGTCGGCGGAGCGGCCTTCGCGGACGAACCGGAGAAGGGCCTTCTGCTGTCCTTCGCACTCGGCTTGCTGCTGGTCGCGGCGATCGAGATCGGGCGGCGGGTCCGCGTCCGGATACTGACCCGACGCCGCGCGGCGGCCGGGACCAGCGACAATGGTGTGCGTGTCGAACCCTGAACGTCGCTATGTGATCTCCTTCGGCTGCCCCGACCGCACGGGCATCATCGCCCGTATCTCGGGTTTCCTCGCCGAGCACGGCGGTTGGATCGTCGAAGCGGCGTATCACACCGACCCGGACACCGGCTGGTTCTTCACCCGCCAGGTCGTCCGCGCCGATTCGCTCCCGTTCGACGCCGCCGAACTGCGCACGCGCTTCGCCGAGGTCGCGAAGTCCCTTTCGACCGAGTCGAGCTGGCAGGTCAGCGACACCGGCGAGCGCCGCCGCGCGGTGATCCTCGTCTCCAAGGCCGGGCACTGCCTCTACGACCTGCTCGGCCGGGTCGCGTCCGGGGAACTGGACGTCGACGTCGCCGCCGTCATCGGCAACCACGCGTCGCTGGGCGACATCACCCGCGCCCACGGCATCCCGTTCCACCACGTCCCGTTCCCCGCCGGCGACCCGGCCGCCAAGGCGTCGGCGTTCGCCGAAGTACGGAAACTCGTCGACGAGCACGACCCGCACGCCGTGGTCCTCGCCCGGTTCATGCAGGTCCTGCCGCCGGAGCTGTGCGAGGCGTGGGCCGGGCGGGCGCTCAACATCCACCACAGCTTCCTGCCGTCGTTCGTCGGCGCGCGGCCGTACCACCAGGCCCACGCGCGCGGGGTGAAACTCATCGGCGCGACCTGCCACTACGTCACCGCCGATCTCGACGCCGGCCCGATCGTCGACCAGGACGTCATCCGCGTCGACCACGGCGACTCGGTCGAGGACATGGTCCGCAAGGGCCGCGACATCGAGAAGGTGACGCTGGCGCGCGGGCTCCGGTGGCATCTGGAGGGCCGCGTGCTGGTGCACGGGAACCGGACTGTCGTCTTCTAATGGTTCACTGGGGTCATGGGGACCTCAGAGATCAAAGTGATCGAGACGCACGAAGCGCTGCGTGAGCACCTCGGCCACCCGGCCGAACGGACCAAGGGGAAGATCATCCCCTTCCTCGATCCGCACGCGCGCACGCTGATCGAGCACTCGCCGTTCTACCTGCTGGCGACGGCGTCGGCCGACGGGACCTGCGACGTCTCGCCGCGCGGCGACCCCGCCGGTTCCGTGAAGGTGCTCGACGACAAGACGCTGGTGCTGGCGGACCGGCCGGGCAACAAACTGCTCGACAGCCAGACCAACATCCTCGAAAACCCGCACGCCGGGCTGCTGTTCCTGGTGCCGGGGATGAACGAGACCCTGCGGATCAACGGCCGCGCGAAACTGGTCGCGGACGCGCCGTTCTTCGACGACCTCGTGGTCAAGGGGAAGCGGCCGGCGCTGGCGATCCTGGTCGAGGTCGAAGAGCTGTACATGCACTGCGCCAAGGCTTTCCTGCGGTCGTCGCTGTGGAAGCCGGAGACGTGGCCGGAGCGGTCCAGCCTGCCGACGGCGGGCCAGATCTTCCGTGACCAGATGAAGTTGGACATGTCGGCGGAGGCGCTCGATGCCGCGCTGACCGAAGGCGCGCTCACGACGCAGTACTGAGCCCCCACACGCGCTATGAAAGGTCCTTTCCTTGCAAATTTTGCAAGGAAAGGACCTTTCATAGCATCGGGAGGCGGGTCAGACGCGGACCAGCATCTTGCCGGTGTTCGCCCCGCCCAACAGGTCCAGGAACGCCTGCGGCGCGTTGCGGATACCGTCCACAATGGTCTCCGAGTACTTCAGCCGCCCGGAAGCGACCAGCGGAGCGACCTCCTGAACGAACTGCGGCTGCAGCGCGTAGTGGTCGCCGACCAGCATGCCGCGCATGGTGAACCGCTTCGCGATGATCGACGCGAGATTGCGCGGCGCCGCGGCCGGTTCGGTGTTGTTGTAGACCGAGATCATCCCGCAGATCGCCATGCGGCCGTGCAGGTTGATCGAGTCGATGGCCGCTTCGAGGTGCTCGCCGCCGACGTTGTCGAAGTACACGTCGATACCTTCGGGCGCCGCCGCGCGCAGCTGCTCGATCACCGGGGCGTCCTTGTAGTTGAACGCCGCGTCGAAGCCCAGCTCGTCGGTCAGCCATTTGACCTTGTCGTCGGTGCCCGCGCTGCCGATGACCCGCTTCGCGCCCTTCAGCTTCGCCAGCTGGCCGACGACGGACCCGACGGCGCCCGCCGCGCCGGACACGAAGACGGTGTCGCCCTCCTTGAACTCCGCGACCTCCAGCAGCCCGGCGTACGCGGTGAGCCCGGTCATGCCGAGGACGCCGAGGTACGCCGTGATCGGGGCGGCCTCCGGGTCGACCTTCACCGCGTGCTTCGCGGCGACGACGGCGTGCGAACGCCAGCCGAGGCCGTGCAACACGATGTCACCGGGTTTGAAATCGTCCACGGTGGACTCGATCACTTCGCCGACGGCGCCGCCGTGCATGACCTTGCCGACCTCGTACGGCTCGGCGTAGGACTTCGCGCTGCTCATCCGGCCGCGCATGTACGGATCCACGCTCAGCACCTGGTTGCGGACCAGGATCTGCCCTTCGCCCGGCACCGGGATCTCGACGTCGGCGATCTCGAAATTCTCCAGCGTCGGAACACCGTGCGGACGGGAGGCGAGCCGGATCTCGGTTGCGTTCACGAGGTAACTCCAAGTCAGTTGCCGAAGCGGGGCGGTCGCCCCGTATTCACGACGGGTACAACGAGCTAACCGGGGCGCCCATTCCGATTGTGGCGAGGGCTACACGGCCTCGGCGAGCTTGCCGAGCACACCCTCGTAGATCCGCTTGAGCCCGCCGGGCGCGAAGGTCTTCTCGAAGAAGCCGCCGATGCCGCCCGCGCCGTCCCACGTGGTCTCGATGCGGACGAGGCTGCCGTCCGGCACCTCGCGGACGGTCCAGGTGGTGACCATGCTGGAGTTCGCGTCGGTCTCGACGAGGGTGCCTTCGGACGGCTCGGTCACCGTCGCGGCGACGTCACGCACGCGCTTCGACGTGGCCTGCAGCTTCCAGCGCGCCTTCGTGCCCGCGCCGACGCCGCCTTCCGTGACTTCGTAGTCGCGGTAGTGCTCCGTCAGCAGCTTCGGCCGGGTTTCGGCGTAGTCCGCGACGAGCGCCCTGACCTTGTCCGCCGGCGCCTCGATGGTGCGCTCCGCGACGGCCGTGACCTTTCCCATCCCACTCCCTTTCACCCGTGGTGCAACGACAGCGTCCACGATTCCACCGCTGCTCGCAGCGGGAACGCGCACCCCCTGCCCGGATGCAAGGAAAGGTCCTTTCCTCGCAAATTTTGCAAGGAAAGGACCTTTCATGGCACGCGAAGGGGCTAGATGAGCGACTTCTCCTTCAGCCAGTCCTTCGCGACATCGGCCGGCTTCTCGCCGTCCGAGTCGACGCGCTTGTTCAGCTCACGCAGCTGCACGGTGTCGAGGGCCTTGCTCACGGCGTTGACGGCGGCCGCGAAGTCGGCGCCGCGCTCGTCGAGGACCTTCTTGTTCACCGCGGGCACGACGTTCTCGGTCGGCACGATGGCGAGGTCGTCCTCCAGCGCCACGAACTGCGGGTCGCCCACGAGCGGGCTCACCGAGTCGACCGGGATGACGGTGACCTTGCCGGACCGCAGCTGTTCGACGCGCGGGCCCGCCTCCTGCACCGTCTGGAACGTGGCCTTCAGCTTGTAGACGTCGGTGAAGCCCTTGAAGCAGGGAAGCCGCTCCGCGCACTCCGGCGCGCCGGCGACGACGACGTTGTCGATCTTGGACAGATCGCTGATCTTCGCCAGCCCCTTCTCCTTGGCGAGATCGGCCTTCACGATGTAGGTGTTCTTGTTCTCCGCCGGCGAGTAGTCCAGCAGGCCGATGCCGTCCGGCTCGAACAGCTTCTTGAGCTGCTCGTGCTCGCCCGCCGCGTCCTTCGGGGCTTCCTTGCCGTATCCGGTGGTGATGGCGGCGCCCTGGTACTCCGGGATGAACTGGAGTTCGCCGGATTTCAGCGCCGGGTAGATCAGCTCGCGCGAAGCGACGTTGAGCTTGCGTGTGATCGGGTAACCCTTGGCCTCCAACGCATTCGCGTACAGCTCGGCGAGGATCACGCTGTCGGTGAAGTTGAAGGAGGCGACCACGATCGGCGCCCCGCCCTTGCTCTGCGCGGCCGGGGCCGCCGCGTCGTCTCCGCCCCCACAGGCGGTCATACCGAGGATGGCGGCGGCGAGCACCGCGCCCACTCGAACGTTCCGTGTCCAGCGCACGTGCACACTCCTATGACTCGTTCAGAGGAATGAACCGTATCCCCGGGTCACGACAGAATCCACATTTTGAGAGTTGCACCCCTTGCGCTCCCAGAGAGCGGAATCCGGCGCCCCGAACGGGGTAAGGTCGGCCGGTGCGAGCCTCCTCCGTGTTCCCCGTACCCGCCCAGGGCGGGCGGCCGCTCTTCGAGTGGCGCTGGGTGGACCGCCATCTCGACGAGATCTTCGAGCGGCTCGGTGAGCACATCGTCCTGACCGCGGCGGCGCTCGCCATCGGACTGGTGGTGTCGATCGGTGTTTCCGCGATTTCGCTGCGTCGCCGGTGGTTCTACGTCATCGCGTTGAGCACGGCCGGTTCGCTGTACGTCATCCCGAGCCTCGGCGCCTTCGCCGTCCTGGTTCCCTTCACCGGCCTGACGTCCTTCACCACAGCGGTGATCCCGTTGGCGACGTACACGTTGCTCATCCTGATCCGCAACATCGTCACCGGCGTCGAACAGGTACCCAAGGAAGTCCGCGAAGCCGCGATAGGCATGGGTTTCACCCGTTCGCGGTTGCTGTGGCAGGTCGAACTCCCGCTCGCGCTGCCGGTGGTGATCGCGGGTCTGCGGGTCGCGGCGGTGACCACGATCGGGCTCGTGACGGTGACCTCCATGCTCGGCAAGGGCGGCCTGGGGTACTTCATCCGCAACGGCATCCAGACCGCGACACCGAATCCGACGTCGATCATCGTCGGTGTCGGGCTTTCCGTGGTGCTGGCCGTGGTGGTGGATCTGCTGCTGTGGCTCGGTGGGCGCGCGCTCGCGCCGTGGTCGCGGAAGGCGGCGTCGCGATGAGCATCATCGACCAGACCATCGAGTGGTTCGGCGAGCCGAACCGGTGGAGCTGGACCGATCCGGCGGGCGTGCCGTACCGGACGGTCGAGCATCTCCAGTTCTCCTTGCTGGCACTGGCGATCTCGGCCGTGCTGACGATCCCGCCCGCGTTGTGGCTGGCGCACTACCGCCGCGCGCAGTTCCTCGCGACCAGCGCGGTGAACATCGGCCGCGCGATCCCCAGCTTCGGGCTCGTGATCCTGTTCTGGTTCCTGGCTTCCCGGCTCGAAGTCGACACGACCTTCTGGCCGTTGATGCTTGCGCTGGTGGCCTTGGCGCTGCCGCCGTTGTTCACCAACACCTACGCGGGCGTCATCCAGCTGGAGCAGGAAACCGTCGACGCCGCGCGGGGAACCGGCCACCGTGAGTGGCAGATCATGCTGCGCCTGGAGTTGCCGCTCGCGTCACCGGTCATCCTCGCGGGTGCCCGCGTCGCGTTCCTGCAACTGGTGGCGACCGTCGCGATCGGCGCGATCGTCAACGACGGCGGCGGGCTCGGACGGTACATTGTGGACGGTTTCGCGCTCGGCGATCCCGGCCACGGAGAGATCCTGGCGGGCGGTATCGCGGTCGTCGTGCTGGCGTTGGTGTGCGAAGGGGTTTTCGCGCTCGTCACGCGTTGGGTGACCCCTCGCGGGCTGGCGATCCAGTCCCGCGCGGAAACCCGTTCCTGAGCGCCGAAACCACCGTCGTCACCGCCGGGCCCAACGCCCGGTCCTCCTCGACGGGCGGCACCAGCTCCCGCAGCCGCTCGTAGGTCGCGCGCAGCTCCGGCGCCCCGTCCCCGGACGCCAGCCACCGCGCCTGCGAACCCGTGATCAGCTCGCAGGCCGTGATGGCGAACATCCGCGCACAGGCGTCACGGAGCTGGTTCCCCGCCGCCCAGGCGAACGCCTGCACGTCCTCCTGACCACCGGAAGTGTCGAGGGAACCCAAGGTCGCGGGCGTGGCCAGCCGCCGCAGCGCGTGCAGCTCCCCCACCGCGCGTTTGTGCAACGGCACCAGCCCAGCCCGCGGCCCCGGTTCCACCGCGAGCTGCGCGGGCAGGCCGCTGAACCGCTCGTCGAGCAACCGGTGCGTCCGCTGCACGCTCACTTCGCCGAGATGCACCAGCGCCGCCGTCACCGCGTCCATCCGCAGCCCGAGTTCGACGGCGTGGAACCCGGTCGTGGACACGAATTCGCCGTCGAGGAACACGGGTGAATCGGTCGGCATCGAGCGCCCGAGCACCTCGTCCAGTTCGGCGGCGACCCGCGTCAGATGCGCGAGCGCGCGCGGAGCCACCCGCACGGAAACGGGCGCCTGCACGACCGGCCGTTCGACGGCACCTCGGATGAGATCGTTCACTTCGCGCAGGACCGAACGCAGCACCTGATCGTCTCCGGCCAGCGCGGGGCGATAGATCCCTTGCGGCGCACCGAGAACGTCGATCGCGATCGCGGCGGCGAACGTCTGGAGAGCCACCAGCTGCCGGACCTCGGCCCGCCCGAAAGCGGCGAGCGTCTCCGCCAGCGGCGAGCCCTGGATGAGGGTCGCGGCCTCCTTGAGACCTGGCTCGTACGGCTCCGCCAGCACTTCCGACGCGGGTGTCTCGACGCCGTCCACCAGCACGGTCCCGACACCGAGAAAGGTCTGGAAGGCGTGCGCCAGCGGGATGATCTCGCCGGCGCTGCCCAGCCCCGTCCGCGGCACGGCGGGGGTGAACCCCTCGTTCAGCCGGTCGACGAGGAACGTCACCAGCTCCGGACTGGCGCCCGCTTCGGGTGCGAGCAGATCCCGCAGGCGCACCAGCAGCAGCCAGCGCACTTCCTCGGCCGAGAGCCAGGGCGGTCCGCCGACGGCACGGCCGATCAGCAGGTTCCGCTGGTACGCGTTCGACGCGGGCGCGGCGACCCCCGCGAGCCGCCCCATGCCGGTGTTCACGCCGTAGACGGGGCGCTCATCCAGCGCGGCGAGGACTCGGGCGCGGTTCTCGCCGAGCCTCGCCGGCAACGCGGGGTCGAGTTCGAGGACCTCGGCCTCGAAGGCCGAAGTCAGCGGAAAGTCCTTTGTGGACAGCCTCACTCGACGGGGCGCGCGAGCCCGTCGATCACCTCGGCGCCGGGCAGGGACGCGAGGACCGAGCCTGGGATCAGCAGCTTGCCGCCGCGGATACCGCTGCCGATGACCAGTTCGGGTTCGTCGGCGACGCGCTGGTCGATCAGGATCGGCCACTCCGCGGGCAGGCCGACCGGCGTGATGCCGCCGTACTCCATTCCGGTGAGCGAGACGGCCTCGTCCATCGGGGCGAAGGAGGCCTTGCGCACGTCGAGACGGCGTTTGATCACGCCGTTCACGTCGGCGCGGGTGGTGGCGAGGATCATCGCGGCGGCGAAGCGGACTTCACCGGCGCGTTTGCCGGCGACGACGACGCAGTTCGCGGACGCGGAAAGCGGTGAACCGTACGCCTCGCAGAAGGCGGCGGTGTCGGCCAGCTCGGCGTCGATCTCGACGACGCCGACGGCGTCCGGATCGGGCAGGGCGGCGAGTGCCTTCGCGACGGGCTCGGCGAGCAGATCCGTGCGGGTGAGGGCGGGGACGACGGTGAGGGTTCCGGCGATGGTCCAGGTGGTCACACGGCCACCTTAATCACCAGTTACGGCCGCCGCGCTGGACCTCGATGAGCTTGGGGCGGACGTCCACGAGGTAGACCAGGACCGCGACCAGCGCGGGCAGCCACAGGATCATGCCGCCGCCGTAGAACTGGAAGAACGTCAGCACCACGGTGGCCCCACCGGTGATGAGCATCCAGATGGGTTTGGTCTTCCGATCGGCGGCCGAATACGCGTCCGCACGCTGCAACAGCGCATGCACGAACGCGAACAGCCCCGTCAGCGCGCCGCCCCAATGGATGGCGATGAGGATCCAGTTGGCAACGAACACGGACTCAGCTTACGTCAAACCGGGCGAATGACCCGGGCCCCCGGCACCGAAGCGGTGCCAGGGGCCCTGGAATTCACGCGGACCTTACTTCTCGGTGGTCTTCGGCGCGGTGGCCGGCTTCTTGGCGGCCGGGCTGGTGGTGCGGCGCGCGGTGGTCGTGGTCTTCGGCGCGGTCTTGTTGGCGACCTTGCGCGAAGCCGAGCGGGTCTCGTGCGCGAGGTCGTCGCCGATCTCCTCGACCTCGTCGGCGATCTCGCCGGCGACCTCGGTCACCTTGCGGGCGGTCTTCTCGCCGACGGAGCGGGTGCCCTTGGTGACCTTGCCGAGCACGGTGTCGATGCGCTCGCGGGCGTCGGTGGTCGCACCCTCGACGCGGTCCTGCGCGGTGCTGATCGCGTCCTCGAGCTGCTCGATGGCCTTCTTGACCTGCGGCTGCGCGGCGATCTTGTCCCACGCCTGCTCACCGGACTCGGCCAGCTTGTTGTACAGCTTCAGCGCGGCCTCGGTGTAGTCGTCGATGACCTTGCGCAGCTCGGCCGGGTCCAGCTTCTCGCGGAGACCCTCGACGTCGTGCGGGAGCTCTTCGATGTTCTTGCGGGCGGTCTCGCTGCCCTCGACGACCTTCTCCTTGGCCTTCGACACGGCGTCGACGACGGCCTGTCCGGCCAGGTTGCCGGCACCCAGGGCGGCCAGCAGCGGCGTGCGGACCTGGTCGAGGGCGGTGTGCTTGCGTTCGGTCTTGGTGGCCGTGGTCATGCTGACTCCTTGGATTCTTCGACTTGGTCTTCGGTTTTCGCCTGGGCCGCCTGCTCGGGTTTCGCGGCGGCGTTCTCGCGGCGGAACGATTCGTAGACGTCGAGCAGGACCTGCTTCTGCCGTTCGGTCAGCTCGGTGTCGGCGCGGATCGCGTCGCCGACCGGGCCTCCCGTCGGCAGATCGAGGATTCCCGCTTGCACGTAGAGCGCCTCGGCCGAGATACGCAGGCCCTTGGCGATCTGCTGCAGGATCTCCGCGCTGGGTTTGCGGACCCCGCGCTCGATCTGGCTCAGGTACGGATTGGACACGCCGGCGAGTTTCGACAGCTGCCGCAAGGAGATCTTCGCGTTGCTGCGCTGCTGGCGGATGTACTCGCCGATGTCGGAAGCGATGTCCGCGACCTTCTCCATCGGTCCGCCCGATGTGGGCTGATCCCGGTCGGTGTCTGACATCGGTCACCTCCTCGCGACGTCATCAACGCTACGCCCGAGTGCTAGCAATTGCAAGCACTCTGCTTGCAACCATCGGGTGTGTTGGTGCTCACCCGGCTACCGTGGAGGGATGTCGAACGCCACGCGGCTGCGGCGGCGCCTCGTCGAGCATCTGCTCGCCGAGGGCGTGCTGCACGACGCGCGCTGGATGACCGCGTTCCGCTCGGTGCCGAGACACGTCTTCCTGCCGCGGTTCTTCGTCCCGGCGGCGAACGGCTGGGCCGCGGTCGAACACGGCGACGACGAGTGGCTCAAACGCGTCTATTCCCCCGACGTGCTGGTCGTGCAGCTGGACGACGATTCCGGGCTCTGGGAACGGGCGCGATATCTCGGCGCGCAGCCGGGAACGCCGACGAGTTCGTCCAGCCAGCCGTCGATCATGGCGATCATGCTCGAAGAGCTCCGGGTCGCCGACGGGAATCGCGTACTGGAGATCGGCACGGGCACCGGGTACAACACCGCGTTGCTGTGCCACCGGCTCGGTGCCGGGCTCGTGTACACAGTGGACATCGACCCGGTACTCGTCGACGCCGCACGCAAACGGCTCGCGGAAATCGGCTACGTGCCTTCGTGCGCGGCGGCCGACGGCGCCGAGGGCTTCCCGGCGGGAGTGCTCTACGACCGGGTGATCTGCACCTGTTCGGTGTCGTCGATCCCACCCGCGTGGCTGGCGCAGACTATGCCCGGCGGGCTGATCGTCACCACGCTGAACCGGCCGATCGGCGGCGGGCTCGTCCGGATCGTCGCGGGCGAAGGCGCGACGGGGCACGGGCGGGTGCTCGCACGCGACGGGCGCTTCATGCCGCTTCGCGCGCATCGGTTCAAGCAGTCGAAGCTGCCGGACGGCGACGTCACCTGGCGGCCGACCCGGCTGCCGATGGGGGTGCTCACCGAGGTCCGCAGCCGGTTCGAGTTCTTCGCCGGGCTCTGCCTCCCGGGCGTGACGGCCTCGCGGGACGGCCGGCGCACCGCTCTGGTTCATCCGGACGGCTCGTGGATGCGCCATCGGCAGGGGGGCGACGGGTTCGAAGTGGCCGAAGGCGGCCCGCGGAGGCTGTGGGAGGTCGTCGAAGCCGCCTACGAGGACTGGATCGACCTCGGCCAGCCCGGGCGGGACCGGTTCGGGCTCAGCCTCGACGGGGAAGAACAGGTGATCTGGCTGGATTCACCCGATGGCCTCACTTGGCCGTTGGGCTCCTGAAAGCAGGCCGCGCACCCACTTCTCGACATGGTCGACGGCGTCTTCGACCGGGATGTGGGTGGTGTCGAACAGCTCGACCGGCGGCTCCATCGCGGGCGCTTCCGCTTGCAGCCACTCGTTGAACTCCAGCATCTCCTCGACCCGCTCCTCGTCCCACTCGCGCCAGGCGGGCCGCGCGAGCAAACGCTTGCGCAACGCGTCGGGCTCGCTGACGAGCGCCAGGTAGTGGACGTCGGAGAAGAAGACGCGCTCGGGCAGCCGCTCGAACTCGGGCGGCGCGACCGTGCCGCACAGGACGACCGGCCGCCCGTTCTGGTGCAGCATCGCCGCCATCCGCAGCCAGGTCGAGCGGAACGCGGGATGGCCGGGGACGTCGTCGCGCAACGCCCCGGTCCACAGCACGTCCTGTTCGACCACGAGCGCGAGATCGCCGAGCCGTCGCGCCAGGAGCGGCCCGACCGTCGACTTGCCCGCGCCGCTCGGCCCGGTCAGCGCGAAGAGCGGGAGCCGCCGGAACGGCCACCGGTGCGCGCACACCGCGCACACCAGCAGCCCGCTCTCGACTCGTGGCCGTTCGGCGCGATCGCCGCAGGCCGGGCAGATCTTGAGATCGAGGACCACGGTCAGTCGAAGAGGCCCTCGAGGAAGCCACCCTTACGACGCTTGTGGCCGTATCCGTGCGGAGAGTCCGCGTATCCGCCGCGGTACCCCTTGGGCGAGTCCGAGTACCCACCCCGGTAGCCCTTCGGCGAGTCGGCGTAGCCCCCACGGTGCGGGCGCGGCGAGTCCGGACGGCCGTAATGCGGCGCCGGCGCGTGCCCACCTCCCTGATACGGCGGGGGCTGGTGCCCGCCGCCGCCGTAGTACGACGTCTCGGCGTTGGTGATGGCTTCCAGCTCACCCCGGTCCAGGAAGATGCCGCGGCATCCCTGGCACTGGTCGATGTGGATGCCGTTCTTGTCGACGGTCTTCATGGCGTTCTGGCACTTCGGACAAATCACGTATCAGAGATTACGCATTTTTGGCCCGCGAGGTCAGCAGGCGCACAGACAAAACGGGTGCCCGACCGGATCCGCGTAGACCCGGAAGGTCTCCGGCGAGTCGTCGAGCAGCTTCGCGCCGATGGCCAGCGCGCGCTCGTGGGCGGCCTCCATGTCGGTGACGTCGAGGTCGACATGGGCCTGCTGCGGGTTCTCGGCGGACGGCCACGCGGGCGGCCGGTAGTCCGGCACGCGCTGGAACGAGAACCGCGCGCCGCCCTCCGGGTTCCGCAGGGTCACCCAATGGCCGTCTTCGGCGACTTCGGCCGCCTTCCAGTCGAGCAGCTCGCGGTAGAACTCCGCCAGCGCGACCGGATCCGGGCAGTCGAGCGCCACCGCGCCGAAGGTCGGTACCGCACCCATGGTTCAGCCTCCAGAATGATCGAGTAACCAGTGAACCGAGTATGAGGGTTATCAAAGCCGATGACAACCGGTCTCGTCCGTACACTGGGCGGGGTGAACACCGACGCGTCCCTGGTGGTCGAGTTTCTGAACACGGTGAACGTCGAACGCGGCACCGACCTCCTGGACGAGCTGGAGTCCTGGCAACGTTGGGCCCGCGATCACCGGCTGCGAGCGGATACCCCCGCGACCGCGCGCGAAACGCGGGACGCGCTGCGGGCGGCGATCGGCGATCCGCGACTCCCCCGGCTCGGCCTGCGCGCCCCGGCGGAGATCGTCCTCGGCGCCGAAGGTCCGCTCCTGGTCTCGGAAACGGTCTGCGAGGCGGTGCTGGCGGCGTCGACCCGGCTGACCGTGCTGGGCGAATGGATCCGGCTCAAGATCTGCCCAGCGGACGACTGCCTGTGGGCGTTCTACGACGAATCCCGGAACCGGTCGAGGACCTGGTGCTCGATGCGGGCCTGCGGGAACCGGGAGAAGGCGCGGGCCTGGCGGGCCCGGACGGCGGACGTCTCGACCTGAGCGTGCTCGGACCCGTCACTCGCGTGATCAGAGGCGGAACTCGCGTGATCGGGGACGTCACGGCTCCGATCACGCGAGATCCGGCCTCGATCACGCGAGTCACGCCCTCGATCACGCGAGATCCGGCGAGCGTCACGACCCGAACGACCACAACTTCTGGTGTCACCCACCCCCGAGTTACCCCCAGGGGTTGTGCACACCGTTAGGCCAAAAACGTGAAAAGCTGTGGATAACCCTGGGGATGACTCCACTTCCTGTGGACAACTCCCGGTGCGGCCTCCGGAGTGTGGTATACGCGCGGCGCTCAGAAGAGCAGCTGCGCGACCGCGTAGATCACCAGGCCGGCGAGCGCGCCGACCACGGTGCCGTTGATCCGGATGAACTGCAGATCCCGGCCCACCTGGAGCTCGATCTTGCGCGAGGTCTCCTCGGCGTCCCAGCGCTCCACCGTGTCCGTGATGATCGTGGTGATCTCCTGGGAGTAGTGGGTGACGACGTAGGCCGCCGCACCTTCCACCCAGGTGTCCACTTTGGACCGGATGTGGTCGTCGGAGACCAGCCGCTCCCCGAGCGTTTCGAGGCCCGTGCGCACGCGGCGCCTCAGCTCGCTCGACGGGTCCTCGGCGGCGTTGAGCAGCATCTCCTTCGCCGTCGCCCACGCCGAACCGATCAGCTTCTGCACCTCGTCGTGCCCCAGCATCTGGGACTTGACCTGCTCGGCGCGCGCCATCACCTCGGGATCGGTCTGCAGATCCTGGGCGAACTCGCCGAGGAACTTGTCCAGCGCCAGCCGCATGGGGTGGTTGACGTCGGTCTTCACCGCCCAGACGAACGACAGCACCTCGCCGTAGACCTTGTCCGCGAGCATCTCGTCGACGAATTTCGGCGACCAGCTCGGCGCCCGGTCCGAGACCACGCGCAGCATCGTCGAGTGGTTGTCCCGCACCCACTCGTAGCCGCGGTCGCACATCAGGTCCACCAGCTTGTGATGCGCCCCGTCGGCGAACACGCCCTCCAGGATCTTGCCGAGCGGCGGACCCCACGGCTTGTCCACGATCCGCTTGACCACGGCCTGTTCCATGATCGCCTGGACGTCCTCGTCGCGGAGCACCCTGACCGCCGCCCGCACGACGGTGGCCAGCTCGGACGTCACACGTTCGGCGTTGGCGGGTTGCGAGAGCCAGCCGCCGAGCCGCTTCGAGACCTCGACCCGGCTCAGCTTCTCGCGGACCACGGACTCGGACAGGAAGTTCGAGCCGACGAAGTCACCGAGGCTGCTGCCCAGCGCGTCCTTCTTGTTCGGGATGATCGCGGTGTGCGGGATCTTGATCCGCAGCGGATGCCGGAACAGCGCCGTCACCGCGAACCAGTCGGCGAGCGCGCCGACCATCCCGGCCTCGGCGGCAGCGCGGACGTAACCGACCCAGGCGGGCCAGCCGGCGGCCTCGGCCCAGCTGGTCAGCAGGAAGATCACCGTCGCGCCGAGCAGGAACGACAGCGCGACCATCTTCATCTTGCGCAGGCCGCGGCGCTTCTCCTCCTCGGCGGCGGTTCCACCGGGCGGATCGGCTGGGGTCACCTTGGCGGGCGTCAGTTGCTCCACACCGCCATTGTCCGTGAGGATGGCTGATCGTGCGCGAACCTGTCCTCGTACCCCGCCTCCAGCCCTTCACGTCGACCATCTTCGCGGAGATGACGGCACTCGCCGTCCGCCACGAAGCCGTCAACCTCGGCCAGGGTTTCCCCGACACCGACGGTCCCGCCGGAATGCTCGACGCCGCCAAGAACGCGCTGTTCGGGGGTGCGAACCAGTATCCGCCGGGTCCCGGACGGCCCGAACTGCGCGCGGCGATCGCGCGGCACCGGCTCCGCTACGGCGTCGAGTACGACCGCGACACCGAGATCCTGGTCACCGCCGGTGCCACCGAGGCCATCGCGGCGTCGCTGATCGCGCTCACGCAGGCGGGTGACGAGGTCATCGTCATCGAGCCGTACTACGACTCGTACGCGGCCGCGGTCGCCATGGCGGGCGCGGAGCGGCGGGTCGTCGGGCTGGTGGAACGCGACGGCCGGTTCGCGCTGGACGTCGAGGGCCTGCGCGTCGCGGTGACCGGCCGGACCAGGGCGATCCTGATCAACTCGCCGCACAACCCGACCGGCACGGTGTTCACGCGCGCCGAGCTGGAAGCCGTCGCCGCGCTCTGCGTGGAGCACGACCTGATCGCGATCACCGACGAGGTGTACGAGCACCTCGTGTTCGACGACGCCGAGCATCTCCCACTCGCGACCTTCCCCGGTATGCGCGATCGCACCGTGTCGATCTCCAGCGCGGGCAAGACCTTCAACTGCACGGGCTGGAAGATCGGCTGGGTCTGCGCGAGCCCCGAACTGGTCGCGGCGGTGAAGGCGGCGAAGCAGTTCATCACCTTCGTCTCGGGCGGCCCGTTCCAGCCCGCCGTCGCCCACGCGCTGGACCACGAGCTGCCGTGGGCCGAGGAGCTGCGCACGAGCCTCCAGGGCAAACGGGACCGGCTCGCGGCAGGCCTCGCGGAGGCGGGTTTCGCGGTGCGGCCGACCGCCGGGACCTACTTCGTCTGCGTCGACGTCCGCCCGCTCGGCTTCGACGACGCCGCGGAACTGGCCTGGGAACTCCCCGAACGGGTGGGCGTGGCTGCCGTGCCCGTAAAGGTGTTCACCGATCACCCGGAAGAGTGGAAACACCTTCTGCGCTTCGCGTTCTGCAAACGCAACGAGGTCATCGACGAAGCCGTCACCCGGTTGCGCAAACTGCGATGACCCCTCCGATGTTCACGCCCAGCCGCCTTTTTCGAGTGCGCGTCTGAGCCGGTCCAAACACCGTCTTCGAAGCCTGCCGACACTGGCCGGACTGATGCCCAGCTCCCCCGCGATCTGGGCGTAGGACAGCTCCGGCCGGTGCGCGAGGAGCCGCACGAGCCGTCGATGCGAATCCGGCAGGCGATCGACCGCCGCCCAGAGCGCGCGGTCCCGTTCGGCGCGGACGACCTCGGCCTCCGGGGTCGTCTCCGCGCCGGGCAGCGGACGCGGCGTTTCGCGCCTGTTCCTGGTGATCATCCGGAGCGCGCGACGCCGCGCCGTGGTCGTCAGCCAAGCCCCGAGTTTCGCTTCGTCGCGTAGCGCGCCGGGCACGCGAAGCAGTTCCAGCCAAGCCTCCTGACAGATGTCCTTGGCGTCGGCTTCGCTCAGCCGGTAGGCCTTCAGCGCCTTGAGCACCGCCGCCGACACGGCGTTCACGTCCCACATCCCGGACCCTCCCCTCCCGGCGGCTTGCGTCCGCCGTACCGATCACCGAACGCAACTTTGACGGCACACACCGCATCCGGGATCCGGAAAAGGTCAGGTCACCGAGGATTTGAGTAGTTCCACCCGTCCCCGGATGGCCGCCGGGCACATACCGAGAGTGATCAACTTCGGTACTCCAGGCACCGGAGCCGGTTGCGTCGTTCCGCCTAACGGGCTGGATCGACGGCGGCTGAGGTGAAACACTCCCCTCCGGTGCTAAAACTGGTGCAGCCCCGGGGGAACTGCGACCTGACCGGAAGAGACCCCAAGAAAGATCGAACTCACGCGGAAAACGTGGGTTTCAGGCGCGGACGGTGGTGATTGCTGTGAGTGGTGCGGCAGTCGTGCGCCGTCACGACCTCACCTCCCGCAAGACCGGCATGCGAATTCTTTTCGCGGGCGGGCTCGCGCTCACCGGCTGGCTCCTCGGCGCCGTTTTGAGCACCCCGGCTTCGGCCGACGAACGGCTTCCCGTGACGCCGGAGACCTCCGTGGTCCAGCCCGCGGACGAAGCGGGATCCGGGAAATCGACTACTCCGAACGAGTCCACTTCGGACTCCGCCGCGACCGAAACCACGAAACCCGCTGAGCCCACCGAAACCTCGAAGGAGCCCGCTCCCGTTGTGAGCGAAGAGCCCGAGGCCACTGTGGAGGAAGAGACCGTTTCGAGTACGAGTTCCGTCGAGAAGACCTCTTCTCCGGAGCCGGAAACGAAGACCGCGAAGCCCCAGGCGTCCAACGGTTTGCTGGGCGGCCTCATCGGCGGTGTGCTGAACGTCGTCACGACCACGGTCGGCGGCGTCGTCGAAACCGTCGGCGGGGTCGTCGGTGTCGTCGACGGAATCGGCGACCAGGTCGTCGCGCCGATCATCACGCCGAATCCGTGCTGCACCGGGGGCGGCCCGTCGATCCTCCCGGGCACCGGCGACATGCTCGACCCCGTCTTCGGTGGCGGCTCGGGTGAATCGGCGAGCGGCTCGGTCACCATCGCCGTCCCGGCGAAGGCCGTCACGCCGGACGCGCCCGCCACGCCGGACCCGCGTCCGCTCGTCCCCGCCGAGACCCCCGTTCCGGTCGCGGCGAGCCAGAACCACCGCGTCACGCTGCCCGTCCGGGTCCAGCACGACGCCAAGCCCGCTCCGGCCGCGCCCGCCGAGTCCGACACGCACGCGTCCCGGGACGGCGGCGGCTCGGGCGGCGGCGGTGGCCTGCCGAGCGCCCCGGTGGCGCCGGTCGCGCCCACGACGACCGCCCAGCCCGGACACGACAACACCGGCGGCGGCCGCGGGCCGCTCGCCGTCCTCGACTCCGGAATCCCCGCCACGCAGCTGAAGCTCCTCGGAACCGGCTGCGATCACGAAGGCGAGCGCACCGGCCGGGAAGCCGCGCTTCCCGCCACCTCCCCCGACTGACCTGACCGGGTCGCCGGGGAGAACCACGTCCAAATCAAGATCAACTTCTGGTTTCGACGGCTGCTGAATCCTCTGGCATAAGCCATTTTTCGCCTGCCCCTTTTCAGGCAACCCCAAAGTCTTTCCGAACGGCCGACCGCGCCCGGCCGGTTCGGATCCCGGCCCCGGCGCCGCGCTGCCCCTGCGGCGCCGGGACCAGCACCGGGTGGACTCCGGGGGCTTCTGCTCACCGCGCCGAGCAGGAGCCGGCCAAGCTCGAAGTCCGCCTGAACCGCGGGCGGTTACCCGGCACGTCGAGGGGCTGTGCCGGGTAACCGCCGCGGTGCCCGTCCCGAGGTTTCGGCCTCGGGACGGGCCGGATAGCCGGTGCGCTGGTCGTGCGGCGCCGATGCCCTCCCTGGAGCATCGGCCGCCCCGCCGGCGCACCGGCTATTTCCGTTTCCGGCCCGCGTTTCGTCCTCTGAATGCGGTAGTTGCACGCGCAAGGACCGCATTCAGAGGACGAAATGCGGGGCGTCAGGTGACCTGGACGGCGACCGGGGCGACGACGGCGGGGGTCGCGGCGACCGAAGCGGCCGCCGCGCCGAGACGGCGTACGGCCTCGAAGAGCGTCTCGGCCGGAAGCGCGTACGGCAGCCGTAGCCAGCGCTCCAGTCCACCGTGGACACCGAACCGCGAGCCCGGCGCCACCTGCACCCCGTGTCCCGCCGCCGCGACGGCCAGCCGCGTGCTCATCGGCTCCGGCAGACGGCACCACAGCGAGAGCCCGCCGGACGGGACGGTGAACGTCCACTCCGGGCAGTACCAGTTGAGCGCGCCGGTCAGCGCGTCGCGCAGGGCCAGCGTCTCCTGACGACGATGTGCCAGCGCGGCCCCGCCGTCGTCGAGCAGTTCCGCGAGGACGAGCTGCTCGAACACCGGAGACCCCAGGTCGACGGCGAACCGGGCGGCGACCAGCCGCCCGATGATGTCCTCGGACGCGCGGATCCAGCCGAGCCGCAGGCCCGCCCAGTGCGATTTGGACGCCGAGCCGATCGTGATGCCGAGATCGCCCATGAACGCGCCCAGCGGCGGCGGTCCGTCCACCGGATCGCCTTCGAGGTCCAGCTCGACCAGCGTCTCATCGATGATCGCCGGGGTCCGAGCGCGGTTCAGCGCGGCCGCGAGCCGTTCCCGGCCGGCGGCGTCCATGCGCAGGCCGGTCGGGTTATGGAAGTCCGCGACGAAGTACGCGAGCCTCGGCGCGGACTGCCGCAGCGCGGCTTCGATACCGACGACGTCCCATCCGGTGACCGGGTCCAAGGGCACCGGTACCCCGATCGCGTGGGCCGCGCCGATGGCTTCCAGCGAGTTCGGGTACGTCGGCTGCTCGACGAGCACCCGGTCGCCGGGGCCGGCCAACATGCGGAGGACCTGCACGAACGCGTGATGCGCGCCGTTGGTGACCATCACCTGGCCGGCGTTGGTCGGCAGGCCGCGTTCGGTGTAGCGGCGGGCGATCCGCTCACGCAGGACCCGCAGGCCGCGCACCTCATAGCCGTTCTCGCCGAGGTGGTCCACCAGCGCCTTCCGCGCGGCATCGACGGCCGGGACCAGGCCCGCGACGGCGGGCGGGCAGGCCTGGGCGAGGTCGATGAGATCCTCGCCGGTCGGCAGGATCGCGCTCCGGCCGCGACCGCCGGGCGCCGCGATCCACGAGCCCGCCCCGCGACGGCTCGCGACCAGGCCGTCGGCGCGCAGTTTGTCCAGCGCGGCACCGATCAGCGTGCGGCTGACGTCCAGCGCCTCGGCGAGCTCCCGTTCGGCGGGCAGTTTCGTGCCGAGCGGCAGCCTGCCGTCGAGGACCAGCAGCTCGACGGCGGCCGCGAGATCCGCGGCACCGTGTCGAGAACCACTCTGCCGCCAACTCCCCAGCAAGATGGCCAATTTCGGGCCCGAAACGCGTCCAGTCAGCGGGATCAGCGGTTCCATAAGGCCAATTGTTCCAGATTGGCCATGGTCAAGGTAGCCACGTACCCCTGATGGTGCACACGTGGCACTCAAACTCGACCTCAACCCTGTCGGCATCTCCCAGGACACCACCCGCCGTTCACTCCAGCTCGTCGGCGGGCTCGCCCTCTACGGCGGCAGCATGGCCATGCTGACCAGGTCGGGACTCGGCCTCGACCCGTGGGACGTGCTCCACGAAGGCCTGATGAAGATCACCGGTCTCTCGTTCGGCACGGTCACCGCGATCGCGTCGGTCCTCGTTCTCCTGCTGTGGATCCCGCTGCGGCAGCGGCCGGGGATCGGGACCGCGGCCAACGTCGTGGTCATCTCGCTCACCGTCGACCTCGTGCGGGTCTTCCTTCCCGACCAGGACGTGCTCGGCTGGCAGATCTTCAACCTGGTCGCCGGGGTCGTGCTCAACGGCCTCGCCGCCGCGATCTACGTCGGCGCGCGGCTCGGCCCCGGCCCCCGCGACGGGCTGATGACCGGTCTCTCGGCCCGGACGGGCAAGTCGATCCGCCTCGTCCGGACCCTCATCGAGATCACCGTGCTGGCCGCGGGCTGGCTGCTCGGCGGCACGGTCGGCGTCGGCACGGTCCTCTACGCGCTCGCCATCGGCCCCCTGACCCAGGCGTTCCTGCCGTACGTCGTGTGGCGGGAACGCGCCCACGCGTGACTGGATGGACGACACACGTGTCGGGATGGACGACACGCGTGATCGGGCGGACGTCTCGCCATAGCCCCGGCCGCGAACGTGTCGTCCATCCAGTCACGCGTGTCGTCCACCTGGTCACGCGTGCTCGCCGGGCGAGCAAGAGCGGCGGCGGCGCGATGGGGCACGGCCTCGTGAGATCTGGCGCGCTCTTAACTGTCCACAAGGGACACTTTCGAGGGCAAAAAGCCCAATTCGGTCACTTTGCGCACGGGTCGTGAGTGATTTGGGTCGTTCTAACCCTCTTTATCACTCACGACCCCGTCCGGAAACGGATATAAAGGCATCAATCGGATTCCGGAGCGGGCACACCGCTCACGAGCTGATCAGCTGGCCTCTCGTTGTTCTAGGAGGCGCCGGACGGCGAGGTAGTCGATGCCCCGCTGCGCGAGTACGTCGGCGGCCACGCCGGGAACGGCTGTCAGCGCGAGCAGGAGGTGCTCGCCTTCGATGCGCTTGCTGCCGACATCGATGGCTTCGCGAAGGCTCTTCTCCAGCACCTTCTTCGCCTCCGGCGTGAACGGCCGGTGACCGCGTCCCGAGCGCTGCCCGCCGGTCAGCGCCCCCGGGCCGTGGGTCTGCTCGACCCGCTCGACGATGTGCTCGACGTCGATGCCGAACCCGCTCAGCGCTTCGACATCGGCGTCGCTGATCCCGCCCCGGCGGCGGACGCGGCGGAGGTCGTCGGCCAGTTCGTCCGCCGGGCAGCCCAGCGCGGTCAGCACGCCGGCACCCCTGGCCAGCGACGTCAGCAGGTGCAGCGGGTCGACGTTCGCGGACGTCTCGTCCGACGCCACTCGCTGGGCGCCGACGACGACCTCGCGCAGTTCGGGCGTGAAACGTTCGAACATCAGTGCCTCCCGTACTTCTTGTGCACCGCTTGCCTGCTGACCCCCAGCTCGGCCGCGATCTCCTGCCAGGACCAGCCGTGTACCCGCGCGCTGCGGACCTGCACGGCCTCGAGTTGTTCCAACAGCCGGCGCAAGGCGGCGACGGCGCGCAATCCCACCCGGGGATCGCGGTCGCCGGCTCGCGCGGCCAGATCTGTCGCTTCGGTCATGACGTCAACCTACGTTGACATGCCGCCCACGTCAACCTCGGTTGACAGTTAGGGTCGGGGACATGGCCGAAATCTCAGTGGCGGAAAGGGACGGAGTAGGCGCGGACGGATCGACGCGCCCGACGGAAGACCATGTCGCCGTACTCGGCAACGCCGTGGTGGTGCTGGACGGAGCGACCGCGCCGAGGCCGGATCTGCCGTCCGGCGGCTGGTACGCGAGCCTGCTCGTGCACAGCCTGTCGCGGGCGCTGACCGCGGAACCCCAGGCCGATCTCGCGGTCCTGCTGGCCGAGTCGATCGCCGACGTCGCCCGCCGAGAGGGCCTCGAACCGGGACGCTCGCCGTCGAGCACGGTCGCGATCGCGCGCTGGACCGACGACACCGTCGACGGGCTGGTGCTCGCCGACAGCCCCATCGTCGCCTTCGGCCCTTCCGGCGCCGACCCGCTCACCGACGACAGGCTCGTCTCGCTGCGTGAAAGCGGCCAGCTCCGCACCGGCGCCGACGTCCGCGCGAAACGCAACGCGCCGGACGGTTTCTGGGTCGCCGAAGCGGAACCCAAGGCCGCCGCCGAGGCCGTCCGCCGCAGCTGGCCGCGTTCGGAGGTCGACGCCCTGTTGCTGGCGACCGACGGCGTCGCGATCGGCGTCGACGAGTACGGCCTGTTCGACTGGCCGGAAGTGCTCGCCATCAGCCGGGAGCGTGGCCCCGACGCCGTCCTCGACGCGGTGCGCACGGCGGAGAAACAGGACCCCGACGGCGAGCGCTGGCCGCGCGCGAAAAGGCACGATGACCAGCTACTGGTACTGGTCGACTTCGGGGTAGCCCCAGGGTAAAACCGGGGGCTTCCCGGATCGGAAAGCCGCGCCCGCGCGAGCAGGCTGGACGCATGACGTTCCCTGGGGAGAGATCGCGGACGAGACCCTGGCTGATCGCGTCGGGCGCGGCCATCGGCTGGGCGCTGTTCACCATGGTCGTGCTGCATCTGATCAGTTCACGCGATCCGGTGTTCGACACGCTGTCCAGTTACGCCTACGTCGACCGCGGCACCGGCATGCTCGGCGCCAGCGTGCTCTCCCTGTCGATCGGCTCGCTCACCGCGCTCGGCGCACTGGCCGCGGCCGGGATCCCGCTCAGCCGCACCACGAAACTGCTGTTCGTGCTGTGGTCGCTCGGGCTGGCGGCGGCCGCGATCTTCCCGGCGAGCTACCCCGAATTCCCGGATCCGGTCAGCGGCGAGATCCACCTTTACGCGTGCCTCATCGCGTTCCTCAGCCTGCCCGCCGCCGGCTTCACCCTGCGCGACAACCTGCGCGGCACCCCGGCGGCCAGGCTCGTCGGGCGCCTGGCCTGGGGCAGCGCGGCCGGTCTCGTCGTCTTCGGGCTCAGCTTCATCTTCGTGCGCCTGGCCGACATCCCGTTCTTCAAGACGCTGACCGACATCGCGCCGGTCGGGGTCATGCAGCGGGTTTCCTTGGTGGCACACGTGATCCTGATCGCCGGGATGCTGAAGGTCGCGTCAGCGGCGCACCGCGTCGGCGAATTCCGGGGCGTAGCCGTAGAGGCCGGGCAGCCCACCCGTGTGCAGGAAGACAACGTGCTCGTCGGGCGCGAAATGGCCTTCGGCGGCCCAGCGGATCAGCGCGGCGCCCACTTTGCCGGTGTACACGGGATCGAGCGCGATTCCTTCCGTACGGCCGAAAAGCCGCACCGCGTCCCACGTCTCGCCGGTCGGGATCCCGTAGCCGGGGCCGATCGTGCGGTCGTCGACGCGCAGACCGTCGAGTGACGGCGGCTCGGTGCCGAGCAGCGCGGAGGCTGCGTTGGTGAGATCGGCCAGGTTGTCGAGGGCTTCGTCGACCGGATGGCTGACGCACGCGATGTCCAGCGTCAGCCAGTCGAGGTCCGCGGTCCCGACGACGAGCCCCGCGGACGTCCCGCCGCTGGCGTGCGGGGCGACCAGCCTCGCCTTGGTGATTCCCAGCTCGGCGAGCTGCCCGGCGATCTCCCGCGCGGCCGCGACGTAACCGAGCGCGCCGACCCCGTCGGAGCCGCCGACCGGGAACGTCGCCACCTGGCGCCCCTCGGCCGCGGCCTCGGTGATCAGCCGGTCGTAGGTCCTTCCGGTCTCCTCGCCGTCGCGGCAGATGTGCACGTTCGCGCCGAAGAGATGGTCGAGGGAGACATTGCCGGACTTTTCGTACGCGTCACCGTCGCGAGGGACCTTCGCCGTCAGCACGAGCTCGCACCGCAACCCGAGCTTCGCGCAGGCAGCGGCCGTCTGGCGGCCGTGGTTGGTCTGCAGCGCGCCGAAGGTGATCACCGTGTCGGCGCCGTTCTCGATCGCCGCGCCGAGCAGGAACTCGAGTTTGCGCAGCTTGTTGCCGCCCACGCCGAGCGGATGCACGTCGTCCCGTTTGAGCAGCAGGTTCGGCAGGCCCAGGGCCTCGCCCAGCCGGGGTGCGGGATGCAGCGGCGTCGGATAGCCGCCGAGGTCGACGCGGGGGAAGCGATCGAGGTTCATGAACGTCACGTAACCACACCGAGACTACCCGGTGGTATCGTTCGTTTGAACGAACGAGAACCTGCAGGGGGAACCCATGACCACCTCGAAGGCCGACCTCGCGTTCACCGGCCTCGCCGAACAGGCCTCGATGCTCGCCGGCGGCGCGGTCACTTCCGTCGAACTCACCCGGCAAGCGCTCGAAAAGGCCGAAGCCAGCCAGCCCGTTCTCAACGCCTTCAAATGCCTCCGCGCCGAAGAAGCCCTTCGCGAGGCCGAGGAAGCCGATCGGCGGCTCGCTGCCGGTGAATCCGCTCCCCTGCTCGGCGTCCCGACCGCGATCAAGGACGACCTCGACGTCAC
Organism: Amycolatopsis japonica; assembly: GCF_000732925.1. Taxonomy (NCBI): domain Bacteria; kingdom Bacillati; phylum Actinomycetota; class Actinomycetes; order Pseudonocardiales; family Pseudonocardiaceae; genus Amycolatopsis; species Amycolatopsis japonica. Next base: position 7,999,144 of record NZ_CP008953.1, read on the forward strand.
GGGACTGCCGACGGCGTTCGGTTGCGAGGGCGATTTCTCCGTCGCGACAACGGATTCCCCGCCCGTCGCCGCGCTCCGCGAGGCGGGCGCGGTGCTCATCGGCAAGACCAACACCCCGGAACTCGGCCAATGGCCGTTCACCGAAGGCCCCGCGTTCGGCGCGACCCGCAATCCATGGGACACCGAGCGCACGCCGGGCGGTTCCTCCGGCGGCGCGGCGGCGGCCATCGCGTCGGGGGTGATCGCCGCCGCGCTGGGTTCCGACGGGGCGGGGTCGATCCGGATCCCGGCCGCGTGGACCGATCTGGTCGGCATCAAACCGCAGCGCGGCCGGGTCCCGACCGAACGCGAACTCTTCCACGGCCTGACCGTGGTCGGCCCGCTCGCGCGCACCGTCGCCGACGCGGCCCTGCTGCTCGACGTCGCCGCCGGCACCGGTACCGCGTTCCAGGCGGCCGCCCGCCGCGAACCGGGCCGGATGCGGATCGGGCTGTCGACGCGGATCCCGTTCACCGCAACGAAAACGAAACTCGATCCGCAGGCTCACGCGGCCGTCGTCCGGCTCGCGGAGCGGTTCGCCGAACTCGGCCACGAGATCGTCGAGATCGAACCCGACTACCGGCTGATCGGCCTCACCTTCCTGCCGCGTTCGCTCGTCGGCGTGCGTGACTGGTCCCGTCGCGTCCCGGACCAGGCGCGGCTCGATCCACGCACCCGCGCCAACGCACGGCAGGGTTCGGCGCTGGCCGGTCCGGCGCTGCGGCTCGCCCGCGCCACGGAACCGTTGCTGCAGCGGCAGATCGGCTCGGTGTTCGGGCGGGTGGACGTCGTGCTCACGCCCACCACCGCCACCCCGCCCCCGCGGATCGGCACTTTCGACCGGCTCTCCGGCTGGCAGACCGACCAGGCCATGATCGCCGCGTGCCCCTACGCTTGGCCGTGGAACGTGCTGGGCTGGCCGGGGGTCAACGTCCCCGCCGGGCTGAGCCCCGACGGCCTGCCGCTCGGCGGTCAGCTGCTCGGCCCCTCGCACGCCGAGGAGCGGCTCATCTCGCTGGCCGCGCAACTGGAAGAGGTCGAACGGTGGCAGGACCGCAAACCCGAGACCGCTTGGTGAACACCCGCGAGGCCATCCTCCACGCCGCCCTCAAGGTGGTCGGGGAACAGGGTGTCGGCGGGCTGACCAATCGCCGGATCGCGACCGCGGCAGGCGTCTCGCTCGGCACGCTGACCTACCACTTCCCCAGCCAGACCGCCTTGCTGCGCGAGGCGATGCTGCTGTTCGTCGAAGAAGAGACCACGAAGCTGACCGGGTTCGTCGACGCGTACCGCGAGCAGGGGTTGAGCGTCGAGCAGGCCGCGTCGGTGGTCGAGCAGGTCATCGCGCAGCTGCCGTTCGGCACCGACGAACTCGGCGCGCACGAGCTGTACCTGCAGGCCGCGCGCGACCCGGAACTCCAGGACGCGGCCGCCCGCTGTTTCGCCGCGTACGACGAGCTCGCGCTGGTGATCCTGAAGACGCTCGGCGTGCCGTCGCCGGAACGGCTGACCGGTCCCGTCGTCGCGCTGATCGCCGGCCTGCAGTTGCGCAGGCTGGCCACGGGAGACGACGGCGTCGGGGTGGCGCAGTCGCTGATGATGCTCGTCCGCGGCGCGTCATGACCGGTCTGCCGATCGTCAAGGGGACGGCGGCGTGGAAGTACTTCGGCGACTTCCGGGCCGGGCTGCTGGCGGGCCAGGTGCTGGTGCTGCAGGTCGCGCATCCGGTCGTCGCGGCCGGGGTGCGGGATCATTCCGACTACGTCGAGGATCCATGGACCCGGCTGATGCGCACGGCCGCGTCGCTGTCCATCTACATCTACGGCGGCCCGGAGGGCGCGCGCTACGAGGCGGACCGGCTGCGCGCACTGCACCGGCGGTTCACCGGCGTCGACGACGGCCGCCGCTACAGCGCGCTGAACCCGCACGCGTACGCCTGGGTGCACGCCACGCTCGTCATGGTTCCCGTTGACACACAACGGTTCTACGGCACCCCGATGACTCCGTCCGAAGTGGACGAATACTACGCGCAGATGTGCGACGTCGGACGGCTTCTCGGTCTGCGCGAGCAGGACCTGCCGCCGACGTGGCCCGAATTCGAGCGGTACTACGCGGACATGATCGACGGTTTCGGCCCGAACGAAACGATTTCGACGTTGTTCGAAACGATCCGGACGGTGAAGAAACCGTGGCGATGGCTGCCCGACGAACGGTGGGTCCGGCTTCAGCGATGGCAGCATCGGGGACAGATGTTCGTCATCCGCGCCACGCTGCCACCCGCGCTGCGGGACCGCCTCGGTCTACAGTGGACGGCCCGTGACCAGCGCCGATTCGACCGATTCCGTCGCGTGGTGCGGTTCTTCGGCAGCCTGGTGCCGGTGACGTTGCGTTCCTCGCTCGTGCGGCGGATCGGCAGGCTCAACGTCTGGTTCCGGGCGCATCCACGCGCGTATCGTTTCCTCGGGGGCTGACCCCCCACCGGAGTAAGGGGCGGAGTCCCCTGTACGGGGGACCCCGATTCACTCCGCGCTGTGACGCTTTCCCGGCCCGTCGTCGTTAACTTCAGCCGGGATGGGGAATTCACCGAGGGGGCGGCGCACGGCGCCGATGGTCATCGCCCGCGTACTCGTGCTCTGCGCGCTGGCGTCCGTTCTGCTGTCCGGCACCGCGCGGGCGGACGGCGTGTCGAGCGGTGCGGACGTCCAGGTCGCGCAGACACTCGGCACCCGGGATCTCACGGTCATCCTGCGGCGGATGGACATCGCGCCCGGGCCGCTGCACGTCGACGTCGTCACGCACACCGGAAGCGCGCCGGGAACGCTGAAGCTGCGCGCGTCCACCGCCGGGACCACGTTTTCCGAAACCACGGTGCGGCTGGACGGGAAACCCGGCGCCCATGCGGCACAGCTGCGGGTCGATCAGCCGGGTCCGTGGGAACTCGGCCTGGACGACGGGACGGACACCGCGTCGATCCCGTTCATCGTCCCGGCCAGGGTCATCCCTCCGTGGGAGAAGGCCACCTTCGGCGGCTTCGTCGCCGCGGGTGTGTTCCTGGTGCTCGGTCTCGTCGTCGCGCTGCGCGTCCGGCGGCCGCAACTCGCGCTGATCCCCGCCGGTGGGATGGTCGCCGCGCTCGCGGTCGCGGTCACCGGCGCGATGCTGTCGGCGTCCACTCCGCCGCCGCCCGCCCCCGGTACGGCCCTGGATCCGACGATCGACAACATCCAAGACCCGTACGCGAACGCTCAGATGTCCACAGTGGACTTCTCGCGGCCGCCGGTGAATCTGGCCGTTCGGTCGCCGAATGCACGAGCCGGCGCGCTCGCCGAGGTGCGCCTCGCCCTCGCCGACGGCTCGACCGGCCGCCCCGTCGACGATCTTCTGGTGCACGACAACGCTTTGATCCATCTCGTCGTCATCTCGCCGACGGGCAGGCTCTGGCATCTGCATCCGGTGCGCGTCGGACCCGGTGACTACCGGATGAAGTTCACCCCGCCCGAGGCCGGGACCTACGCCGTCGCCGCGGAACTCGCCCGGCGAGGCGGCGGCGTGCAACTGCTCCGCACCACGCTGGACGTCGCGGCCGGAACGGATTCCCCCGCCGATCCTGTCCCCACCGGAGCCGGAAAACGGGTGATACAAGGGAATCCGGTCGACGTCGAGATCAGGCCGGGAACGCCGACCACGATCACCGCGCGGTTCGGCAAGGCCGATCTCCAACCCTGGCTGGGCATGCTCGGCCACCTCATCGTCGTCGGCCCGATCACCGGCGACCACCGGGTCGGCGCGGATGCCGCTGCCGCGCCGACCTGGGCCCACGTGCACTCGATGATCCCGCAGTCGCCGGGAATGCCGGGTAAACCCGATGAAACGGTCGCCGCGTACGGCCCCGACGTCCCGTTCACCTACACCTTCGCCGCGCCCGGCAAGTACCGCGTCTGGCTGCAGGCCGAACGCGACTACACGGTGCTGACCGTGCCCATGGAGATCGACGTCCCGGCGGAAGGGGCACCACAGTGAATTCCACAGTGGACGGACGAAAACCGGTGCTGCTGATCTCCGTGGTCGCCGTGCTCGCGGTGGCGATCGTGGCCTGGCTGGTGTGGCCGAGCGGCGGCGGAGCGCAGGTGCAGCGTTCGACGCAGGGCCCGTACACGGTGCAGATGTCGGTCGAAGATCCGCACCAGGGCGGCAATGTCTTCGCGCTGACCGTCTCCGGTGCCACGCCGGACGTCGTCACGCTCGAACCCGTGATGCCCCAGATGGGGCACGCGCTCGCCCCGTCGCCCGCGATCGCGGAAGGGCCGGGCCGGTTCCGCACCGGCGACGTCCTGCTGCCGATGTCGGGGCAATGGGAGATCACCGTTTCACTGCGCGGGCCGTCCGGCGCCACGCAGCACGTTTTTCCTTTGCTGGTCAAGTAAGAGAGGGAGGTCGGGGGTATGGATCTCACCGCGGGAGGGGCGAGGGCCGTCCCGGTGGCGCGCAGTGAACGCACCGGTCTCGTACCGGCGGGCACGGTGCTGGCCGGATCGGTGATCTCACTGGTCGGGCTGACCTGGGACATCCAGTGGCACGGCGATGTCGGCCCGGACACGTTCTTCACGATGCCGCATCTGTTCCTGTATTCGGGCAGTGCGATCTCCGGGCTCGCGAGCCTCGTGGTCGTGCTGATGACCACGGCCGCACGCCGGGCGAGACGTCCGGTCGACGCGCGGGTCGGCGGCCGCGCGATCAACGTCTTCGGCAAGGTCTTCGCCGCACCGGCCGGCTACCTGGTGACCGGGACGGGCGCGGCGATGTTCCTGTTGTACGGCCTGTGGGACCAGTGGTGGCACGGCCTGTACGGCTTCGACGCGGTGATCGACTCACCGCCGCATATCGGGCTGCTGCTGTCGATCACGCTGAGCATCATCGGCACGGTCATGGTGTTCGCGGCCGCGCGGGAACACCGCTGGGGCACCGTCGGCGTGGTCGGCAGCCTCGGCGTGCTGATCGCGTTCAGCACGGTGACCGTGCTGGGGCTGCAGCAGATCGACGTCGACGGGCTCGACGTCGTCTCCGTCGGCATCGCGCTGCTTTCGGTGCTGCTGGTCTCGGCGGGCGCCGGGTTCTGGGGGCGGCCGGGCGGCGCGGTCCGGGTCGCCGCGGCGCTGGCGGTCATCCAGGCGATCACCTGGTGGTTCTCGCCGTGGGCCGCCGAGGCGTACGCGAGCGCGGTCGGTTTGCCGATGCGCGACTACATCGACGGCGTTCCCGCGATGCCTTCGATGATGCCGATGGCGCTGCTGCCGATCGCAGCCGTACTCGAAGCGGTCCACCTGCTCTCACGCCGCTGGCCTGCAGGCCGGGTTTCGGTGCTGGCAGGCGTGATCGGCGGACTGCTGGTCGGCGCGAGCATGCCGATCCAGAACGCGATCGTCTACGGCTCCGACCGGATGCCCTGGGCGGTCGTGTTCGCCACGGGCGCCGCCGGCGCGGTGGTCGGGCTGCTCGGCGGCTTCGCCGGGTGGCGGTTCGGCGGGATGCTGAGGCTGCTGGCCCCGGCGAAGGGGGAGAACGCGCATGCGTAAGACATTGCTGGCCTTGGCGGCGGCGATCGGGTTGCTGTTCGCGACCACGCCCGCGGCGAACGCCTACGAACCGGTGAACATCGTCCACACCGAACGGGTCCAGGTCGGACCGTACGGGATGACCGTCGGCTTCAGCACGTGGCCGTTGCGCGCCATGCAATCGCTGGACTTCACGTTCATCCCGGACGACGGGATCGCCGGGAAGTCGGGGACGCTCGCGTTCCTCAATCCGGAGACCGGGCGGCTGGGCCGTCCCCAGCCGCTGGCGAAACATCCGCGGAAACTGGAGGTGTGGGGACTGGACATCCGGGCCCTGCAGACACAGGGCTCGTGGACGTTCCGGTTCGAGATCGACGGGCCCGCGGGCAAGGGCGCGGGAGAACTCCGTGATCTGGCTGTGCTCGAACAGCCGGGGCCGCCGATGGCGGTGAGCTGGTCGATCAGCCTGATCCCGCTGATCGTCCTCGCCGTCCTGATCGCCGTCGCCTGGCGGCGCACGAAATCCCGGCTGCGCGGGAACGGTCTTCCCGCGACGGTGTGACTCGAAGTGACGAAGATCGGATGGCTCGCGTGTCCCGATGGACGCGCGAGCCTTTCGTCATGGGCTCAAATCGAACTGTCCGGCCTTGACCGCCTTGAGAAAGGCGTTCCACTCACCGGAATCGAAGACGAAGACGGGACTCGCGGCCAGTTTGGTGTCACGGACCCCCACCAGGCCTTCCCGGCCGAGGTTGACCTCGACACAGTTCCCCCCGTTGGGCTCGCTCGCGAAGGACTTCTCCCACGCGGAGTCGTCGAACAGCGACACGGCCGTGGTCGGATCGTAATCCGCCGCCGATGGATAATCGGCCATTGGTCGTACCTCCGAACGTCGGTCGGGGGTGCGGGTCGCGACCTGCGCGAACCGTCACGGTCCCGGCTTCTCCCTGCCTCAACGGGACTATCCCGCACGGCCAAGTGGGTGATCAACTCCGCCCACCCTCGACATGAAGATTATTCCAGGAGTAGGATTAATCGCAGCGGCCGGGGCTCGGTTGTTGGTGAATCGCTCGCAGTACGTTTCGCCGTTCCGGCAGGCCATCGACGGCAGGTGACCAGCGGGGACACCGGTCCCGCGGCGCATGACCACCCACCGCCGACCTCGTGGGGGAGGATCAGCGTGATCATTCAGGACACCATGCCGGCGACGGTACTCGCCGTCGGCAGGCTCATGGCCGGGACGGCGGGCGAAAGCCGCCGCTCCGCGCATCTTTTCGACTTGCACTCCGGGGGTTCGCACCCCGAGTTCCTGCACGCCCGCTGTGGCGCGGCGATGCCTTACGACCATCTGGAATGGGTCCCCGTCGGTTCGGGGATGCCCTGTGAACGTTGCCTCGGCCTCGCCGGTTCGGCGGACCAGACGCGGTTGCCGCGTCCGAGCCGGGGGGTGTGACCGCCATGGCCGTCCGCCTCACCACGCTGCTGTTCCGCCGTGAGGACGAACGCCTGGCCTCGGCGAAGCATCACCGCAACATCGGACTGGAACTGCGCCAGCGGTTCGGGTTCAGCCTCATCCAGGCTCCGCTGCGCAAGCAGCCACCGTGGAATTCCGAAGTCGATTCGCCGGGCGCGCACCGGGACCTGATCAGGACCGGCCGGCCGCTCGAAGGTCAGTTCGAGCTGACGCCCCTGATCGGGCATCTGACCGGCCGGGCCTGACGAGGATCAGGGCTTGCGGCCCAAGCCGCCGAGGCCGCCGGTGAACGTCGGGTCGTCCGCGAACCGGTCGCTGGCACGGGAATCCGCCTCGTCGAGATGCCAGGTGGCCATCCAGTCGATACCCGGCTCGACCAGCTCCAGCCCGTCGAAGAACGCGGTGAACTCCGCGCGGGACCGCAGGTGGAACGGCGCGCTGGTCTTCTTGTACAGCTCCTGGACGTTCTCCCGGTTGTCGCCTTCCTTGCGCGTGACGCCGTCCTCGGTCAGATGCGAGGACAGGAAGTACGAACCCGACGGCAGGAAATCGAGATAGCGCTGGACCATCTCGTACACGGGCTCGTCCGGGCCGAGGAAGTACAGCAGGCCGACCAGGACCAGCCCGATCGGCTGGCGCGGGTCGATCACCCCGGTCTCGAGGGCGCGTTTCCAGATGTCGGCGGGATCCCGGACGTCACCCTGCAGTACCGCGTGCCGTCCGAGCAGGCCCTCACGTTCCAGCAGCAGCTGGGAATGCGCGACGGCGACCGGTTCGATGTCGACGTAGACGACCCGGCTGTCCGGGTTGATCGCGCTCGCGATCTGGTGGACGTTGCCGACGGTGGGCACGCCGGAACCGATGTCGAGGAACTGCGTGATCCCTTGGCGCGCCAGGTATCCCACGCCGCGGCCGAGGAAGTCGCGGCCGACGCGGGCGAACGTCTTGACCTCGGGGAACTGCTTGAGCACCTGCGACCCGAACTCGCGGTCGATGGCCCAGTTGGCCGAACCGCCGAGGAACCAGTCGTACACCCTGGCCACGTTGGGTCGTTCGAGATCGACTCCCTCGGGGGCCACCGGGTCGATGGGGTCGTGCTGCGTCGTCATACCGTCACACCTCGTCAGGAACCGGGTTTGCGGGCGACCCCGCCGATGGCGCAGTTAAGCGCAGGCGAGCGGGGGTCGTCCAGCCGCCATGCGCCGACCGGGACAAGACCCGGTGCCACGAGGTCGAAATCCCCGAAGAAACCGAGGATCTCGTCCTTGCCGCGGAAGGACGCGGGCGTGCTCGACTGTTCGTACTGCTTCACGACGCGCTGGACCTGTCCCAGTTCGTCACCCTCCACGTCGGACATCGTGACGTGGGAAAGAACGTAGAACGAGCCGGCGGGCAGCAGCCGCCGGTAGCGCGCGATGACGTCGCCGAGCGCGGGGCCCGGCACGAAATGCAGGACCGCGACGGTGAGCAGGGCGACCGGTTTCGCCGGGTCGAGCACGCCGGTGTCGAAGGCGTGTTCCCAGACTTCGTCCGCCTCGCGCAGGTCTCCGCCGATCACCGCGTGCCTGGCGGGGTCGCCGTTCTTCTCCAGCAGGATGCGGGCGTGCGCGACGGCGACCGGTTCGTTGTCGACGTACACGCACCGGCTGTCGCCGTCGACCTCACCGGCGATCTCGTGGACGTTGCCGACCGTCGGCACGCCGGAACCGAGATCGAGGAACTGGTTCACGCCGTGTTCGGCGCAATGCCGGACCGCGCGGCCGAGGAAGGCGCGGTTGGCCCTGGCGAGGGCGCGGATGAGCGGGAAGGTCTTGACCAGCTGTTCGCCGAATTCCCGGTCCACCGCCCAGTTCGCGGTCCCGCCGAGCGCCCAGTCGTAGATCCGGGCGGCGTTGGGCCGCTCGAGATCGACGCCTTCGGGGAGGAACCGCGGGTCCATCTCAGGCTTGCATCTGTGTTCTGTACAGCTCGGCGAGTTCCTTGAGGAACTGCCGGGTCTCCTGACGCTCCAGCGCGGCGCCGCGCAATCTGTCCCAAGAGTCCACGAAGATGTTGAAGTCCTTGACGTCGTCGAGGTACAACCCGCCGGCGGAATGTTCGATGTAGACGAAATCCCTGGTGCGGTCCGGGAAACGCATGATGGTGAAGTCGTTGGGCACGGCGGCGAGCCGCGCGCCGAACGGCAGCACGTGCACGTACACACGCGGATGCTTGTCCAAAGCCAACAGATGCTCGACCTGGTCCAGCATCACCGCCGGGGCGGAGCCGCCGGGAGCGCGGCGCAAGGCGCCCTCGCTGATGATGAACCGGTAGTACGGCGGTTGTTGCTGCTCGAAGACGGCCTTGCGGTCCAAGCGGTTGCGGACCAGCGATGTGACGTCGGTGGCGCCGGCTTCGGTGAACTGCTTGAGCATGTAGTGCTCGGACTGCAGCGGGCCGGGGATGCGCTCGCCGTGCCAGGTGAGGATCTCCGCGGCCGCGGGTTCGAGGTCGGTGAAGGTGCGGAACCAGTGCGGCACCACGGATCGGTAGCCGGACCAGTGGCCGCGCTGCCCGGCCGCGGCACGGGCCAGGTTCATCAACGTGTCGGCCTCGTCGCCGTTGATCCCGAACGCGTTCAGCATCGATCGCACATCCCCGAGCTTGACCCCGACGGCACCGGACTCGATCTTGTTGACCTTGCCCTGGGTGCAGCCGAGCACTTCGGCGACCTGCTGCTGTGTCATCCGCGCGGCGTTGCGGGCATGCCGGAGCTCGTTCCCGAGCTGCTTCCGGCGCGAGGTGACGGTGCTGGCCATCGCCTTGCTCTCCCGGACCACATAGACCAGGACCGCGGCTGCCCGCCGTCCTGCGCGCGAATACTCGAACCCACCCAGGGTACTTCACCTTGCGGGGTTCGATGATGACATTGCGCAGCGTTCCAGGAAACGGCCGAAAACACCAGTCACCTGGTACGTCACCCTGGTGGCGGAGCGATCTCGTCACATTTCGGGCACGGCGGTCGGGCATAGTGACCGAGTGGACCAATCCCCCTTCGCCAGGCAGGTCACCGATGGTGTGTTCGGGTACGTCCAGCCCGACGGCTCGTGGTGGATCAACAACTGCGGCTTCGTCGCCGCGGGCGATCACACGGTGGTGATCGACACCTGTTCGACCGAACGGCGCACCAGGGCGCTGCTGGCTACGGCGGAGTCGACCGCCGGGGCGCCGGTGACCACTGTGGTCAACACGCATCATCACGGCGACCACACGAACGGCAACTACCTGGCGACCGGCGCGACGATCGTCGGGCACCGGAAGACGCGCGAGGTGATGGTCGCGACCGGGATCAACACCTACGAGAACTCGTTCACCGGGAACGACTGGGGCCATCTGGAGCTGCGGCCGCCCGAGGTGCTGTTCGACGACCGGCTGACCGTGCACGCCGGCGACGTCCGGCTGGAGCTGATCCATCCCGGGCACGCCGCGCACACCACCAACGACGTACTCGTCTGGCTGCCGGAGCGGCGGGTGCTGTTCGTCGGCGACCTGATCTTCAACGGCGGCAGCCCCTTCGCGCTGATGGGCTCGCCCGCCGGGTGGCGGAAGGCGCTGGAGTCGGTCCGCTCGCTGGAGCCGGAGACGATCGTGCCGGGCCACGGCCCGGTGTGCGGCCCCGAGGCGATCGACGTCGTCGACGGATACCTGGGTTTCCTGCAGAAACTCGCGTCGTACGGGAAGGCCGCGGGGCTGACGCCCCTGCAGGCCGCTCGCGAAGCGGATCTGGGGCCTTACGAGACACTGTCCGAACAGGAACGGCTTCCGGCGAACCTGCACCGGGCTTATGCCGAACTGGACGGCTTGGAGTGGGGCGGGGCGATCGATCTGGGGGCGGCGCTGGCGGACATGGTCACCTTCAACGGTGCGCCCATCCGGTGCTTCTCCTGACGCCGACGCTCTCCTGCGGCAGGTGTTGCGAAAGCCACTTTCGCAACGTTGAGGGTTGCGAAAGTGGCTTTCGCAACCCTCCCGGCCGCTGCCCGCGTCCCCGCACGTCCCGAAGGCCACCTTTGAGACGTCCAGCGCCCCAAAAGCTCCCTTCAAGACACCGAAATCCCGCCCAGTGCCCCACAAGCAGCCCCCACCCGTCCCTGGGGGGCGACCCCGAACCCAGCGTACCGCCGCAAGCGCCCTCTCAGGCCGCGCGAGCCGAGTTGTCCACAGGCGGGCCCGGTTGTGGACAACTCCCGGTTGATCCCTTCTCGCCCCGGCGCCGTATCCCTCAACGGGGATAGGCTCGGCACGGGAATCGAAGCGGAAGGGTGCGGATGAGCAAGAAGGCGAGCATCGGGGTCACCGGCCTGGCGGTCATGGGCCGCAACCTGGCCAGGAACCTCGCGAGGCACGGGCACACGGTGGCCCTGCACAACCGCTCCGAGCAGCGGACGAAGGAACTGGTCGAGCAGTTCGGCGACGAGGGCGACTTCATCCCGGCGTATTCGGCGCAGGACTTCGTCGACGCGCTGGAGCGTCCGCGCCAGGTCGTGATCATGGTCAAGGCCGGCGCGCCGACGGACGCCGTGATCGACGAATTCGTCCCGCTCCTCGAGAAGGGCGATGTGATCGTCGACGCGGGCAACGCGCATTTCGCGGACACCCGGCGCCGCGAGGCCGCGCTGCGCGAGAAGGGCATCCACTTCGTCGGCACCGGCGTGTCCGGCGGCGAGGAGGGCGCGCTGCACGGGCCGAGCATCATGCCGGGCGGGTCCAAGGAGTCGTACCAGTCGCTCGGGCCGCTGTTCGAGGACATCTCGGCGAAGGTCGACGGCGAACCGTGCTGCACGCACGTGGGCGCGGACGGCGCCGGGCATTTCGTGAAGATGGTGCACAACGGCATCGAGTACGCCGACATGCAGTTGATCGCCGAATCGTTCGACCTCCTGCGCGGCGCGGGCGGCTACTCCCCCGCCGAGATCGCCGAGGTCTTCCGCACCTGGAACTCGGGGCGGCTCGATTCGTACCTGATCGAGATCACCTCGCAGGTGCTGGCCCACACCGACGCCGCGTCCGGCAAGCCGTTCGTCGACATCGTGGCGGACCAGGCCGAGCAGAAGGGCACCGGCCGCTGGACCGTCCAAATCGGACTGGACCTCGGCGTGCCGATCAGCGGCATCGCCGAAGCCGTCTTCGCCCGTTCACTGTCCGGTTCGTCGAACCTGCGTGAGGCCTCGCGCGGTCTCGGCGGTCCCTCGCGCGCCCCGCTGACAGGGTCCGCTTTGGACACTTTCGCGGACGACGTCGAGCAGGCGCTGTACGCGTCGAAGGTGGTGGCGTACGCCCAGGGCTTCAACCAGATCCAGGCGGGTGGCGCCGAATACGGCTGGGACATCGACCTCGGCAAGGTCGCGTCCATCTGGCGCGGCGGCTGCATCATCCGCGCGAAGTTCCTGAACGACATCACGGCCGCGTACGCCGAAGAGCCCGCGCTGCCGACGCTGCTGACTTCGGGCGGCTTCCGCAAGGCCGTCGAGGACGCCCAGGACTCCTGGCGTTCGGTGATCTCGACCGCGGTGCGGCTGGGCATCCCGACCCCGGGCTTCTCGACCGCGCTGGCCTACTACGACGGTCTGCGCGCGGAGCGGCTCCCCGCCGCGCTGGTGCAGGGGCAGCGAGACTACTTCGGTGCCCACACGTACCGCCGCGTCGACCGCGAGGGCTCGTTCCACACCGCCTGGGCCGCCGACGGTCGCCCGGAATCCCCGGCCTGACAAGTGCTGAAGGGGACTTTCCCCGCATAAGACGCCACGAAGGGGCCCTTCACCGCATGGCATGCGGTGAAGGGCCCCTTCGTCAACTCGCGATCCGCACATTCGGCCGCACCCGAGCAGCGGCTGCGGCGTGGGCTGCCCGCAACTCGGCGACCACCTTGTCCGGTTCTGTCCGCAGCCGCGACGGCAAGGTCTGGAGAACCAACACGCCCGCCACCGCGTACCGTCCGTTCCTCGCCAAGGTCCGGTCGAAACCGTCCACGACCTGGAGATGGAACGACAGCGAGTCGACCTCCCAGGCCAGCCCGACATCGTCGAACCAGGCATCCGGTTTCGCGACGAACCGGCCTTCCCCGTCGTACAGCTTCTTGTTCCACACCGGTTCCGGCAGACCGGACCGCTCCCAGACTCGCCGGGCGTCCATCTCGGCGACCGACTCCTGCCCGGAAGCCAGTTCCGAAAGGACCAGCCGAGGCACCGCGCTTCCCCGTTGGCTGCCGTGGGCCAATTCGTGGGACAGCCGCTCGAAAGAGCTGTACCTGCGCTGAACCACTTCGCTCATCAGGGCCCGGACTGGCCTGACTTCCGTTTGCCTGCGAGAGACGTCGAGGGTCGCGCGAGTGACGTCTGCCAGCGGGCGACCACCCCGGTTCACGGTTCGGGGCAGCCGTTGTGTCCGCTCGACGACCACGTAGCCGTAGTTATGGAGTTTCCGCTCATGCGGCACGAGAAGGTGGATCTCGTCACCGGTGTCGGGCACATTTCGCAGGCCGTGGATCCGGCAAGCTTCACCACCGGTGAGCAGTGCGGACTCGCCGCCGTAGAGCATCGCCGCGGCGACCTGCTGCTCGCGCGAGGGTGGTGCGTTGAAGAGAAGGACGATGCCGGGTAAAAGTCTCGTCCAAGGGCCGCTGGGTCCGCATCTTCGGTACGCAGTGGTCGACGAGACGCCCATCTCTTGAAGGCGCGCCACCCGGATGACGCCGTGGTCGCTGTTCGCCATCAGAAGTTCAGGGGTGTCGCCCCATGATCCTTTTTTCATTCTTCGATCGTGGGGCCGGCCACGAGTTCTGCCCAGACCCGATTTCCGAACCTGTGGATAACCAGGGTTCCTGTGGATAGCTGCTGAAGGGGACTTTCCCCGCATCACATGAGACGAAAGCGTCCTTCACCGCGTCTGACGCGGTGAAGGACGCTTTCAGCCCTCCCCGCGTGCAGCGACGATCTCCCCCAGCGCCCGCACGATCACCGCTTCGGTGTTGTCCTTCGTGAGGCCGAGCCCGGTCAGGAGGTCGTCGCCGAGTTCGAACAGCGCCAACAGGATGTGCTCGGTGCCGATGTAGTTGTGCCCGAGCCGCAGCGACTCCCGCATGGTCAGCTCCAGCGCCTTCTTGGCCTGCGCGCCGAACGCCATCTTCGCCGCTTCCACCGGTTCGGCGGCGGGTTCCGGCAGCTTCGCCTCCGCGGCCTCGCGGACGGCTTCGAGAGTCACCTTCTGTGCCACGATCGCCCCGGCGGCGAGCGCCGCCGGTTCGGAGAGCAGCCCGAGGACCAAGTGCACGGGCTCGATCTGCGGGCTCTTCGCCGACACCGCGGCGTCCCGCGACGCGACGACGACGTGCCGCGCCCGATCGGTGTAGCGGCTGAACACCTTCACCAGGTCTTCCAGCGACGAGCCGCTGGAGTCGACAAAGCGCTTCTGCGCCGCTTGCTTGGAAACCCCCATGTTCTTGCCGATTTCGGTCCAGGACGCGCCGGAACGCCGCGCCTGGTCGACGAAGTGACCGATCAGATGGTCGGCCACTTCGCCGAGGTGCTCGCCGAGGAAGACCGCGTCGGACAGCTGGCCGAGCACGTCGCCGTCGGGATGCTGCTGCTTGATGTGGGAGATGAGGTCGTCGAGCCGGACTGGATTCGTCATGCCGTCAACTCTAGGTTGACGCTCGCCAATCGTCAACCACGGGTTGACGCGAAGGTCGCCTTGAGGTCGAAGCCGTTGGCCTCCAGCGTCTCGAATCGCGGCGCCGGATCCGCGGCGAACAGACGGCGCGCGGCGATGTGGTCCGGCGGCCGGTTCACCGACTCGACCCCGGCGAGCACGCCGTCGCGGAACGACAGCACCGAGAACTTCCCGCCCTCCCGATCCCCGGTCACGACGGTCTTCTCCGCCCCGGTCAAGATCCCGGCGATCTGCAGTTTCGCGCCGAGCTGGTCGGTCCAGAACCACGGCAGGCTGTCGTAGGGCGCGGGTTCACCGGCGATGACGGCGGCCACCGCCCGCGCCTGGTCGACGGCGTTCTGCACCGACTCCAGCCGCGTGGCCGTACCCGCCTGGACACACGGGAAGTTCGCGCAGTCCCCGACCGCCGAGATCTTCGGGTCGCTTGTGCGCAGGTGCTCGTCGACGACGACACCGTTCGCCACGGCGAGCCCCGCCCCTTCGGCGAGCCGCGTCCGCGGCTCGACCCCGACCCCGACCAGCACCAGATCGGCGGGCAGCAGGCTGCCGTCGCTCAGTTCGACCTCGGCCACCCGGCCCTCGCCACGCAGCGCGGCGACGCCCTTGCCGAGCAGGATCGTGTGGCCGGCCTCCTCGTGCAGGTCGGCGAAGTACGCCGAGACCTCCGGCGTCGCGACGCGGGCCATCAGCCTGTCCTGCGCCTCGACGATCGTCACGGGCCGCCCGGCGTGCGCGGCGAACTCCAGGCCGATGAACCCACCCCCGACCACGACCACGTTCTCCGCGCTTTCCAATGCGGCCCGCAGCACATCGGCCTCGTCCTTGGTGCGCAAGGTGAACACGCCGTCCAAAGTGGACCCGGGGACCGGCAGGACGCGGTTGACCGATCCCGTCGCCAGCACCAGATGGTCGTACTCGTGAGCGCTCCCGTCCTCTAGCACCACCTTCGCCTCGTCGCGATCCACCGATGCGACGCGGCCCGGGATCAGCTCGATGTTCTTCTCCGCGAAGAAGTCCTCGGGCCGCAAACGCAGCTGGGCGTCGCCCGCGGTCCCGGCGAGATAGCCCTTCGACAACGGAGGCCGTTGGTACGGCAGCCCGGGTTCGTCACCGATCAGCACCACCCGCCCGCCGAACCCCTTGTCCCGCAGCGAGGTCGCCACCCCGAACCCGCTCTGCCCGGCCCCTACGACGAGGACGGTCTCCATCGGCGCTCCTTCCGTTGTGCCCGACCTCCATTCAACACAGCTCCGGCCTTTTCGACACGTGATCCGCACGCGGCGAACGCGCTACGGTCATGCCCATGAGCCGTCCCGAGGTCCACCCGGTGGACGCCCGCCCGCCGCTGCCGAAGCTGACCTTGCTCGGCCTCCAGCACATGACGATCATGTACGCGGGTTCCGTGGCCGTCCCGCTCGTCGTGGGCAGCGCGCTGAAACTGGACGCGGCGACGATCGCGTTGCTGGTCAACGCGGATCTGCTGGTCGCGGGTATCGCGACGCTGATTCAGGCGATCGGGATCGGGCGGATCTTCGGCATCCGGCTGCCGGTGGTGGCGGGCGCGACGTTCACCGTGGTCAACCCGATGATCATGATCGCGTCCCAGTACGGCATGCAGGCCGTCTACGGCGCGATGATCGCGTCGGGGGTGTTCGGCCTGCTCATCGCCAAACCCTTCGCGAAGATGATCCGGTTCTTCCCGCCGCTGGTTTCGGGCACGCTGCTGATGGTCATCGGCATCTCACTCATCGGACCGGGCGTCGGCCTGATCGCCGGCCACGACACGGGATCGCCGGATTACGCGAAGCCCGCCAACATCGCGCTGGCGTTCGGCGTGATCGCGGTGATCGTCCTGTTCACCCGGGTCCTGCGCGGATTCGCGAGCCAGATCGGCCCGCTGCTGGCGCTGCTGATCGGCCTGCTCGCGGCGGTCCCGATGGGACTGGTGAACTTCAAGGGCATCGCCGACGCCGACTGGTTCGGCCTCGCGTCGCCGTTCCACTTCGGCCCGCCGACCTTCCCGATCGCGGCCGTCCTGTCGATGTGCGTCGTGATGCTGGTGACCTACACCGAATCCACCGCGGACCTGGTCGCCGTCGGCGAGATCACCGGACGGCCTGCGACCGATTCCGACCTCGCGCGCGGTCTCGCCACCGATGGTCTCTCGGCCATCCTCGGTGGCGCGATGAACTCGTTCCCGGACACGGCTTTCGCGCAGAACGTCGGCCTCGTGCAGATGACCGGGGTACGCAGCCGGTGGGTGGTCGCGATGGCGGGCGGGCTGCTCGTGCTGATGGGTCTGGTGCCGAAGGTCGGCGCCTTCATCGCGGCCGTGCCGGAGCCGGTGATCGGCGCGGTCGCGGTGGTCATGTTCGCGATGGTCGCCGCGGTCGGCGTGCAGAACCTGAAGAAGGTGGAGTTCTCCGGCAACCACAACACCTTCATCGTCGCGGTGTCGGTCGGGGTGGGTCTGCTTCCCGCGTTCGCCACGAACCAGTTCGGGAATTCGATCTTCTTCCAGCACTTCCCGGCGTGGTTGCAGACCATCTGCGGCAGCCCGATCACGGTCGCCGCGATCGTCGCCTTCACCCTCAACCTGCTGTTCAACCACCTCGGCAAGCGCCGAGATCCCGACCTACTGCAGGCGCCTTAACAGAAGAGCCACTTCGGCCACAGATTGCATTCCTCCGTCGGCGTCGTCGAGGGCGGCGGCGGAGTCGGGTTGGGCGGCTGCGGAACGACCGTGGACCCGGTGGTCCGCGGCGGATCCGCGGGCCCGTTCGACGACGTCGGCGTGGCGGGGTCCGGCGAGTCGGACGTCTGCGCGGCCGAACTCGACGTACGGCGGCTGGACGTCGTCTTGCTGGGCCGTGTCGAGGTCCCGCCGTCCCCGGTTTCGACCGTCTCGGTGGACGGAACGGCCGAAGTCGCGTCGGCTCCTCCGTTTTCCGAAGGCCGCTTCGGCATCTCGATGACACTGATCGGGTTCGGCGCCGCATTCTGTTCGGGATCCGCGTCGAACCCGACGAGAACGGCCGCCGCACCGCAGGCGACGACCACGGCGATCACCACCGCGATAACTCTCCAGCGTGACTTTGCCTGTGACTCCTCGTGGTCGTCCCAGCCCTCACGAATAAGCAGGTCGGCGACCGAAACATCGTCGTCATCCACCAGCTGAAACCTTTCGCACCGGGAACGAGCGAGGAGTAGTTTTACCGCAACTCACCGCCGAACGGGTGAAGTTAACCAAAAATTATTCACCCGATGGAACACGCCAGCGTAGGCCAGTCACACAGCGTGTATTCATATGCTTCCGCGCATATCGGCGTTGGCCCGCCTTCGGCTCGCGTATACAGCGCCCTCCGCGGGTGGTGTAATCGACGGTGCCAGCACCGGAAGAGGGGGTTCGGACGGATCATGGAGGCTGACGCCCTCGCCGTGCCCGGGGCCGGGAATTCCGGTCGTCCGGCAGGCGCGCCGCTCGGAAACGAGCCGCTCGGCGATCTCGGCCTCGCGGGCGACCACGCCGCCATCTGGTCGTACGACTTCGAGGCCGAGACCCTGTCCTGGCTGCCCGGACTGGAGAACCTCCTGGGCGGAGGCGCACTCACCGAAGCCGAGATCGAGTCCAGGCTCGCCGATCTGGTGGCCCCGCTGACCGCCGGCACCCGCACCTCCCCGCCTTGGCGCGAGTTCGAACTCGAGCAGTCGTTCCGGAACCCGGCAGGCGAGATCCGCTGGGTCCGCCTGCGCGCCCGCACCATCGGCGACGACAACGGCTCGTCGGGGCTGCTCGGCATCGCCACCGACGTGACCGACGTCCGCGAGAACCGGCAGGCCCTCGAAGACCTCACTGACCGTTACCGGCTTTTGGTCGAACTCAGCCCCGACGCGGTCTGTGTCCACGAAGCCGGCGTTGTCACCTACGTCAACCGAGCCGCCCTCACCGCACTCGGCGCGTCCTCGACCGCCGAGCTGATCGGGCGGCCGATCATGGACTTCGTGGCCGACGAGTCGCTCCCGGCCCTGCTGGACCGGATCGCGTCGCTGCACCGCCAGGGCGCGTCGACCGTTCCCGCCGACACCGTCATGCTCCGCCTCGACGGCACGAAGTACCTGGTCCAGAGCATTTCCGTGCGCACGACCTGGGAAGGCAGGCCCGCGTTCCAGGTCATCATGCGCGACATCAGCGCGCAGAAGGCCGCCGAAGCGACGCTGCGCTACCAGGCCGCGCTGATCAGCCATGTCAGCGACGCGATCATCGCGACCAGCGGCAGCGGCGTGGTGACCAGCTGGAACCCCGCCGCCGAGAACGTCTACGGCTGGACGGCGGGCGAGGCGATCGGCGGCACGGTGAGCGAGCTCGTCGGCGCCGCGCTCGACCCGGAAACGGTGCTGCGCAGGGGCGGCGTCATGCAGACGACCCACCGTCACCGCAACGGCTCGACACTGGCCATCCGCATCTCCGCCGCCGAGATGAACGACGGTTTCGTCCTGGTCTGCGCCGACGAAACGGCCCGCCGACGGGCAGAACAGCACTACAGCACGGTGGTCGCGTCGCTCGACGAAGGCGTGGTCGTGATCGGCCCTGGCGGGCTCATCGAATCGGCCAACCCCGCGGCGTGCCGGATCATCGGCGTCGGCCACGACGACCTCATCGGCGTCCCGTGCGTGACGCTGGAGCTGTACGACGAGCAGGGCCGTATCCCGCCCGCCCGGATGCCTTCGGTGGTGACCCGGCGCACCGGGGCGACCCTGACCGGCCTCGTGCTGCGGCTGCGCAGGCCCGCCGGCGACGACGTCTGGATCTCGCTGACGTCGCGGCTGCTGACCCCGGAAGATCCGTCGGCGCAGGCGGTGGTCGCCTCGTTCACCGACATCACCGAACGCCGCGCCATCGGCGAGCGGCTCGCCCACGAGGCGACGCACGATCCGCTCACCGAACTCGCGAACCGCACGCTGGTGCTGGACAGTCTCGCCGAGGCGCTGTCCGGCGCCGGCCGCGCCGAGCTGACCACGCTGCTGTTCATCGACCTCGACAAGTTCAAGGTGATCAACGATTCCCTCGGGCATTCCGTCGGCGACAAGGTGCTTCGCATCGCGGGCGAACGCCTGCGCCGGGGCATCGGCGAGAACGATCTCGTCGGCAGGCTCGGCGGCGACGAATTCGTCGTCGTCACCGCGGAGATCACCGAACCGGACGAGATCAAGGCGCTGGCGGAACATCTGCGCGAGGCGCTGACCGAGCCGATCACCGTCAACGGCAGGCAGCTGCACATCGACGCCAGTATCGGCATCGTCACCGCGGCCAACGACGACACCCGGACCGCGGAAGATCTGCTGCGCGACGCGGATGTCGCGATGTACCAAGCGAAAACGCTCGGCCGGGCGCGTTACGAGTTCTTCGACGTCGAGCTGCGCGAGCGGATGCAGCGGCGGCTGCGCATGGAGCAGGATCTGCGCGACGCCCTGCAGAACGAGGAACTCTGGACGGCGTATCAGCCGGTCGTGGACATCGAATCCGGCGAGATGGTCGCCGTGGAGGCGTTGCTGCGCTGGAAACATCCCGCGCACGGCACGATCTCGCCCGCCGAGTTCATCCCGCTGGCCGAGGAAAGCGACCTGATCAACCTGATCGGCAAGTACGTCCTGCGCACGACCACGCGCGAGATCGCCAGGCGGCGCGAGCAGCTCGGCATCGACCTGAACCTCAAGGTCAACCTGTCGGCCCGGCAGCTGGACGATCCGCATCTGGTCGCCGGGGTGCAGGACGCGCTGAAGACCACCGGCCTGCCGCCGCACGCGCTGACCCTCGAAGTCACCGAGAGCGCGCTGATGCGGGACCAGGCCGCGGCCGCCGAAGTCCTGACGTCGTTGCGCGATCTCGGTGTCTCGCTGGCGATCGACGATTTCGGTACCGGCTACTCGTCGCTCGCCCAGCTGCAACGGCTCCCGTTGGATACGCTCAAGATCGATCGCACCTTCGTCACCGGCATCGCGGAATCGCGGGACGCGGCCGCGATCGTCAAGAGCATCATCGCGATGGCGCACGCCGTCGACCTGATCGTCGTCGCCGAAGGTGTCGAAGACGAAGAGCAGCTCACGGTCCTGCGTGAGCTGCACTGTGACCAGGCGCAGGGCTTCCATCTCGGTCGCCCCGCGCCGCCGGACGAACTTTTCGGAGCAGCTGGATGAGTGTCGAGATCAAAGCCGGAGAAGACCGCTACGACATCGTCGTGGACGGGAAGACCGCCGGGTTCCTGGAAACCCGCACGCGCACCGACGCGATCCTGTTCCTGCACACCGAAATCTCGGACGACTTCGCGGGCCAGGGCCTGGCGGGCAAGCTCGTGACCGCCGCGCTCGACGACGTCCGGGCGCAGGGCAGGTCCGTCCTGCCCTACTGCCCGTACGTGCGTTCCTTCATCGCGAAGCACCGCGAGTACGAGGACCTCGTCCCCGAGGACAAGCGCGCCGAATTCGAGCTCTGAGCCCTCAGCCCGGGTAGATCTTCAGCAGTTTCGCGAGCTCGTCCTCGGTGAGGACGACGTCCAGTTCGCGCAGTGTCGCGTCGAGCCGCTCCGGCGGGATCTTGGTGGTCTCCTTGATCCCGTCCGGACGTTCGACGATGAACTCCTCGCCGACCAATTTGCGGCTGAGCCCTTCCTCCAGCCGCATGACCACCAGCTGCCCGGTGAACGGCGACCGCGGATGCGTCGACGTGTAGTGGTGGTAGACCTCGTAGTCGATCCGGTGCATCGGCGTGAGCGTGAAGGCGTGCAGGTCGGTCCAGTCTTCGCCTTCCTTCTTCTGCAGGCGCCACCAGTCTCCGTCGGCGACGAGCCGGTGCGGCCAGCCGGCCTGATCCACGACCGCGCCGTCGACCAGTGGCATCGGCACCAGCATCCCGGCGCCGAAGCCGACGTCGACCAGGTGCTGCACGCCGTCCGCCTCGACCGCGAGCGTCATATGCGTGTACGGCCCGTTCTTCTGCGGCTGCACGCGCGCGACCAGGCGGCGCACGGAATAGCCGAGTTGCTCGGCGGCCGCGGCGAAAAGACTTCCGTGCTCGTAGCAATAGCCGCCACGACTTCGGCCGACGAGTTTGCCGATCACGTCTTCGAGCGCGATTCCCTTGTGCTGCCCCAAAACAACGTCGACGTTCTCGAACGGAATGGCGAGGATGTGCGCCTTCGCCAGCTCGCGCAACGCTGCGGCCGAGGGCGTCGCGCGACTCTGACCGATCCGGCCGAGGTACGCGTCGAGGTCGAGGGTGCCGACGGTCCATTCGTCGACCTGCTCAGATGCGATTGTCATGCATCGAGATTGACACCTCCACCTAACTCGAAGTCAAGATCGGCCAACTGGTAACTGGCAACGGCCACCGACTTTCGTCACTTCCACGAACGAGTGACGATTGGCCACCCTTCCGGAGTGAACCGGTGAAACACACCGGTGTGGAAGGAGAAAGCAGATGAGGACTCGTTCCCTCGTCGCCGGTCTGCTGACCGGAGCGGCCGCCGTGCTCGGATTGGCGATGCCCGCTGCCGCCGCCCAACCGCCCTCGGGCGTACAGCCGCTGATCGTGGGTGGTGTGGACGCGACCGAGACCTACACCTTCATGGCGTCCATGCAGACCAAGAGCGGTGACCACAACTGCGGCGCGTCGCTGATCGCGCCGGAGTGGCTGGTGACCGCCGCGCACTGCGTCGAGGGCGAGCAGCCGTCGAACTGGCAGTACCGCATCAACACCACCGACCACACCAAGGGCGGCGAGGTCGCCGAGGTCGACAAGTTCGTGGTCCACGAGAAGTACGACGGCTCCGGCCCGTACGACATCGCCCTGGTGCACCTGACCAAGGCCGCCGAGGCGGCGCCGATCGAGATCGGCCAGTCGCCGCAGGCGGGTACCGACGTGCGCGAGATCGGCTGGGGCCTGACCTGCCCCACGCGCGGTTGTGGTGAGGCACCGGTGGTTCTTCAGCAGCTCGACACCAAGATCGCCGAAGACTCCGGCTGTTCCGGCTCCGGGGCCTACGACGCGGAGAGCGAGCTGTGCATGGACAACCAGGGCGGCAAGGCCAGCGCCTGCTACGGCGACTCGGGCGGCCCCGCCGTCGTGAAGGCCGGCGACAAGTGGACGCTGGTCGGCGCGACCAGCCGCGGCCAGACCGCCAGCTGCCCGGAGATGCCGGGCATCTACACCGACGTGACCGCGTTCACCGACTGGATCAAGCAGCAGACCGGCAAGTAGAAGACCGCACCGCGCGGTGGCGCCCGATGCTCCTGCGACATCGGACGCCACCGCGCTTTGCCGTGCAATCGGTCCCAGGCATGAAAAAACCGCCTCGATGTGCATCGAGGCGGTTCGTCGAGCGGTGGCCAGGGCCGGGGTCGAACCGGCGACCTTCCGCTTTTCAGGCGGACGCTCGTACCAACTGAGCTACCTGGCCGGGAACGCCGGCGAGGAGCCGAACGATCTTGCGACCCTGACGGGACTCGAACCCGCGACCTTCGCCGTGACAGGGCGACGCGCTAACCAACTGCGCCACAGGGCCTTGCATACTGCTTTGTAACTGTACTGCGTACTCCCAACGGGATTCGAACCCGCGTTGCCGCCTTGAAAGGGCGGAGTCCTAGGCCGCTGGACGATGGGAGCCCGGTTCGGTTTCGGCGAACCGACCGACCCGCGCTCTCCGGTGTCCCCGGGAGCGAACATAACTATAGGACACCCCTGTTTCGGCTCCCGCACAGGGGGTCCTCTAGTTGTTCACAGGGCTGGGACCTGCGAGAACGCGGTGACTTCAGGATATCAGGGCCGAGGCGGCCCGCAGGGCTCCAAGACGGCGCCGAAGCTCCTCCTGCTCGTCGTCCGTCAGAGTGACGTCGAGAAGGTCGGCCACGCGCCGGTCGGTCAGGTCCTCCACCTGCCGCCACCGCTGCCGCAGATCGCCCTTCGCCTCCGCCGCGGCGATCAGCCCGTCAGCGGCCTCCTCGGACCACGCGGTGCGCAGGAGACGACCACGGCCGCCTTCCGGATCCGCGACGACCGCCTCGGGCACCGTCAGGCCCACCGCGCGAAGGGCCGCGAAGTGGATGCCGCCGCGGAACTCGCGGAAGACCATGAGCGCGAACGCCAGCCGCTCGACGTCGTCCGCCGGACGTTCGGCGAGTTGCCAGCCGGCGAACAACGCGAGACCACTCGCGTCCGCGGCGTCCACGAGACGGAACAGCAGATCCGCCGAACGGCCAGGGCCGTCGGCACCCGAAAGATTGACGCGCCCCCAGTTCGCCGATGACCGCGAGTAGGCACGGACCGCGGAGGCCGCGTCGAGCGCCGCCGTCGCGGACGGAAGAGCGAACTCGAAGAGCCACGACGGGAAGATGCCGAACAGCTCCGAGACCACCTTCGGCGGCGGGTCGCCCAGCACCGCGGACCGGCCGCGAAGGTACAGCGACCGCGGCGACAATCCCACCTCCGTCTCGACCTCGGCGAGCTCCGGCGAGGTCATGAACTTCCCGCCCAGCACCTGCACCGGCCCCCGGATCTCCCGCGCCACCGCGATCGCCGCTTCGTCGGCCATGTCGCCACACCTTCCCGCCAGTTGTTTGATAACAGTGTTACACAACTGACGGACGGTCGTCGAGGACGAACGAAGGCCCGGTCGCGCGGCACACCCCGCGCGACCGGGCCTCGTGAACGAACGAACTCAGCGCTGGACGGGCGCCTGCCCGTCCTCGTCCAGCGTCAACCCCAGCATGTCCAGCAACTGGACACAGTCATCGACGCCCAGCGCCCCGTTGGCCACCGCCAGCCGGGCACGCCGCACCTGGTCGTCGGACACCCGCTGGGCGTCTCCCTGACCCGTGCGCTGTGCCGGCAGACCACCGGCCAACGTCGTCGAGCTTCCCCCATCGGCACCTTCGTACCGAAGGAGGAACTGTCGCACTTCCACAGACCCACCCATGGTTCCTCCAGACGGCCAACGAACAGCTTGGCCGCGAGGCTAGCCAGAGCCGGCCGCGACACACAGCCCCCCGGAGAGTGAACCTGTCGCCACGCTCCGCACAACGCAGAGCGATCACGCGCACACCCGCGCCACATGAACCACAGGCGAACCAGAGGTGGCGCCCTGACCGGAATTCTGCCCGCGCCCACTCGCCCTTCTCAGGAAACCGTGCAACAATCGATTTGCTGACACACCCCCGGTCAGCGCCTGTGGAGATCCCCTCCGACCCCCGCGTTCCTCCCCCTGGCGCGGGGGTCGCTCCGTTTTCTGGGGGCCACCCCCAGACCCCAGGTTCCTTGCGGCGGCGGTTGGCAGCCCAGGACCGGTCCTGTTGATCATTCGTCTTCCGGTTGCGGTTTGTGATCACGAGAAAAGGTTTTCCTGTCGGTGCTGGGCCATTCGAGACAAGAAATTGGGTGTGTCGTGGCTCACTGTGGTTGGTTTGCCGAGACCGAACCGTTATCGTGGCCCGGTGCCCCTTCCTTCCCTCAGCCGTCGTAGCGGCAGCCGCACGAACTTGAAGCCGGTCAACCCCGGTCGTCACCGCAACTCCCCCACCAAGGAGGCCGAAGCGGTCGTCGAAGACACGGAGCTCACCAGCTACCTTCGTGCCCTCGCCCCGGAAAACGACCCGGAGAGCACCGGCACCGGCAAGCGTTTCGGCGAAGCGCAGGTCTTCCAGCTGCGGATGAACCTCATCGCCTGCGAACAGCTCAAGGACGCCGCGGCCGAGCGCAACCTGTCGCCGCAGGCGCTGGCGCAGGAATGGATCCTCGAGCGCCTTTCGTGGGAGTCGCAGGCCAACTCGGCCCAGCAGCGCCGCCACGAGGAAGCCCACACCGACGAATTCCGCTTCGACGCCAACGCGTGGGAGCAGCCCGTCCCCCGCTGACCCGTCGCCCCGGAACGGAACAGCACATCAGAAGAAGCTTGAGCGGCAAAGGGAAAAGCCCCCGGCGAGATCGCCGGGGGCTTTTCCGATCAGTCTGAGCAACGCCTGAAGGGCGGACTCAGATCGCGCGGACCTTCTGGGCCTGCGGGCCCTTCTGGCCCTGACCGACCTCGAACTCCACTCGCTGGTTCTCCTCGAGCGTGCGGAAACCGCGACCCTCGATCTCCGAGTAGTGAACGAAGACGTCGCCCTCGCCGCCATCCTGCGCGATGAAGCCGAAGCCCTTCTCCGCGTTGAACCACTTCACAGTGCCTTGCGCCACCGCTGTACTCCTCGTTGCACATCCGCTTCGAGTGCCTCCGAAGCGACACCCAGACCGTCCCGGGCGGTTCCAACGAGTCGAGCGAAGAGCGCGTCACCGGCTCATGGCTCGCGTCAGAAGTTCCGCGAGTGTGAAGCCACGAACACGCAAAACGACGGCCTGATGGCAGCGTACCGGGATCTGGCCATATTTGAAGCCCGTGATCGGACTCTGGGCACCCCCAAGTACCAAGGTCACCGGAACGTCGTATACCGATCCGGCTTCTGTCGGACCCCCTCGCTAGCCTGTCGCCGCACGCCGACCTCAGGTCATCGCCGGACACGGACCGAAGTCGGCCATGCCCCGATCGTGAACTACGATCCACCCGATTGTGACTCGCATCACTCTCGATGGGATCAACTTACGGGGCTGTCCGGACGTCATGGTCGGTGTACAGGGGAGCAAAGGGGAAGCTTTGAGGTTCACGGAAACCGCGCGCCGCCGGGCGGCGATCGCGGCACTGGGGTTGGTGGCCGTTCTGACGCTGGGGGCGTGCAGCAGCGAGCCGACCGTGTCGGCCAGCGGGCCGGACGGCGGCGGGCCGGTCAGCAGCGACACCGGCGGCAAGGCGCCCGCGCCTGCCAAGCTGACGTACGAGCCCGCCGCGGGCGCGCAGGACGTCGCGCCGGGGCAGCCCATCAAGGTCAGCGTCGCCGACGGCACGCTCGATCAGGTCGTGCTGACCAATCCCGACGGCAAGCAGGTCGCGGGGCAGCCGTCCGAGGACAAGAAGAGCTGGTCCACCACCGAGCAGCTCGGCTACGGCAAGTCCTACACGTGGTCCGGCAAGGCCACCGGCACCGACGGCAAACCCGTCGACATCGGCGGCGCCTTCACCACGGTCAAGCCGCGCAAGCAGGTGGGCGCGAACATCAACGTCTTCGACGGGCAGACGTACGGCATCGCCATGCCGATCACGCTGACGTTCCCGAGCAAGGTCACCGACAAGGCCTCGGTCGAGAAGGCGCTGTCGGTCGAGACCACGCCGAAGACCGAGGGTTCCTGGGCCTGGGTCCACGACGACACTTCGGTGCACTGGCGGCCGAAGGCCTACTGGCAGCCCGGCACCACGGTGAAGTTCAACGCCAAGATCTACGGCGTCAAGATCGGCGAAGGCGTGTACGGCAAGGAAGACCGCTCGGCGAGCTTCACGATCGGCCGCTCGCAGATCGTCAAGGGCAACACCCAGACCCACCGGCTCCTCGTGATCCGCGACGGGCAGCAGATCGCGGACTACCCGGCCAGCTACGGCCTCGACGCCGACCCGGGCCGTGTCACGCCGAGCGGCACGCACGTGGTGATGTCCAAGCACGACACGTACTCGATGACCAACGAGCGCTACGACTACGAGAACATCGTCGTGCCGTCCGCGGTGCGGTTCTCGACCAACGGCGAGTTCATCCACGGCTACGCGCCTTCGATCTGGGCGCAGGGCAAGAAGAACATCTCGCACGGCTGCGTGAACCTGGCGCCGGCGAACGCCAAGGCGTACATGGACGGCGCCCTGGTCGGGGATCCGGTCGAGATCGAGGGCAGCACCCAGAAGATCAACCGGGCGCGCGACTACAGCGACTGGACCTACTCCTGGGAAGAGTGGCAGGGCTTGTCTGCCCTGCGCTGACGGACCTCCATGAAACCGGGCGGCCGGAGACCCCCTGTGGTCTCCGGCCGTTCGTGCTTGGGCGAGGGACGCGTCTTCCGGGAGCGCGTCAGCGCGACGGGAAGACTTCACCCCGCGCGCCGCTCTTGGCCGAAGGCCACGGAAAAGTTTTGCCGGGCGCCGAGGCAACTACCCTCGCTGACCTGCGGTCGAGCGCCCGGCGAAATTTTTCCGTCAGCGCGCGAAAAGTCACTGCAACCCTGCCTGGGGCGGGACGCATGTCTAACGACGTAAGGCGCCGCGGTCAATGAGCGGCGCCCGGATCGAGGAGACACACTTGCGTACTCGTATCGCTCTCACTCTCGGCGCGCTGCTGCTGGCGGGCGGCGCCGCCTTCGCGACCACGTCGCTGGCGTCGGCCGATCAGAGCGCGCCGTCGCCGACGGCCACTCAGGCGCCCCAGCCGCCGGCCAAGGAGCCCACCACCACGCGGCCGGCGGAGCCGCCCCGCGCCACGACCGCCCCGCCGCGGAGCCTCCCGCAGACCCCCGCCGTCGCCGCGCCGGGCGAGCACCGCGT
Source organism: Amycolatopsis japonica (assembly GCF_000732925.1). Lineage (NCBI taxonomy): Bacteria > Bacillati > Actinomycetota > Actinomycetes > Pseudonocardiales > Pseudonocardiaceae > Amycolatopsis > Amycolatopsis japonica. The sequence goes on from NZ_CP008953.1 coordinate 8,027,358, forward strand.
GCCCAAGGCCGTTCCCGCCGGGCCGACCGGGGATCTGCACCTCCCCGCCATCGTCGAAGGAGCCGGTAACTAGGTGACGCCGAGCCGCTCGTCGAAGACCGGGACGGGCTCGCCGTGGGACGGCGAGTTCGCCCGGTACTTCGACGAGCGCGCGCACAGCCTGCGTGCCACCGCGTACCTCCTGTGCGGCGACTGGCATCAGGCCGAGGACATCACCCAGGCCGCGCTGCTGAAGCTGTATCTGGCTTGGCCGAGGCTCTCCCGGCACGACGCGCTCGACGGCTACGCGCGCAAGATCGTGCTGCGGACGTTCCTCTCCGAGCATCGGCGCGTCTGGCGCAAACGGGAGAAGCTCACGGACGCCCTTCCCGACGTCCCGGGCGAAACCAACGGCACGGAACAGGAGATGCTGGTCAGGCACGCCCTGTCCGGCATCGCCCCGAAGCAGCGGGCCGTCCTTGTCCTGCGGTACTTCGAAGATCTCAGCGTCGAAGAGACGGCCACGGCGCTGGGCTGCAGCACCGGGAACGTGAAGAGCCAGGGTGCGCGGGGTCTGGCGACCCTGCGTAAACGGCTCGGTCCGCATTTCAGTGAGCTGGCCTTGAGCGGAGCGCACGACGATGGGAGGTGAGGAGATGGACGAGGACATCAAAGGCGTGCTTTCGCACGGCGCGAGCGGTCCCCCGCTGGGCATCCGGGCGGCGGACATCATCGAGCGGGGTGGCCGGATCCGGCGACGACGCAAGCGGCTGGCCGTGGCGGGCAGTTCGCTGGCGACGATCGCGGTGATCGTGTTCGGCGCGATCGCCGTCGGCGGTCGCGGTGGCGAGGGGCCCGCGCCGGTTCAACCCGCCGGGCCGGGTCTGTCGACGATCGCCCCGTCACCGGTCTCCCCCGCACCGTCCGAGTCGCCCCCGCGGGCGGAGGTCACTCCCGGGACGCCGGCTCCACCCGCTTCCGCGCCGACGACCGATCAGCAGCGTTCGACGCCGAGGTCTCTCCCACCCGGCCGGACGACGACCGGTCCCCATCGCGCGCCCACGCCGACGAAGCAGCCGAGCGAGCCTCCGACGACGGCCACGACCCGCTGATCTCCCGTCCGGAACGTCCGATTCCCGAAGTGTGACCCAAAGTAATCGGAAATTCTCCGACATCGGCTTCACCTGGTGGTTCGTCACCGTATTGGGGGAACGGCCCTCGCACGACCGATCCAAAGCGCTGAACCCGGACGTTTGAACCCCTACGGTCGAGGGAACAAACCCTCGACGATGGGTAAGTAAACGGGTGGGTCGGGAGGTCAAACCCATGGCCGAAGAGGCGCTGAGCGCGTCACATCAGGAAAAAGGGGAACCGGCGGAGGCCCCACCTGAACAGATCAGAAAGGCCGTCGCCGGGGCGGCGATGGGTAACTGCATCGAGTGGTACGACTTCGGCGTTTTCGGCTTCATGCCGGCCATTCTGGGGCAGGTCTTCTTCAATGCGTCGAGCACTTCCGAAGGCGCGCTGGCGACCTTCGCGGTCTTGGCGATCACGTTCATCGTCCGGCCGTTCGGCAGCTTCGTGTTCGGTCCGCTGGGCGACAAGATCGGGCGCCAGAAGGTTCTCGCGCTGACGATCATCCTGATGTCCGGGTCGACGTTCATCATCGGTCTGTTGCCGTCCTACGCGACGATCGGCCCGGCCGCGGCGGTCCTGCTGATCCTGTTGCGCACCATCCAAGGCTTCTCGGCGGGCGGTGAGTACGGCGGTGCGGCGACGTTCATCGCGGAGTACGCGCCCGCCCGGCGCCGGGGTTTCTGGGGCAGCTGGCTGGAATTCGGCACGCTCGTCGGCTTCGCGATGGGCGCCGGCTTCGTCACGATCTTCACCGTCGTGCTCGGCGACGAGGCCATGCGCGAATGGGGCTGGCGCCTGCCGTTCCTGATCGCGGGCCCGCTCGGCATCGTCGGTCTGTACCTGCGGAACAAGCTGGAGGACACTCCGCTGTTCCAGGAGATCGAGAAGAAGAACCAGGTCGAAAAGTCGCCGCTGAAGGCGCTGCTCAAGAAGCACTGGACGTCGATCCTGCACCTGATCGGCATCGTGGTGATGCTGAACGTCGCCGACTACATCGTGATCACCTACCTGGAGACGTATCTCAAGGACGTGGTCGGCTTCAGCGGGCACACACCCTTGCTCATCATCCTGGCCACCATCGGGTTGATGCTGATCTTGATCGTGCCGGTCGGCATGCTGTCCGACCGCATCGGGCGAAAACCCATCCTGATCACGTGCTGCGCGAGCTTCCTGGTGCTGCCGATCCCGGCGTTCTCGCTGATGGGCGCGGCCGCGGACGACCGGAACGCCTGGCAGCTCATGCTCGGCCTGGTGATGATCGCGGTGCCGCTGGTGCTGATCCTCGCCGTGCTCGCGGCGACGCTGCCGGCGATGTTCCCGACCCAGGAACGCTACAGCGGTTTCTCCATCGGCTACAGCGTTTCCACCGCGGCGTTCGGCGGCACGGCGTCGTACATCATCGGCAGCCTGGTGACCAATACGGGTGACAACCTGTGGCCCGCGTACTACCTGATGGGCGCGGCGGCGATCGCGGCCATCCCGATCCTGCTGCTGCCCGAAACGGCCGGGGTGTCGCTGCGCGGCATCGTGAACTCGCGGATCGCGCGGCGCCGGAAACCGGAAACGGCCACTCCCGGCGGCGCTTCGGAGCTACCGGCGAGTTAACGTCTTTCCATGAGCCGTATCTCGCAGCCGTGGCCGCCGGTCGAAGTCGAACCGGCGACCGTCCACCCGGAAGCCCCCAAGCAGGGCAGCCACCTCGGCATCCACTTCGGTGAGTGTTTCGGGTGCGGCGACGAGATCGAGGCCGGGCTCCACCTGCATTCGACGGTGGGCGAAGGGACGACGGTGTACTCCAAGTTCACCGTCACCTCCGCCCACCAGGGTGCGCCCGGCCTCGCCCATGGCGGTCTGCTGGCATGCGCCTTCGACGAGGCGCTCGGCTCGACCGTCGGCAACCTGCTGCGTCGCCCCGCCGTCACCGGGAAACTGGAGACGGACTTCCTCCGGCCGGTTCCGGTCGGCTCGACCCTGTACATCGCCACGAAACTGGACGGCATCGCCGGCCGGAAGATCTACGTGAGCGCCGACGGCCGGCTGGACGCCGAAGACGGCCCTGTCGCGGTGCGCGCGCGGGCGTTGTTCGTGCGGGTGGAGTTCGAGCACTTCAGCACCCACGGAGACCCCGAGGCGCTGCAGAAGCTCGCCGCCGCACACGAAAAGGCCAAGCGCGCCCGCGAGTGGGACATCAACCCCTGAGCATTTCGTCCTCTGAATGCGGTGGTTCGTACGCCCAACTACCGCGTTCAGAGGACGAAATGCGGGGCTAGGTGAGGGTTCGCGGCCGGATCGCGTTCGCCTTGTCGACGAGTTCGACCCGCTGGTCGACCGATCCGGCCAACCGCGCCAACGTCCGATAGCAGCGCTCGAGCCCGAACCGCAGGTCTCGTTCCTCCAAGGCACAGCCCAGGACCTTCGCGCCCGGTGTCGGCTGGTTCTGCGAGTTGAGCCAGCCGTACGCCGCTTCGAGGACCTCCGCCGACAAACGAGTGCGGCGTTCGGCGTCGAGCTGCAGGCGCTCCAAACGCGTCGAGGCGTCGACGAGGTCGCGCTCCGACACCATCACCGGATCCTTGCCGCCGCCGTTGATCCTGGTCTTGATCTTGATCGCGGCCACCTGCGCGGCGACGTGATGCGACGACGACGCCGGGACGGCTTCCAACACCTCGATCGCGCTGGCCCTGGCGCCTTGCGCGAGGTACACGCGAGCGAGCCCGAAGGCGGCGCTGACGTACGAGCGGTCCGTTCGCCACACCAGCTCGTAGTAGCGCGCGGCGCCGAAGTAGTCCCCGACCCCTTCCGCGCTGACGGCCAAGGCCAGCTTCGGCGCGATCTCGCCGGGCAGGTCGTCGTACACCGCTTCGAACGCGACGTGCGCGACGCGGGACCGTCCGCCCGCGAGCTCGATCAGGCCGCGGTACCAGTCGATCCGCCAGTCGTGCGGGAAACCGGCCTTGATCGCGAGGTACTGCGCGGCCTGCAGCTGCCGCTGCGCCTCGACCAGCTCGCCGAGCTCGATCCGGGCACGGACGATGCGCAGCCGGACCTCGATCGACTCGCGCGGTGCCCCGGACAGCGACTCGATCGCGCCCGCGGGATCGAGCGCGACCGTCGAGGCCAGCACACCGGCCGCCGGGTCGTCCGTGTCGACCTGCGGGATCGGGAGCCCCGCGACCACTTCGCCCGGATCGGGCAGCGGCACGCTCCCGCCGTGTTCCGGAACGACCATGTCGACGCCGAACGTGCGGGTCTCCGGCCCGAAGACGGTCGACGCGCCAGGACGCTGTTTCCCGGTGCCCAGCGCCATGATCTCGCGGAGCACGCCGGTCAGCTGGTCGGCCATGTCCTCGGCCGCGATGAACCGGCGGTCCGGGTCGGTGTGCGTCGCGCGCTTCAGGAAGCGGTAGTACGAACCGAAGAGCGCGAACAGCGGCACGACGTCCGGGCCGGGCAAGGTCGTCTTGTACTTGCTGGTGTAGCCGGAGAATTCGAAGCTGAGCACGGCGAGCGTGCGGCCGACCGTGTACAGGTCCGATGCCACCGAAGCGCCGTGCGTCGCCAGTTCGGGCGCGCTGTAGCCGGTGGTGAAGAACAGCGGGCTCTCGTAGTCGTCGATGCGGCGGACCGCGCCGAGGTCGATCAGCTTGAGCTGTTCGTGCGTCTGGATGACGTTGTCGGGCTTGAGGTCGCAGTACAGCAGGTTCTGGCCGTGCAGGTAGCCCATGGCGGGCAGGATCTCGAGCCCGTAGGCGATCACCTGGCCGATGGGCAGCGGCTCCGGGCGCTTGGTCTCGCGGTGGTGCGCGAGCGCGAGCTGGCGCAGGGACTGACCGCCGACGTACTCCATGACGATGTAGCCGACCGAGTTGCCGGTGTCGCCGTCCGGGTGCTGCACGAAGTTGTGGATCTTGACGATGTTGGGGTGCTCGACCTCGGCGAGGAACCGCTGCTCGTTGGCGGCGGCCGCCATCGCGGTGGCGTCGCCGGTGTCGATCAGGCCCTTGAGCACCACCCAGCGGTCGCTGACGTTGTGGTCCTGCGCGAGGTAGATCCAGCCGAGGCCGCCGTACGCGAGCGCGCCGAGCACCTCGTACTGGCCGCCGACGATCTCGTTCGGCCGCAGCTTCGGGACGAAGGAGAACGGGTTCCCGCACTTCTCGCATTCGCCCTCTGGCGAACCGGGCTTGCCGTCCTTGCCGCGGCCGACCTTGGCACTGCAGCTGCCGCAGAAGCGTTTCTCCTCGGCCACCATCGGGTTCTCGAGGACGGCGGACGCCGGGTCGCGGTACGGCACCTGCGGGACGTCGACGAGCCCGGCGCCGAGACGGCCGCGACGCGACGTGCGGGACGACGTCCGGCGTGCGGTTCCGGGGAACGAACCCGTCCCGGTCCCGGTTCCGGTGCCGTGGCTGCCCGACCCGGTGCCGGTGCCGGTTCCCCGGCTTTCGCTGGAACGTTCGGGAAGGACGCTTTCCGTGCCCGGGTCCGGCAGCGGCCCGGGCCCGTTGTCGACGCGCGGCGTCGGCGGCATGATGCTCTGCGTCTCCGGTGCCGGCGAGGAGAGCACGCTGGTCGGCTGCGGCGCGTCGGCGGGTGCCTGCCACGCGGGGCGGACGACCTGGGTCTGCGGGCTCACCGGGGCCATGTCGCCCGGCGGACGCGTCGGATCCTCGGCGCCGGGGATCGGCCGCTGCTGGCCGCGCGGCGGAGTCTGCGGACGCTGGACGGGCGCGTGATAGATCGTGCGCTCGGCGTCCGTCTCCGGCTGGGGCTTCGGCTTGGGCCGCGACGGCTCGGCGAGATCGAGCCTGCCGGAAATGGACGGTTCGGGCGTTTCCCAGCGGACCGGCGCCGGCGGCGTCCAGGACGCGGACTCCGCCTCACGCTCCGGCGTGGCGTCGTCCGGCGCTGCGTGCCGAGGACGGCGCGGCTCTTCCGACACTGGTACCTCCCGAAATCCCCCGCGACCACGTCACCCCAGATCTTAGGGGGTGAGCGCCCAGGTCGTGCCCGCGCCGGGTCGAACCCGCTACGGTGCGGGAGAGAACCGATTCAGCAGGTGATGAGGGGGAGGACCGGGTGCCTGCGTCATTTTCGATGTCGATGGCCCAGCTCGACGTCGTACTCGAAGAACTCGGGCTCGGCAGATTCGTGCTGCCCTTCGAGATCCCGACCGTCGGAACCACCATCACCGAACGCGAGCGGCACTGCGAAGAGATCTGGGCGGGGCTGGCCGACCGAGGCTTCGCCCGCGGCCGCGAACTCCTGCGCGACTACGAACAATCCCTCCGGCTCTGGGCCACCGGGGACTTCGTCCTCACCATGGAGGCGCACGAGGTGGAGGAGGACGCCGAATACCTCTATCGGGGTGCGTGGAACAGCCGCCTGGGCATCGTGAGCCAGCAGCGCGGCTTCGACATCCTCTTCGAGCCGGTCTACCCCGAACAGGTCGTCACGACGCTGCTCGGCTATCTGCCGTCCCTGCCGCCGTTCCCCGGTCGGGTGACGACGTCCAGCACGCTCCCCCCGGCCAAACGACCGGACGACCCGTTCGACGAGGACCCGAACAACCTCCGCCTGGGCGCGGCCGCCCGCTTCTTCGAACACCCGCTCGCGCGGCTGGGCACGATCAGCGTCACCCTGCGCGACGATCGGGGTAAACCGCAGCAGAAGAGCGTCCAATGGTTCGACAGCCTTCAGGGCCGCTTCATGCTCACCACCGACCGCTTCCCCGACGGCGAAGTCCGCCGCACGTTCACCCCGACGAGTGGCTCTCACCTGGCGCGATGGGTCCACGACCTGGTCGAAGCCGCCCGCGTCGGCAGCGCGTGATCCTCGCCGGAAGGCGGCCTTCGAGGCCGTTTCCGCTGATATCGTGACCTGACGAGCGCTACGAGTAACCGGGACTTGGTACAGGGGAGAGACCATGACGGACGGCACCGGCGGACCGCCGGGCAACTTCTCGGACATCTTGGGTGACTTCTCGGCGCAGGCCGACGCGATGGTGAAGGCCGCGAACGAGGGGCGGTTCGCGGTCAGCCCTGAGATGGGCGAGGCCTACAAGACCGCGCTCAACGACTACCTGGACAGTTGGACCGGCAACAAGATCCACTTCGACAGTCTGGCGAATTCTCCCGAGCTCGGAGCGAGCCCGTACGCGGGCGAGGTCGCCCAGCACATGAGCTTGGTCGCTTCAGGTGACGATCAGTCCGCCAAAACGCAACTCGAAACGCTTCAGAACGTGGTCGAGCGCGCCTGCGGCGCAATCGACACCGCCATAAGCAAATACAAGTCGAGCGATCACGCCGCGAGTGTCGACCTGTCTAACCTCAACAAGGATTTCGGTTAGATGCGCATAACCGCCCGCCGGGTCAATAGAACTGCCGCCTTTCTCTTCCTGCCCATCTCCCTGCTGACTGTTTCCGGATGCACCTCGGCGAAAACCGGAACACCGACGGCAACCGCGGGCACCTCCAGTCGACCACAGACAGCACCTCCCGCCGAAGGGGTTTTCGGCGATTTGAAGGCATGTGATCTCCTGGAACCCGTCACCAGCGAGAAGGGGTTCAGTCCGGCAGCCCCGGAGACCTACCAAAGCGACAACGGCTGCCGCGCCAACAAGCCACGCTATGGCACCGCCACCACCTACCTGGTCGAGAACGCCGGCATTTCCGACCTGAAACCGGACGGCGGGCAGACCACTGAGACAAGTGTGACAGGAAAGAAGGCTGTAGAAATTTCCGGCGGCGGCGGTAAAGGGAATTGCCTGATCGGAATTTCGGTCACGGACAAATCCAGGGCCACGGTGAGCGTGACTCTGTCAAGTGGCACGACTGAACAGGCTTGCACGGACGCGAAGTCCATCGCCGAGCAGATCGCACCGAAGCTTCCCCAAGGCAGCTGACCAGAACAGGGAGGGGACCATGGCGGACAACGCCGGTCAGGACAAGGTCGATTCCGCGATGAACCTCGACGGCAAAGCGCGCCGGACGTATGAGGGAAAGCGCTACGCGGAGACCTACGACGAGGTCAACCAGGGGCCAGGCGGCAACGCCGTGACCGCACGGCTGACAGCGGAGGCGAAAGCCGCCCACCATCGTCGAACGCGCACAAGCGGCAATCGACACCGCGATCGGCAAAATATCAGTCCAGTGACCATGCGGCCAGCAAGGATCTGTCCGATATCGGCAAGGAAATCTACTAGATGAGCCAGTACGGTGCCAAGTTTCCGAAGCGTTCTCTTCTGATCGCGCTCGCAGCCCTACCACTCGCCCTTGCGGGGTGCACGACCGAGAAACCCGGAAATCCGACTCCGTCGATTCCCGCGCCGTCAACATCCGGCCAAGGCTCCAGCGCCTCCCCCCAAGATGCCTTCGGTGATTTGAAGGCATGCGATCTGCTTGAGCCGATCGCTTCTTCACTGGGATTCGATCCTCCCGCGGCCGAGACGTACGAGAGTGACAACGGTTGCGGTTCGAGCAAGCCGCGATACGGGACGGTAGCGGTCTACCTCGTGCCCAATGCGGGAATCACGGAGCTGAAGACCGACACCGGGGAGATGAACCAGATCACCGTCGCCGGCCGCAAGGCGGTCGAGCTGCCTGGAAGCGCGGGCAAGGGCGCCTGTCTGATCGGGATCGCCGTTGCCGAGAAGGCCCGGGCGACGGTGAATCTCGGCCTTTCGAACAGCGGCACGACTGAACAGGCTTGCACGGACGCGAAGTCCATCGCCGAGCAGATCGCACCGAAGCTTCCCCAAGGCAGCTGACCAGAACAGGGAGGGGACCATGGCGGACAACGCCGGTCAGGACAAGGTCGATTCCGCGATGAACCTCGACGGCAAAGCGCGCCGGACGTATGAGGGAAAGCGCTACGCGGAGACCTACGACGAGGTCAACCAGGGGCCAGGCGGCAACGCCGTGACCGCACGGCTGACAGCGGAGGCGAAGGCCGCCCAGTATTCGGGTGAGCAGGCCGAATCCCTCGCCCAAGGCCAGCAGTTCCGGGCCGGGCTCGGGTCCTCGAACCAACGCTACGAGGGCAACTCGCACCGCGACCTGATCGGCATGGTCACCGACAACCTCTCCGCCGAGAAGATCGACCAAAAGGGCGAGATCTGGAACAAGCAGGGTGACGCGCTGAACACCTTCAGCAGCGCACTCAGCTCCGCCGCCAGTAAAGAAGGCGCCCACTGGCAGGGGACCTCCGCGGAGGCCGCGCACGGGTTCTTCAAGAGTCTGGGCAAGTGGGCCGACACCGCGGGCGACGGCGCTTACCTGGCCTCCAACCGCTTCTCCCAGTCCGCCGCAGCGGCCACCTCCGCGAAGAACTCCATGCCCGAAGAGATCCCCTTCGACCGCAACGCCGAGTACAAGAACGCCCTCAACCAGCTCGCGACGGGGAATCTCGCCGGCGCGGTGGACACGGTCGGCAACATCTCGGCCAAGCAGGAGCAGTCGTTCCAGGCGCATCAGCAGGCCGCGCAGGTGATGCACAACTACGACCAGTCGCTCTTCGACGTCAATTCCAAGCAGCCCACCTTCGCCCCGCCGCCGGAGATGGGCGAGTCGACGACGGCGTCCGGGTTTTCCGGGGGCACCGAGCCCAGGGGCTTCAGCGGCGGGCCGGGGCCTGGGCCCAACAGTGGTCCAGGGCCAGGAGTGCCGGGTGGTCCGAGCGGGCCGACGCCGGGGCCCGGGATCACCACGGGCGGCGGGCACACCGGCGTGCCGGGGCCCAATCAGCCGGTCAGCGGGCCGCCGGGGTCGTTCCGGCCGGGGCCGGGGCCGGGTTTGGCGGCGATGAACGGGCCTGGTCCGACCGGGCTCGGGCGGCTGGGCAGCGAGCAGTATCGCGGCAAGCCCGGCCGGACGACGAGCGGGCCGGGCGGCAGTGCGGCGAACCGGTTGACCAGTGGCGGGTTCGGGCGCAACGGCGGGTCCGGCAACGTCGCCGAGCGGCTCGCTGGTGGCAAGGTTTCGGCCGGTGACGCCGAGAAGCTCGCGGGCAAGGGCGGCGGGTCCGGGTCGGGCAAGCTGCCGGAGGAGCGCGTCACCCGGGGTGGCGCGGCCGCGGCGGGCAAGAGCGGCGGGCACGGACCGATGGGGGCCGGCGCGCCCGGTGGCAAGGGGCAGAAGGAAGAGGACAAGGAAAAGAAGGCCCCGAACTACCTGCAGGAGGAAGACGCCGACGTCTTGTTCGGCGGCTACGACGGCGAGATGAAGCCGGTGCCGCCGGTGATCGGCGACAAATCCCCGTAAGACGAAGCGGGCCGTTCGGGAGCGAATCCCGAACGGCCCGTTCTCATTTGTACACCGGCGACGGCGGTGTCCCGCCCTCGAGTTTGTTCCCGATCCATTTGGCGTAGATCGCCTGCCACGCGCCACCGCGGACGTTCTCCAGCACGGCGTTCACGTACCGCACCATGTCCTCGTTCTCCTTCGGGATACCGATGCCGTAGTTCTCCTCGGTGAACCGGTCCCCCACGATCTTCAGCGTCGGGTCCTGCGCGAGCATCCCGGCGAGGATGACGTCGTCCGTCGACACCGCCTCGACCTGCTTCTGCTGCAGCATCACCAGGCAGTCCGACCAGTTGTCCACCGAGACCGGCACCGGCTTCGACGGATCCGCCGCGATCTTCGTCAGCGAGGTCGACGTCTTGGTCGCGCACACCCGCCGCCCGGCGAGGTCCGAAAGCTGCCCGACCTTCGAGCCGGATTCGACCAGGATCCGTTGCCCCGCTTGGTAATAAGCGGTCGAGAAATTGACCTTCTTCAGCCGGCTGCAGGTGATGCTGTACGTCCGCACCACGATGTCGACCTGCTTCTTCTCGAGCACTTCTTCCCGCAGTTTCGACGGGATGGCCCGGAACTGGACGCGGCCTTCCGCGCTGCCGAAGATCGCCTTCGCGATCTCGTTGACCATGTCGATGTCGAAACCTTCGAGCTGGCCCGACGTCGGATTGCGGAAGCCGAACAGGAACGTCGTCTGGTCGACGCCCGCGACGAGCTTGCCGTTCTCCTTGATCTTCGCCATCGTCGATCCGCTGGTGATCGACGTGCCGCTGGTCGGCCGCAGGCTGGCCAACGGGTTGCAGCTCGTGTCGGTCGTTCCGCCACCGCCGGCGTTGTCGGCGCCGCCGACGTTCGCGGGCAGCGGCGGCGCGACGTCGCCGACGGGTGCCGGGTCGACCGGCGCCCCTGCGCTGCCACAAGCCGTCGCCAGCACCAAAACCGCGCCGAGCACGGCCGTTCGCAGACCGTTCCGCATCACCGGTACTCCCTCAGCCGTTCACGGATTCCCAGGGCCGACCCCGCCGCCGCCAGCACCGCCAGCACCGCGATGCCCGGCGCGAGCAGGGTCAGGGCGCGGTCTGCGCCGCGGGTGTCGTCGAGGAATTCCTGTCGTCCCACGTTGATCGCGGCCACCAGGTTCTCGTCGAGCCGCAGGAACGCCCCGGCCGCGCTGTCCTTCTTGTCGTCGCGGGTGGCCGTGGCGACGGCGTCCTGGTAGAAGCCGTCTTCGTCCTGCCGCCGTACCTCGCCGTGCGCCTTGAACCACGCCGACGCCGCCTGGATGGCCGCGTCCACCTTCTCCGCGGCCGCGCCGCCCGCCGCGAGTCCGCGGGCCTCGCCCAGCAGACCGCCTTGGCCGTCCGTCCCGCCGAGTTGCGCGGCGAGATCGCCGAAGTTCTTTTCGTACGCCGCGCCGTCGCCGCGGGCGACGAGGGTCAGCGTTTCGTCGGCGCGCGCCTGCAGCGCCGCGATCCTCGCCCGGACGAGCACGTCCACCTGGTGCGAGCCGTCTTCCTCACCGCTGCCGACGAGGGTGCTCTGCACGATCAGCGCGACCGCGCCCCACAGCAGGGCGACCACCACCGACGCGGTCGCGACGACGAGCCCGACGTTCAGCAACCGGTTGGTCTTCCGCGTCAGGTGCACCTGGGTGACGATCAGCGCGGCGAGCAGGGCGAGCATCAAAGCCGTTGCCAGCCAAGGGAATCCGGTCGCGTCGTCCTGTTCGGCGGCGAGCCGGTCGGTGTCGGTCCGGTAGAGATCCTGTGCGGCGGGAAGGATTTTCGCCCGCATCAGTTCGGACGCCTCGCGCAGATACGAGGCACCGACGGGATAACCCTGCCGGTTGTAGACGCGTGCGGTCTCGATCAGTCCCGTGTAGACGGGGATTTCGCGGCCGAGGATGTTGATCTGCTCGGCCGCCTTGCCCGCGCCGGACGAGTCCGATGCCGCCCTCGCCAGCGCCGCGCCGGCCTCCGCGATGTCGCGGTCGTACCGCTGGCGCATCAAGGGCGGCTCGGTGCCGATGGAGAGGAACGAACTGGCGGCCGTCGCGTCGGCGTCCGAAAGCGCGCGATAGACCTGTTGCGCGGCGGCGGCCAGCGGTTCGCGGTGGTCGATCAGGCCGTTGATCGTGTCCTTCTTGTCCTGTGCCGCCAGCGTGCCGAACAGCCCGGCGACCAGCGACAGCAGGACGAGCCCGATCGCGATCACCGACAACCTGCCCGGCGTGGTCGCCGCGGAGCGGACGATCGCGCGGATCCCGTTCCCCGGCAGCTCGAGCAGCCCGGCGATCCCGCCGCGGCCTTCCGGCGCGGGGGGTGGCGCGGGGCTCCCCGGCCGGGTCACAGTGCTCGTCATCGCCGATCCTCCCCATTGGCTCTATCCGCAAAGAAGGTATCCGAGTCGGGATCAGCGCAGCCAGTGACACCAGGGTGTGTCATCGGCACGTGATCTCCGGGCCGTACCGCACGATTGCGCACACCGAAGGTCAAGCCCGGACGGCGGGCGCGACGGAGTGCGGCAGGACGTCGCCGTCGGCGGGCCGCTCGACGACGACCTCGACGTCGTCGTCGAACCGGTACGGCCTGGCCAGCAGGAACCCGCCGAAATGCCGCCTCATCCTGGACATCTCCGCGCGGACGGTGACGGTGCGCCCGGCGTCGCCGAAGAGGTCGAGCGACAGTTCCGAGGCCGACCTCCCCTGACGATGGCGCGCGAGGACGTACAGCATCTCCGCGTGCCGTGGGCTCAGCCGATGCGACCAGGTGCCTGCCGCGCCCGAGACGCGCAGCGTGCTTTCCCGCGACGACCTCAGATCGAGCACGACCCGGGTCGGCGACGCGTCCTCCTCCTCGGTGAGCCGGACGAGCCAGCCGCCGGGCAGTGGCTCCAGCAGGCAGTTGCCGTACGTCGGCAGCCAGGTGCGGCCGGGGGCGGCGTCGTTCGGCAGCGCGATCCGGCCGACCGGGACGAGCCCCGCCGAGGCCGCGATCCAGCCGTGCGGGTCGGTGATGACCGCCCGGCCCTTCACCTTGGCGAGCAGGGGCGTGGCCAGGCCGCGTAACCGTTCGAGATCCGAGAGGTGCGTGGTGCGCAGATGCGCTTCGGCGAGCTTCGCGACCGCGTCGACCAGGGCGAGGGTGGACGGATGCACGGTGGAAGCCGGTCCCGAGAGGTCGACGGCGCCGAGCAGCCTGCCGTTCCTCGGATCGTGCAGTGGCGCGGCGGCGCAGGTCCAGTCGTGCTGGTTGCTGACGTAGTGCTCGGCCGAGTAGACCTGCACCGGATGCCTGGCGACCAGCGCCGTCCCGATGGCGTTGGTGCCCGTGGCGGGTTCGTGCCAGTCCGCCCCTTCGACGAAGCCGAGCCCGTCGGCGCGACGGCGGACCGCGGTGCTGCCGTCGCGCCAGAGCACCCGGCCGTCCGCGTCGACGACGACCATGATGTGCGCGGCCTGCTCGGCGAGGCCGATCAGACCGCCGCGAAGGGCGGGGAGGACGGTCGCGAGGCCGCTGCCCCGACGCCGGGCTTCCAGCTGTTCCGGGGCGAGCGGAGGAGTCGGCGAGCCGTGGTCCGGGTCCAGGCCCAGCCGCCGCATACGCTGCCAGGACGCGCCGATCACCGCACGTGGCCTGCCCGGGAGCGTGGTCCCGGCGAGCGCGGCCTCGCGCACTTCGGCGAGGGCACGCGCGTGCCGCCGCGGATCCGCACCGACCGGCAGCGCCGCCTCGAGCTGCACCTGGCCTACTCCTTCTGCTCTGTTCAGGCCAGTGTGCCCGCGTGCGCCGGGGAGCGGAAGGTCTCTGTGACCTGGGCTAGGGCAAGGGTGCGTCCGCCAGGCGGGGCGTGGGAAGGGCCGGCGTCGGTTTCCGGCCGAGCAGCAGGCCGGTCCGGGTGGCCTCGGCCATCACGGCGCGGACGTCGACGCACCACGGCCCGTCGGGTTTCAACTCGACGAAAGCGCTCTCTCCTGGTTTGAGCACGAAATGCGGCTGGCCGTCCAGCGCGATGGAGCCGCCGCCCGCGGCGAGATCGACGCGGACCCCGGCTTCCAGCACGCTCCAGCCGCGTACGCCCACCTCCCGCACCTCGCCGGGCGCGATCGGCGCCTGTACGACGTACGGCGTCTCGTCGACCGGTCCGAGCGAGACCGCGACACCGTCCACAGTGGACTTCGGGCTGGGACACAGCCGTCCTGGGATGCTCGACAGCCCGACCCCGTCCGGAACCGCGAAAGTGCAGTACAGCTCGGTCAGCGACGCGGGATCCCATCGGCTCTCCGAGCACACGCTGACGTCGATCAGCGCGATCTCGCGCCGGGCCTTCGTGACGACTTCGAGCACGGTGGCGCGGTTCGTGACCAGGTCCGTGTCCACCTGATGGGTGGCCACCAGCCCCGCGGCGAGCCCGGCGACGGCGGACTCGTCGGCACCCCCGGCGGGCAGCATCAGCAGCGGGACGTCGCCACAGGCGGCCGCCGCGGCCCGCATCATGGTCGCGTTGCCCAGGCAGATGAGCACGCTCGCACCCGCGTCCACCATCCGGCGGACGGTGCCGATGATCTTGCCCGCGTCGGTCCACACCATCACGCGGCCGACGCCGGCCACCCTCAGTGCCGAACGCAGGCTCTGGATGTCACGCTCCGAAGCGGGGTTCGCCACGATCCCCGCAACCGCTTCGCCCACATGTCCTCCGCTGCCGCGCCAAGTCCCTACAAGGAAACGACTTCCGGGCCACGAAAGAAAGAGTTGCACGAGGTTGCATCACAAAGCCACCGCGAGTTCGGCGAGCGCCACGGACACCCCGTGGAGGACTCGTGGTGTCCCCCAGGAGGGGATGTGCCCGGTCGTCGGCGTCGTTAGCGTCGAGCCATGGACTCGTACGGCGCCTCTCTGGGGTGGGCGCTCCTCACCGGCCGCGACGCCGATCTCGAACCGCCGTCGGCCTGGTGGCGCGGGCCGGCCTGGGTCAAGGCCGTCCTCGCCGGCTCCGCGCTCGCGGTACTGCTGGGCCTGACCTACGGCTCGTGGGCGCGCTATCTCGGCGGCGGCAGTGTGCCGCTGGTCTTCTTCCTGCTGATCCTGCAGATCACGCCGCCGTTGCTCGTCGTCCGCTTCCCGCTGACCGCCGTGCGGGTGGCCGCGGCGGGAATGATCAGCGCGATCATCGCGATCCTCTTCCCCGCCGACTACGCGCTGTTCGGCCCCACGCTGTCGGAATGGCCGTTGCAGGTACAGGTCCTGCCCTATCTGCCGGTGCTCGCGATGACGCTCGCCCGCACGAAACCCGGGCAGGGCATAGGGATTTCGATCATCGCGGTGGCACTCGCCGTCGCGGTCGGCATCGCCTGGATACCTCGGGCGGGTACGAAGACCCTGGTGTGGTCGTTGGTCGTGGTGGCCGTGACCATCGTGGCCGGCTACGGGATGCAGCAACGCCGCCGGGCGCTGGAGCAGGCCGACGCGGCCGAGCGCACGACGGTCGAGGAGCGGACGAAACGGGCCACCTTGCAGGAACGCGCGCTGATCGCCAGGGAGTTGCACGACATCATCGGCCATCATCTCTCGCTGATCGCGCTGCGGACCGACAGCGCGCGCTATCGCGTCCCGGACGTGTCCGAGGCCGCGGCCGAGGAGTTCCACGCCATCGGGGTCGCGGCCAGGGAAGCGCTCGACGAAGCCAGGCGGCTGGTCGGGGTGCTGCGCGACACCGACGCCGAACCGGAACACGAGCCGCAGCCCGGGCTCGCGGAGGTGCCGTCGCTGATCGACGGCTGCCGGGCGTCCGGGATCGAGATCCGGGCGGAGATCGACGATGGGGACGGCATTCCCGCCTTGGTCGAACTGGCCGCGTACCGGATCCTGCAGGAGGCGCTGAGCAACGCGGCCCGGCACAGTCCGGGGGCGGGAGTGGACGTCGTGGTGCGGCGAGAACCGGACGCGCTCACGATCCTCGTCGAAAACGGGGCGCCGTCGAGGCCCGCGGCACCAACGGCGGGCGACGGCACCGGCCTTGCCGGGATCGCCGAACGCGTTACGCTGATCGGCGGCACCTACGAGGCCGGGCCGCGGCCGGACGGCGGTTTCCGCGTGGCCGTCGAACTGGATCTCCCGAGGGTGAGTGACGCGTGACGACCGTCTTCATCGTCGACGACCAGGCCCTCGTGCGGGAAAGTTTCGCCAGCCTGCTGAACGCGCAGCCGGGGCTGGACGTGGTGGGCCAAGCCGGCGACGGAATCGAGGCGCTCGCGGGTATTTCCGCCTTGGCGACGCGACCGGACGTCGTCCTGATGGACATCCGGATGCCGGTCATGGACGGCATCGAAGCGACGAGGCGGTTGCTCGAAGGCGACGAGGCGAAGCCGAAGGTGATCGTCCTGACGACGTTCCATCTGGACGACTACGTCTACGAGGCACTGCGGGCGGGCGCGAGCGGATTCCTGTTGAAGGACGCGCCGTCCGCCGAGCTGATCAACGCCATCGAAGTGGTCGCCGCCGGCGAAGCGCTGCTCTCCCCCGCGGTCACGAAGCGGCTCATCGCGAACTTCGTGGCCACCGCTCCGGTTCCGCGGCCGTCCCCGGCGCGGTTCGACGTGCTCACCGAACGCGAGCGGGAAGTGCTGCGGCTGATCGCGAAAGGACGGTCCAATCCGGAGATCGCCGCGGATCTGGTGCTGTCGGCGCAGACCGTGAAGACGTATGTGGGCCGGATACTGGCGAAACTCGGGGTGCGGGACCGCGCTCAGGCGATCGTGCTCGCGTACGAGGCGGGACTCGTCTCCCCCGCGTGAAGAAGGGGCCCGGGAAAAGCAGCAGGGCCGCCTCCCCGAGGGGATGGCGGCCCTGCTTGGAAAACCTGGATCAGATCACGGTGACCGAGGTGGCCTGCGGACCCTTCGCGCCCTGCCCGATCTCGAACTCCACGCGGGCGTTCTCCTCGAGGGTACGGAAGCCGTTGCCCTTGATCTCGCTGTAGTGCACGAAGACGTCGCCGCCGCCGTTGTCGGGAGTGATGAAGCCGAACCCCTTCTCGGAGTTGAACCACTTCACAGTGCCCTGAGTCATAAAATCTCCATATGCAACACAAACAAACAGGAAGCCACGTCGGCAGCCCGGGTCATGACCAGACGGTTTGCTTCCCCGGAAACACGAGGAGACACTACGCCCGCTGAGTTCTGCGAGCGTGAACCAACACGAACACAAAAATCGAGACCTGGTGCAGTAAAGCACACCTCACGCAGGCCGACAAGCGCCATCACTCGGGTGTGCGCAGCCGCACTGCACCTTCGCCGACTGTACCCCTCCGACAGGAGGGGCGACCGGCCGGGCTATTCCCCGCTGGCCGCGCGCAGCGGCGCCTCGTTGCCGAACGGCGAGCGGCGCAACGCCTCCCGGTTCGTGGCCACGACGGCGATGTCGTGGGTCTCCGCGTCCGCGCTGAACAGCACCGGCACCACGCCGGAAACGGACTTGTCCTGTGGCTTCGCTTCGTCAGCCATGTTTTCTCCCAGTGTCAACACAACGCTCTAGGTACGTACTGCGTGCCAACAACCCCACCGGCCATTGCCCGGTCCATATCGGACTCTCGGTGTTGCCGCGATTGTGCCACGGCCGACCGACAAAATCCGGTGTCCGCGACCGAAAGTCGGCCGAGTCGTCACCTCGTTCCCACCCTTTGGGGCAGGTGAAGGCGGCACCACAAGGGTTTCTGTGTATCCCCTGAGAAAAAGTACCGCCCGGTAATCGGCGTGGCGGCCCCTACTGGCCGCCCTGTTGCTGCCTCGACGCGCCCAGCAGGCTCGTCAACCGGATGTCCGGCGTCACCACGTCCGGATCCGTGCGGATGTCGATCACACAAGGGCGTTGCCGCACCAGCGCGCTCGCGATGATCGGCTCCAGCTCTTCCCGAT
Source organism: Amycolatopsis japonica (assembly GCF_000732925.1). Lineage (NCBI taxonomy): Bacteria > Bacillati > Actinomycetota > Actinomycetes > Pseudonocardiales > Pseudonocardiaceae > Amycolatopsis > Amycolatopsis japonica. The sequence continues at coordinate 8,045,679 of NZ_CP008953.1, forward strand.
CGTCCACGGTGTACCCGGCGGCGCCGAGCCCGCGCGCCCACGACGCGAAGTCGGTGACGGGGACGGTGACCCCCGACAGCCTCCCGTGTTTGCGCGCCTGGTGCACGGCGAGCGGGCCGTGCAGTCCGTTCTGGAACACCAGGACGGTCACCGGTACCCGGTAGCGGACGGCGGTCTCGATCTCCTGCCCGGTCATCAGCGCGCCGCCGTCGCCCGCCATCGCGATCACCGTGCGGCGTGGTTCGGCGAGTTTCGCCGCGACCGCCGCGGGGACCGCGTAACCCATGGCCGCGTTGCTCGGCCCGAGCTGGCTGCGCGGCGCGGTGAAACACCAGTAGCGATGCATGAACTGGGCGAAGTTGCCCGCGTCGCTGGTCACGATCGCGTCTTCGGGCGCGAGCTTGCGCACCGCGCGGATGACGTCGGCGGGGTGGACGCGGGTGGCGCCGCTGGTGTCGGGCGGCGTCATGAAGGTGTGCACCGCCGCGTTCGCGGCCGACGCGCGCCGTTGCCGAGGCGAGGCGACATTGCGCAGTTCACGCAGGAAGGGTTCGACCTCGGAGTCGACCCGGAAGGTCAGGCCACCGCGGCGGGCGGGCTCGATCCCGGTGCCGACCAGCACCAGCGTCTGCGACGGCGTCGGGTAGCGGAAGGACTGGGTGGTGACCTCGTCGAGCTGCGTGCCCAGCGCGAGCACGAGGTCCGCGCGCTCCAGCGCGTCGAGCTGCCGCGCGGGGATGCCGATGCCGAGATGGCCGGCGTAGCGCGCGTGGTTCTCGGGGAAGGCGTCCTGACGGCGGAACGCGTTGTACACCGGCAGCGCGAGCTCGTCGGCGACGGCGATCAGCTCGTCGCGCGCCGCGCGGGCCCGGCCGCCGACGATCACCACCGGGTAGCGGGCCTCGTCGACCAGCTGCGCGACCGCCTCGGCGGTCCGGCCGAGCGCGCCGGTGGCCGGCGGCCGCACGGAGGCGACCGGTTTCGCCGAGTCGAACGGGACACCCCAGAAATCGGCGGGGACGGCGACGACGGTGGGGCCCGGCCGCCCCTCACGGCAGCGGGTCAGCGCCTCGACCAGCAGGCCGGGGACCTCGTCGGGGGATTCCGCACGCCCGGTCCACTTCGAGATCGGCTCGAACATCGCGGTCAGGTCCGCGGTGGGCAGCTCGCTCGTCGGGCCGGGATCCTGCGGCGGGTTCTCCAGGAGGACGACCATCGGGCTCTCGTCCTGGTACGCCGTGGAGACGCCGATCGCGAGGTTCGCCGCGTTCGGGCCGCGGCCGGCGAGCAGGACCGCGGGATGCTCGGTGAGCTTGCCTTCGGCCTCCGCCATGAAGGCGGCGCCGGAGTCGTGCCTCGCCGAGACGAAGGTGATCGAGCGCTCGCGTTGCAGCGCGTCGAGCAGATCCAGGAAGGACTCACCCACCACCGCGTACACGCGGTGGATCTGCGCCTCGGTCAGGATCCGCACGGCCGTCTGGGCGACGGACGCTCCCGGTTGGTATCTAATGAGAAGAGCTTAGGCGGGCGGTGATCGGTGCCGTCAAGCGATCTTCCGATTCCGGCAACCCCGGAGCGGCGGAATGTCCGATATTCGGAACGTGTTCGAGCAAGGGAGCACGAAAACGTGACCTCAGCCACCGCCGGACGTGAAACTGTTTTCACTTACGGGGCGCCTGCCTTGAAGTACGGCACCGGGTCGAGCGATGAGATCGGCTACGACCTCACCCAGTACGGCGCTCGCCGGGTGCTCGTCCTGACCGACGCGGGTGTCGCCGCGACGGGCTGGCCACAACGGATCGCCGAAGGCATCGAGACCTATGGCATCGAAGCCGTCGTCTTCGACGGCGTACATGTCGAGCCGACCGACGTCAGCATGCGGAAGGCCGTCGACTTCGCCCGGGGACAGGGCGAGTGGGACGCCTTCGTCGCCGTCGGTGGCGGGTCGGCCATCGACACCGCCAAGGCGGTGAACCTGTTGACCAGCAACGACGGCGACCTGATGGACTACGTCAACGCGCCGGTCGGCGGCGGCCGCGCCCCGAGCGCGCCGCTGAAACCGCTGGTCGCGGTGCCGACCACCACCGGGACGGGCTCCGAGAGCACCACGGTGTGCGTGCTGGACGTGTTGTCGCTGCGGGTGAAGAGCGGCATCAGCCATCTCCGGATGCGGCCGAGCCTCGCGGTGGTCGACCCGAGGCTCACGGTCTCGCAGCCGCCCGAGGTGACCGCCGCGAGCGGGATGGACATCCTTTGCCACGCCGCGGAAAGCTACACGGCCAAGCCGTACACCGAGTTCGACCGGAAGCGGCCGGAGGACCGGGTTCCTTACTGTGGTTCGAATCCGCTGGCCGACATGTTCGCCGAGCAGTCGCTGCGGTTGCTGTCGTGGGCGTTGCCCGCGGCCGTGCGCGACGGTTCCGACATGAAGGCGCGCGAGGCGATGGCGCTCGCGGCGACGTTCGCCGGGCTCGGTTTCGGCAACGCCGGGGTGCACATCCCGCACGCCAACGCGTATCCGATCGCCGGGCAGGTACGGGACTTCCATCCGTCCGGGTATCCGGGCGACGAAGCGATGGTGCCGCACGGGATGGCCGTCTCGCTGACCGCGCCCGCGGCGTTCCGGTTCACCTTCGACGCCGCGCCCGAACGGCACATCCGGGTGGCGCGGCTGCTCGCGCCGGATTACGAATGGCCGGGCGATCTGCGGGATCACCTGCCCGCGGTGCTCGGCCAGATCATGCGGGAGATCGGGATCCCCAACGGGATCGGCGCCGTCGGCTACACCGAGTCCGATGTGGACTCCCTGGTTTCCGGCACGGTGAAACAACAACGGCTGCTGGCGACGGCGCCGCGCGAGGCGTCCGAAGCCGACCTCGCCGTCATCCTGCGGGAATCGGTGACGCTGTGGTGAACGCCGAGTATCCGCACTGGCAGACGGTTCCGTTGCGGTGGAAGGACAACGACGTCTACGGACACGTCAACAACGTCGTCCACTATTCGGTGATGGACACCGTGATCAACACCTGGCTGATCGAACGCGGCCGACTCGACATCGAGACCGGTGAGGTCATCGGGTTGTGCGTGGAATCCCAATGCAAGTACCACGCTTCGGTGTCGTTCCCGGGAGAACTCGAAGTCGGCCTGCGGGTGGGCCATCTCGGCCGGTCCAGCGTCCGCTACGAGGTCGGGATGTATTCGAAGGAGACGGTGATCGCGGAAGGTCACTTCGTGCACGTCTTCGTCGATCGCGAATCCCGGCGCCCGGTCCCCGTCGAGGGTCTACTCAGGAGCGCGCTGGAAGAACTGCGCACTGGGCTGGGGTAGCCGCGGCGACCACGCGTGCATGAGCTGGGCGTAGCGCGTGGACCGGTCCATGAGTTCGAGGTGGGTGCCGAGGGCGGTTTCCTTGCCGTCCATCACCAGGACCCGGTCCGCGCGCAGCGCCGACGTCAGCCGGTGCGCGATCACCACCAGCACCCCGCCCCGCTCGGCGAACGCCCGTTCCGCGCGGGCTTCGGCGGGCGGGTCGAGGTGCGACGTCGCCTCGTCGAGGATGACGACGGTCGCGTCGCTCGCGTACACCCGGGCGAGCGCGATCAACTGCGCCTCACCGGCGGACAGCGTGCCGTGCCCGATCTCGCCGTCGAGCCCGCCCAGCCGCGTGACCAGCGGTTCCGCGCCGACGGCCCGCACCGCCGCCAGCAGTTCGCCGTCCATCGCGGTCTGCGCGAACAGGCCGACGTTGTCCCGCACGGTCCCCGCGAAGACGTACGCCTCCTGCGGGATCAGCGCGACCATCCGGTGCCGCAGCGCCGCCGGGACCTCCCGGACCGGAACCCCGCCGAGCAGCACCCGGCCGGCCTGCGGGGTGAGCATGCCGGTCAGGAGCCCGGCCAAGGTCGACTTGCCGATCCCGCTCGGCCCCACCACCGCGAGCCGCTCGCCGGGCCGCAGGTGCAGGTCGAGTCCGCGCACCACCGGTTGCGCGGCCGCGCCCCAGCTGAAGGTCAGGTCGCGCACGTAGATCGCGGTCCCGTCGGGTTCGGCCGTGCCGTCGGCCTCCGGCTCGGCCTCGGCGGTTTCGGCGAGCCGCCGCAGCGCGACGATCAGCCGCAGCACCACGGTGCTCGCGGTCGCGGCCAGCCCGCGCAACGCCGGCTGCATCGTCGTCGCCAGGTAGACCAGCGCGCCGAGCGCGGCACCGGCGGTGAGCACTCCGGCCTGGACCATGCCCGGCGCCACCAGCAACGCCAGGAGCAGCGGCACGAACCCGCCGGTCGCGATCACCACCGTCCGGGCCGCCCCGGACCGCGCCACCCGCACGGCTGCCTTGGCCTGCGTGTCGATGGCGTCGTAGAGCTCCAGCGCGGCCAAGGGTTCCGCGCCGCACGCGACGATGTCCCGCATACCGGACAACGACGCGCCCGCGACCTCGGCGGTCCGCTCGTCGGCCAGCGCGAGCGCGCGCTGACGCCGCGCCAGTGACGGGAGCAGGCAGGCGAACACGAGGACCGAGACCACCACCGGGATCGCGACGATCAACGCGAGCGAACCGGCGACGGTGAACAACCCGGCCAGCGCCGCCACCGTCGTCACGATCATCCCGCGCGCCTGCACCAGCAGTCCGGCCGTGGCGTCACGCACCACCTCGACGTGCTGGGTGATGCGGGCGACGCCGCTGGCGTCCGGCTGATTCCGCGGTGGCGCCGGATCGTGCAGGACCCCGCGCACGACGGCGGTCACCAGTGCGTCGCGCAACGGCTCGACGACCTTGCCGAGCTGATGCCACACCAGCCGCGAACCGAACGCGCCGATCACGGCGACCAGCCCGAAGACCGCGAGCCAACGCAGTCCGGTGCCTGGCCGATCCGCGGCAAACCCCTCGTCAACCGCGAGTTCGACCAGGCGACCGGACAAGAACGCGGGCGCGCTCTCCAGTACGGAGCAGGCCAGCAGCACCAGCCCGCCGCGCCACTGCCCGGCCAGCGCCGAGCGGTAGAGCCCCCAGACGCTCATTGCGTACCCTCGGTGAAGACCGCGCGATAAGCCGGAGTCCGCCACAGCTCGTCGTGGGCGCCGACAGCCCGGACGCGGCCGTCTTCCAGCCACACCACCGTGTCCGCCCGCGACGCGGTGGCCGCGCGATGCGTCACCACCACCCTGGTCCTGCCGGGCAGCGTGCGTTCGATCGCCTCCTCGACGGCGGCTTCGGTGACCGTGTCGAGACTGGCGGTGGCGTCGTCGAGGATGAGCACCCGCGGCGCGTGCGCGATCGCGCGCGCCAGCCCGATCCGCTGCGCCTCCCCGCCGGAGAGCGGGGTTTCCCTGAGCGGCGTCCGGTAGCCGTCCGGCAGCCGGACGATCAGGTCGTCGACCTGCGCGGACCGGCAGGCGGCGCGTACGGCGGCCTCCCCGGCCCACGAGCCGTAGCCGACGGCGTCGCCGATCGTCGCGCCGAGCAGCGCGGGCCGTTCGAAGGCGAACCCGACGACCGCGCGGAGCTCGTACGGCCGCAGCTTCTCCAGCGGACGGCCGTCGAGCGTCGCCGTCCCCTCGTCCGGGGTCAGCAGCCCACCGAGGACGTTGACCAGCGCGGACTTCCCCGAACCGGACCGCCCGACGACCGCGGTGAACCGGCCGCCCCGCACGAGCAGGTCGACGTCGCGCAACGCGCCCGCGACGGTGACGCCGCGCAGTTCGAGCGTGCCCCGTCCGGGGACGACGCCGAGGTCACCCGGTTCGGGGACCGGCGCCTCCAGCACCTCGGTGAGCCGCCGCGCACACGACCGCGCGCGGGAAAGTGTGGTGAGCAAGGGAATCTGCGTGATCAGGCCCATGCCGAGGGCGACGTAGCCGAGGGCCGCGAGGACCTGGCCGACGGTCAGCCTGCCTTCCAGCACGCCGAAACCGGCGGCGGCGAGCACCGCGAGCTCGACCGCGGGCAGCAGCAGACCGGACCGCCACACCATCCGGGCCTGCGTGCGCCACATCCCGCGGCCGGCGAGGCTCAGCTTCGGCAGCGGCCGCAGCACACGGTCGGCTTCGCGGTCGGCGGTGCCCGACGCGGCGATCGTGCGGAGCCCGGCGACGGCGTCGACCATCCTCGCCGCGAGCTCGCCGGACACCTCTTGATAGGTGAGGACGTCGTCGGCGGTGTTCTTCAGGTGGGTGCGCGCGAGCATCAGGCCGAACGGGATGCTGCCGAGGAAGACGAGCGCGAGCCGCCAGTCCATCAGCGCGAGCAGGACGACGGCCCCGCCGGAGATGAGGGTGGTCGACCCGAGCTGGACGACGACGGAGGCGACCAGTCCCGCGCCGGTGCAGTCACCGGTGAGCCTGCTGATCGCGTCACCGTCGGCGAAGGTCGATCGGGTGCCGAGCGCGAGATAGCGGTCGGCGAGCTTGCGGCGCAGCCAGGCCGTGGCGGACGCGGTCATCCGCGCGGTGAGGATGCCGCCGATCAGGCCGACGGCGATTTCGGTGACGCCGAGGACGATCAGCCAGGTGACCTCGGGCAGGCTGGGCCGTCCGGCGACGACGGCGTCGACCGCGGCGGCGAGCGCGCCGGGCAGGAGCAGCCCCGCCGCCGTCCCGGCGAGCGCGCTGAAGATCAGCGCGATCAGGCGGGGACGATCCAGTGCGGTCACCGTGACCAGCAACCGATCGGCGGAACCCGCCATCCCACTCCTCACACCGTGATCCCAACGAGATGAACCGGAAGGCAAAATGAAGACGCGGGAGCGGCGCACTTGGCCTGTGCCGCTCCCGCGCCTTCAGTGCTCAGCCGTGACTCAGTGGCAGGTCAGCAGGCTGACGGTGCTGTTCGCGCAGGAGGCCAGCAGGCTGAGGTTGCTCGCGCCGCCGTGGCTGCCACCGCCGCCACCTTCGAGAACCTCGGGGGCTTCCAGGGCCTGCAGGTCGAGAACCAGTTCCATGGTGTTCCCTTTCACTAGTTACCTCTTGGTCCGCCGTCCTCATCGGACGGCAGTTCGGGAGGACAGGAAAGGCAGCGCGGCCTTCCCGTCCAGGGTGGCGGCCAAGGCGAGCAGGACGCCCGCGCCGCCGGTGACGACGTCCATCGACAGCCGCAGCAGCTGGTTGCCGGGGAACGCCAGGCCGCCCTTGTACGGCACCGCGTACCAGGCCAGCCGGGAAAGATGCAGGTCGATGGCGTCACGGACGCGCTGGTCCGGTTCGGCGCCCATGGCCAGCGCGGTCATCAGCCCGCCCCTGCCGAACAGCAGCCCGGGGTGGATGACGAACTCGCCGCGGCACGCTTCACGCAGGCCGGGAAGGCTCTTCAACGCCTTCGCGTCGGGACGGTGCTTCGCCAGCTCCTCGGCGACCATGAGGATCCCGGCGCTGCCGACACCCACGTAGGGCAACGTCCGGGTCTCGCCGTCGCGGACCTGCAGCGAGCCGTCGTCGGACTCGACGCACTCCTCGATGTCCCGCTCCAGCGCCTGGTCGGCGAAGGACAGCCAGCCTTCTTCGCGGGTGCGTTCGAACAGCCGCACGAACAGCAGCGCCGGACCGGACCAGCCATTGAGCAGCCCTGCGCGGCCGAAGTCGCCAGGCGGGTCGGCGATCTCGAGCGCTTCGGCGAGCCGGACGGCGGTGGCGAGCGCCTGCCTGCCGAACTCGTTGTCCTTACGGGCAACCGCGAAATGCAGCTGAGTGAGCCCGATCCCGGACAGGCCGCCTTCCAGACCGTGGTCGGTGGTCTGGTCGACCAGCGTCGTCGACGCCGTCAAGAGCTTGGTGGCCTCTTCGCGGTAACCGAGCTCTTCGAGGACGTATGCGATCCCGTACGAGCCGTCGTAGAACCCCGGCCGTCCGGGCGGATCGCGGCGGATCGAGTCCAGCAGCCAGCGTTCGTGCGCGGGATGCCGCTCGCCGCTGACCGCCTTCAACGCGTGGAGGACGCCGGCCGCGCCGTAGCCGAAGCACGCTCCGCCGACACGGAACTGCTCGATGTCGCCGGGGAAGAGCCGGTCGGTGCGCTCGGGGGTCGCGCTGGCGAGGATCGCCTCGGTGATCTGCTTGCGGACCAGCGCCCAGTCCGGTCGTTCCTGGTCCAGCTCGGTGGCGCTCGTGAGCGGCGGCACGTTCCGGGGTGCGAGCTCCGCGACGATCGAGTCGGCGTAGCCCTCCGGGACGTCGAAGCGCTGCTGGACGAAGTCCGCGAGCCCGCGCAGTTTCGCCGGGGCGAGTTCGAGGAGCGTCGTGAGCGGCAGGAAGATCCACAGCTTCAGAACGGCGAGCGCGTACTCGTCGACCTCGAACCCGTTCCGGTCCCTCGGCGCGCGGAAGCCGGGCGCGCCGAGCGCGGGCCGGGTGCCGCTTTCGACGTCCGAAGCCATCTCGAAGTCGATCAGGGAGACCGCGTCGTCGTCCCCGTCCACGAGGATGTTCAGCGAGTGCAGGTCGCCGAAGACGATCCCGCGTTCGTGCACCTCGCCGACCATCGCCTCCACCCGGCGGACCAGCGCCAGCGCGCGTTCGGTGTACGCGGCGATGTCGGCCTCGGTGGTGTCGCGCCGGGTGAGCGGGTAGTTGCGGGCCAGCCAGTTGCCGAGCGAGACGCCGGGCATGTACTCCATCGCCAGGAAGTGGTGCTCCCAGACGGTGAAGCGGTCGTAGGCGGTGGGGATGCCATCGATGCCCTTCAGCCGCTCCAGCACCTCGTGCTCACGGCGGAGGCGTTCGACGGCGTCGACCTCGTCGCGGTCCAGGCCGGCGAACGGCCTGGCCTCCTTGAGGACCACTCGTTCGTCGTCGGCCTTCCGGTCGGCGAGGTACACGCCGCCGCCGTTGGAGAAGTGCAGAGAACTTTTCACCTGATAGGGGAACTGATCCGCTCCGCCGCTCTTGCGAGCTGCGAGATGAGGCGCGAGGAACTCCGGAATCGTCACCCAGTCGGGTACGGAGAAGGTCGGTTCGCGCTTGTCCGGGACCAGCGTCCCGTCCGGTTTGCGTATCGCGAGGACCCGCTTGCCGTCGAGTTCGACCCATTGCTCGGCGAATCCGCCGTAGCGGACGTAGAGCGGGCCGGCACCATACCGAAGATCACTGAGAATGTACGCCCCGGGCTCGCCGTCGAGCTTCGCCGACAACGCCGCGAGAACACGCTCCAGCTCGTTGTTGTCAGCCGGATAAAGAGTCAGTAACTTACCGCTTCCGTCACGCGGAGCGTATTTCGAATTCCTGGCCAGCAGGGTCGTCCGCGAACGCAGATGCTTGTACGACACGGCGTGCTCGACACAATGCTCGTGCACCTTCACGAGCACCCGCTCGGCGTTGCCCAGACCTGCCGACACGTGGATTTTCCAGCCCTGCAAGGGAAGGTTTCGAGCAACAGGGTGCAGCAACCGCCAAACTCCGCGCACTCCGGTGCGCCAGCCGTCCCCAGGAGCGGGCAACAGGGAGGCGAAATCGTCGGCGGCGTCCCCGGTTTCCCGCTGTTCATCGAAGAACAGTGGATCGGCGAAGCAATACGCTTCGTACCGGACGTCCATCGAGCGCCCCCTCCTTGGCACCAATCGGATGGGCCATGTGCACCATCGCGATGCAGAATATTCCACCCGCCGGACCCCGAACGGCCAATCCGCCATATCGGGGGTTCGGATGGGCTGTTCAGGGACGTGAATTCGAAAACTACCGAATGGTAGGGGTACCCAGCGTGAGATCAACTCGGATTCCAACCACCCGGTCGGTGTGTAACAGGAACGCACCGGTGCCGTAATCCCAGGTCGAGGCACCGAACGCAATAATGCGCAAGGAAATTGACAGTGCGCCAACCGGCCGCGTTTCGTGATCTATTCACCCGAGGTCTGGACCACTGCCGGGCCCGTGGCGCCCGCCACGCGGCCCACCGGTCGCCCGTCGGCGATGATCGGCCCGGAGGTACGTTGTCGCCGGTGGAGCGGGTAAGGAGGCCGACGTGATCACAGGGTTCGCGGTGACCGTCGCGATCTGCGCGACGCTGGTCGCGGTGTGGAGTTTCGTCCAGGCGGCGCGCAAGAAGTTGCCCGACAACGCACTGCTCGCCGGCCTCGCCGTGATCGAAGTACTCCTGGTGGCCCAGCTCGTGATCGGTGTCGTCCTGCTGATCGGCGGCGGCCGCCCCGGCAGCATGGCCACCTATCTCGCCTACCTGATCGGCTGCCTGGTCGTGCTTCCGCTCGGGACGTTCTGGGCGCTGGCCGAGCGCACCCGGGCGAGCACCGCGATCCTCGGCATCGCGTGCCTCGCCATCCCGGTGATGGTGCTCCGGCTGCACGAGGTGTGGGCGGGCGCCAGTGCCTGAAGAAACCGAGGAGAAGACGGTGGACACCGCGACGGACAAGGCCTCCGGCCCGGGACGGATCCTGGTCGCCGTGTACGCGATCTTCGCGCTGGCGGCGACCTCGCGCGCCGCCGTGCAGATCAGCACCAAGTTCCACGAAGCCCCGCTGGCCTACGCCCTCTCCGCGTTCGCGGCCGTGGTCTATCTGCTGGCCACCGTGGCGCTGGCCCGCCGCGGCGCGGGCTGGTGGCGGATCGCGCTGATCGCCTGCGGCGTCGAACTGCTCGGCGTGCTGACCGTCGGCACGTTCAGCCTTTTCGACCGCGAGGCCTTCCCCCACGCCACCGTGTGGTCGGTGTACGGGCAGGGCTACCTCTTCATCCCGCTGGTGCTGCCGGTGATCGGGTTGTTCTGGTTGCGGCGGACGAAGCCCTGACGGCGAGCGTGCCGCTCACTTCTCGAAGCAGCCTTTTTCGTTGAGCGGGCCGAACGTCGGCAGGACCAGCCCGCACAGGTAGCCGTCGATCCAGCGGCCGTTGCCCGCGACGTTGGTGAGCACCCGGATCGCCGGCGCGAACGCGGCGATCCCCTTGGCCAGCGAATCCTGATTGCGCTGGAGCATCGACGTCAGCCGGTCGAGTTGTTCGAGCACCGGCCCCAGCTGCCCGTCGTTGTCGGCGATGATGCCGTCGAGCGCGGTCGCGAGCCGTTTCGAGCCGTCGAGCAGGTCCTTGATCGCCTGCTGCCGGGTGGAGATCGCGCGCAGCAGCGCGTTGCCGTCCTGGATCAGCCGCTGGGCCTCGGTGTCGCGGTCGACGAGGGTCTGCGAGACCTGCCGCGTGTTCGCGACAAGCGTCCGGAGCTGCCGATCCCGGGAAGCGATGGTGCCGGAGAGCTTCGTGATCCCGTCGAGCGCGGAGCGGACGTCGGCGGGCGTATCGGCGAAAGTCGCCGAAATCGTGTCGAAGCTTCTCGCCAGTTGGCCGACGTCGATGGCGTCGACGGTTTTCGACAAATCCCGAAACGCTTCAAGGACGTCATACGGCGCGGTGGTCCGCCGCAGCGGGATCGGGTCTCCGGGGTCGAGGATCGCTTCGCCACGCGGGTCGAGCGCCAAATACTTCTGTCCCAGGACGTTCTTGATCTGGATGGACGCGCTCGTGGCGTCGCCGACCCAGGCGTCCTTCACCTGGAAGGAGACGAGCACGCGATCGCCTTCGAGGTCGATTTCGGAAACCTTGCCGACCTTCACCCCGGCGATCCGGACGTCGTTGTCGGCGCGCAGTCCGCCCGCGTCGGAGAATTCGGCGGAATACGTCGTGCCGCCGCCGATCACCGGCAAAGCGTCGGCGTTGAGCGCCGCCGCCATGCCGAGGGCCATCGTGGTGAGCCCGGCGAGCGCCACCTTGACCGGATCCACCGCGCCGAAGGACCTCATCGTCTCACCTCGCAGGTCACGAGCGGCAAAGCTTAGGGGCCACTCTTGCCCATCGCCAGGCGAAACGTTGCACCGATCGGGTGGCAACGTCTGTCCATTGTAGACACTAGGGGACGTCGAGCCGGACTTCGTAATGGAGCGTCTTGTACTTCTTCAGCCGGTGGAAGAGCGGGACGAGGAAGCCGTGCAAGAGCCGATGTTTCCTCGCCAGGAGGGTGGCCGCGTGCCGCGCCTCGGCGCCGTCGAGCAGGCGGACCCGCGCGTTCACGGGCTCCCCGGTCGGGACGCCGCGGAACGTCGACGGGGCGATCTCGACCCGCGGATCGTTGCGCATCCGCTTGGCCTTCCACGCCGCGTCATACGTCCGGATGTACGCGTGATCGCCTTCGACGGCGATGTTGATCGGCGTCCCGATGGGTGTCCCGTCCCGTTTGAAGGTCTTCAGCAAGATCGTCTTCTGGGCGGTGAATTCGGTGAGCTGCTTAGTCATGTCATGAGGACGAAGCCGCCACGCGAAACGTGACGGGCTACCGCCAGAGCTCGTTCGCGGTCCCCCGCGCGACGTGCTCCTCGTAGACCTCGACCTTCCGGCTGATCAGTTCCAGGCAGTCGGCCAGCTCGGCGATCCGGTCGCGGACGGTGTTCTGGTGTTCCCGCAGCAGTTCGAGCCGCTTTTCCTCGTTTCCCGGCCCTTGGCGGACGAGTTCGGCGAATTCGCGGATGACGGCGAGCGGCATTCCGGACGCCCGGAACTTCGTGCAGTTCAGCAGCCAGTCGACGTCGTGTTCGGTGTACACGCGGCGCCCGTTCGCGTCCCGTTTCACCGGTGCCGCGAGCAGCCCTTCCTTCTCGTAGAAACGAAGCGCGTGGACGCTGAGGCCCGTCCGCTCGGTGACCTGGCCGATCGCGAGTTCCGTCACCGGACCGACGATAGCGCCTTGACCTAGAGAGCCCTCTAGCTCTTAGCGTCCGCCTCATGACCACCGCACAGCACAAGATCGGCTCCGGCTTCGGCGCGCGCAGCACCGCCGAAGAAGTACTGAACGGCATCGACCTCTCCGGCAGGCTCGCCCTCGTCACCGGCGGCTATTCGGGACTGGGCCTGGAAACCACGCGAGCACTGGCGAACGCCGGCGCGCACGTGGTCGTCCCCGCGCGCCGTCCGGCCGACGCCGAGGCCGCCCTCGCCGGGATCCCTGGCACCGAGGTCGGCGAGCTCGACCTGGCCGACTTGGCGAGCGTCGAGGCCTTCGCCGGCCGCTTCCTCGGCACCGGCCGCCCGATCGACATCCTGATCGCGAGCGCCGGGATCATGGCCGCGCCGGAACGGCGGGTCGGCCCCGGCTGGGAGTCGCATTTCGCGATCTGCCACCTCGGTCACCACGCCCTGGTGAACCGGCTTTGGCCCGCGCTGAAGGCCGGCGGCGGCGCCCGCGTCGTCACGGTGGCCTCGTCCGGCCATCACTCGTCGCCGATGCGCTGGGACGACGTCCAGTTCGAGCGCGGCTACGACCGCTGGCTCGCCTACGGCCAGGCCAAGACGGCGAACGTGCTGTTCGCCGTGCACCTGGACAAGCTCGGCACCGAACACGGGATCCGCGCGTTCAGCCTGCATCCGGGCGCCATCCTCACTCCCCTCCAGCGGCATCTGCGGCCGGAGGAGATGGTCGAGCGCGGCTGGATCGACGAGCACGGGAACCAGGCCGACCCGGAGTTCAAATCGCCGGAGCAGGGCGCGGCCACCCAGGTCTGGGCGGCGACGTCGCCGCGGCTCGACGGGATGGGCGGGCTCTACTGCGAGGACTGCGACGTCGCCGAGATCGCCGCTGAGGAGGGCGAGTGGGTCGGCGTGCGCCCGTACGCGATCGACGCCGGTGAGGCCGAGCGGCTGTGGAAGTTCTCCGCCGGCCTCACCGGGGTCCCCCTCGGCTAGTTCCAGAATTTGATCTCCGGGTTGTCCGCCACCGGCCCGTCGAGCAACGGCTGGTGCCCACCGCGCAGGTTCGCGTCGAAGAACGCCGAGACGTACGCCCTGGTCAGCTGCATTCCGCGCTCGCCACCGAGCAGGCCGGGCTTGGTCAGGCCGAGCTGTTCACCGAGGACGCCGACATCGGTGAAGGACGCGTGCCCGGCCGTCGCGACGCTGATCCAGCGCTTCCAGCCGGTGAGGTTCGGCCAGCTGCCCGCCCAGGTCGTGTCCGGGCCGGCCGGGGTGTACTCGCTTTCGCGGCCGAGCAGCAGGAACGGCCGGTCGATACCGGACGCGGGGATCGGCGACCACAGCCTGCCGTCCATGTCGACGCCCGCCCGGATCCGCTGGTCGTCGACCATCGCGGTCGGCGCGCTGTAACCGCCGATGGAATGGCCCGCCATCCCGATCCGCGTCCGGTCGATCAGCCGGGCCCAGCGCGAGGAAGGCTTGGTCAGGGTGTCGAGCACGAAGGAGACGTCCGCGGAGCGGATCGGCGGGAGCAACGTGGAGTCGGATCCGCAGGCGGCGCATTCGGTGACGTGCCCGTCGGGGAAGGCGGTGCCGTGGGACTCGTAGTTGTGGCCGATCAGCGCGACCACGAAACCCTTGCTCGCCAGGTCTTCCGCCAGGCCGGTGAGTGTGGTGCGCGGTTTGCCGAATCCCGGCGACAGGACGACGAGCGCGTGCCTCCCCGGCAGCGGCGGGGCGTCGACCCTGGCGCTGGTCCGGAGCCCGGAGAGCAGCCCGGGGTCGACGTCGGGCAGGCCCGATTCGGTCAGGAACGCCTTCGCCTCGGCCGAGGTGAGGTAGGGCCGTTTCGCGCCGAACGGCACCAGCGCGGGGTAGAACATCGACACCATCAGCTCGCGCGGCCCGGTCGGCACCCAGGGGTCCTTGCGCGAAGAGTCGATCAGATGCAGATCGCTGGAGCCGACGGGATGCGAGCCGGTCGGCGGCGGCAACTTCAGTCGTGGAGCCGCCGCGGCCGGGCTCGCCAAGGACACCATGCCGGCGAGGGCGACCAGCGCGACGAGAAGCCTTCTCATGAGGATTCCGTTTCTGTCGGGGATCTTCCTGCGTCCAGCCTGGGACCCGCCGTCGTATTCGCGCGTCTGCCGCAGGTCGTATCCCGATGTCTGTCGCGAGAGGGATCCGCGAGGCCCCGATCCGGGATTACGCTCGGCCGGTGCTCTCCTTCCTCAGGAATCACCCGAAAGCCGTGGACATCGGGCTGACCGTGCTCATCGGACTGTCCACTGTGGTCTCGGCCGACGATCCGGAGGGCTTCGACTGGTGGCTGACCTCGTTGGTGTCCTTGGCTTCCCTGCTCGTCCGGCACCGCAATCCCACGATCACCTTCGCGACCGGCGCGACGGTCTCACTCCTGCATCTGGCCATGGGCAACGATCTTCGCCCGGTCGACGTCGTGGCGTTGATCGGTCTCTTCTCCGTCGCGGCGTGGGGGTCGCGACGGCTTTCGTTCGCCTTGCTGGCGGCGAGCCTGCTGGTCACCGGGGCGTGGGCGATCCACGCCGCCGACGCGAATACGCGGGAACCGGCTCCGCCACCGCCGCGGATCATCATCATCGATCGGCTGGCACCTCCCGGCCCCGAAGACGACCAGGTGCAGGACTGGGGCGGTTTCGCCGGCATCGGGTTGTCGCTCGCGGTGGCGTGGCTCGCCGGGCTGAACACACGGCAGCGCCGGATCCGCCTTTCGGTGCTGGAACAGCGGGCCGCCGACCTCGAACGCGAGCGGGACACCCAGGCCGCGCTGGCCGTGGCCGCCGAACGCGGCCGCATCAGCCGCGAGCTGCACGACGTCGTCGCACACGCGCTTTCCGTGGTGGTGTTGCAGGCGCAGGGCGCCCAAGCCGAACTGGAACGGCGGCCGGAACGGACGCGGGAAGCGCTCGACGCCATCGTCGGCACCGGACGGACCGCGTTGGGCGAGATCCGGCGCCTGCTCGGCGCGCTCGGCCAGGACGAGCCCGATTGGGAGCCCCAGCCGGGCGCGGAACGCCTGCCGCGGCTGGCCGCCGACATCCGTTCCGCGGGGACGCCGGTCGAGTTCCTGGTCGAAGGGGAACCCCGCCCACTTCCGTCCACAGTGGACTTGGCGGCGTACCGGATCGTGCAGGAAGCGCTGACGAACGTGCTGAAACACGCCGGTCCGGCGGCGTCGGTGACTATCGTGATGCGGTATGGGCCCGAGACGCTGGAGATCGAAGTGACCGACGACGGCATCGCGACGGAAGAGCCGTCCGGCGCCGGGCACGGCCTCGAGGGCATGCGGGAGCGGGTGAACGTCCTGGGCGGCACCTTCGACGCGGGACCGCGTCCGGAGCGCGGCTTCGTCGTCCGCGCGACCCTGCCGTCATGACCATCCGGGTGGTAATCGCCGACGACCAGTCGCTCGTGCGCACCGGCCTGCGGATGATCCTGGACAACGCGGACGACATCGACGTCGTCGGCGAGGCGGGTGACGGGGCGGAGGCCGTCGCGCTGGTGGCGGACCTCGATCCGGACGTGGTGCTGATGGACATCCGGATGCCCGAGATGGACGGCGTCGAGGCCACCGCCGCGATCGCCGCGGCCCACCGTGCCCGTGTCCTGGTGCTGACCACGTTCGACCTGGACGAATACGTCTACGCCGCGCTCCAGGCCGGGGCCAGCGGCTTCCTGCTCAAGGACGCGCTGGCGCCGGATCTGCTCTCCGGCGTCCGCGTGGTCGCCTCCGGCGAGGCCACTCTCGCGCCGACCGTCACCCGGCGGCTGCTCGACCGCGTCGTCACCGGCCTGCCCGCGGCGCCGCCGGACGACCGGCTCGCCCTGCTCACCGGACGGGAGAACGAGGTGCTGCAGCAGCTGGCCAGGGGCCTGTCCAACGCCGAGATCGCCGAACTGCTGTTCCTCTCACCGGGGACGGTGAAAACGCACGTCGGCCGCATCCTCACGAAGCTCGGCCTCCGCGACCGCGTCCAAGCGGTCGTGTTCGCCTACGAATCCGGGCTGATCAGCCGCTGACCGCGGCGGGCGCGCGCCAGTGCTTGCCTCGGCGGGGCCGCCGGTGCTGGCCACGCCTGCCGAGATCACCGAGGGCGTCCAGAGGCCGTGCGGCGAATTCCTCGGCCGTGATGCCCATCCGCACCAGGTACTTGATCTCGCCGCGCACGACTTCGGTGTCGGCCAGCCTGCCTTCCTCGCGGAAGCCGAGGCCGCCGTGCAGCGAGAGCGACGCGAGGTTGCCGCCGTACACGCTGACCTCGCATTTGCGGAAGCCGCGCTGTCCGAACATATGCGCCAGCAGGACGGTGATGGCGTCCGTGGCGTAGCCGCAGCGCTGGTGGCGCGGCGCGATCCCGATGCCGTAGCCGAACCGGCCGGTCGCCGGGTCGGCGCCGATGGTGCAGACCGAGCCGACCAGCATGCGGCCGCGCACGGTCTCGATACCGAAGTGGATGTCGTCGCCGGCGGACCCCGAACGGTGCGAAGCCCAGTGCCGGTGCCCGCCGCCGATCAGCGGCGTCGCCTCGCGGGCCATGTCGCGGTCGAAGCCCATCAGGACCCGGCGGTCCCGGAGGCCGACCTCGCGCAACCGCACCTTCCGCCCGACCTGCTCGGGCTCCAGGGCGGAGCGGCTCACCGCGTCCGGCCGCACGGGTGCTCACGAACGATCACAAGCATGCTTCGACGATATCGGTAGCCGAAACGCCCGAAGGCCCCCACCCGGTACGGATGGAGGCCTTCGGCGTGAAGAAAGTCAGATGGCGACGACGCGCTGGGCCTGCGGGCCCTTCTGACCTTGGCCGATCTCGAACTCGACGCGCTGCCCCTCGTCCAGGGACTTGAAACCGCTGCCCTGGATCTCCGAGTAGTGCACGAAAACGTCCGGTCCGCCGTCGTCCTGAGCGATGAAGCCGAAGCCCTTTTCGCCGTTGAACCACTTAACGCTGCCCTGAGCCATACTTTTTTACCTGCTCTTCATAGCGAGTCTGAGCCCATTCGATGCCCCGATCTCGCCGTCCATTGTCGCAGGTCTTGCCCGTTTGCACACGCTGCCATCCCGAACCGGGTCATTTCCCCAGGTCAGCGTCGACCTTCCCGGCCGCTTGACCTTGACGCTGCGTCAGGGTCGGAGCCTTGCCGCATGACGAACACACCCCCTGTCGGAGGACTCCAAGAGATCGACGAGCACCGCCTTTTCGTGCACCGATCGGGTGAAGGTGGGCCCGCCGTCGTGTTCTTGCCGGGCGCCGGCGCGGTCGGCCTCGACTACTTCGGCGTCCAGCAGGAGGTCGCGCGGTTCACCACCGCCGTGGTGTACGACCGCGGCGGGACGGGCCACAGCGACGCCCTCCCCCTGCCCCGCACCGCCGCCGCGGTCGCCTCGGAACTGCGCGAGCTGCTGGTCAGCCTGGACATTCCCGCCCCGTACGTGCTGGCGGCGCACTCACTCGGCGGCCTCTACGCGCACCGGTTCGCGCAGCTCTATCCGCGCGACGTGGCCGGGCTGGTCTTCCTGGACGCCCTCCATCCCGACTGGGACGACTTCATGCCGCCCGAGGCGAGCCTGTCCGCGGCCGGGCGGCCGTCACCCGGTCCGGATCGCGCCGCCCTTCGCACGATGTACGCCGAGCTGCGCGAGGACTACCCGGAAGACGTGCGCGAGGCGCTCGTCGACGCCAAGGTGAGCGACGAGTGGCTGCGCATCGGCGCCGCGGAGCGCACCGGGCTGGTCGCACTCGCCACCGAACTGCGAGCCGGGCCGGAGCTGCCCGACGTCCCGGCGATCGCGCTCACCGTCGTCGCGCATCCGCCGAAGGAGATCGACGAGGCCAAGCTGAAGATGGACGCGGCCCGGGTCGGCGGGTTCTCCCGAGGGGAGCAACGCGTCCTCACCGACACACTGCATCATCGGCTCTGCTTCGATCGCCCTGACGCGGTGGTCCAGGCGATCCGCGACGTCGTCGACGGCATTTAGGCTCAAGAAGAGGAGGACGGGTGCTCACGATCGGCCAGCTCGCGGCGACCGCGGGCGTGACCGTGCGCACCGTCCGCCACTACCACCACATCGGCCTCCTGCCCGAGCCCGAACGGGACGCCTCCGGTTACCGCCGCTACACCGCGCAAGCGGCGGTGGACCTCATCCGGATCAGGACCCTCGCCGACGCCGGGGTGCCGCTGGCCCGCGTCGACGCGCTGCTGCACGCGGAACCCGCCGAGTTCGCCGCCGCCATTTCCGACATCGACGCCGAACTCCGGCGCAAGATCGACCGGCTCGCCGAAAACCGGCTCCGGATCGCCGAACTGACCGGCGGCGAGCGGCTCGTCCTGCCGCCCGACGTGGTCGCCCTCCTGGAGCGGATGCGCGGTCTCGGCGTCAGCGAGCAGCGGGTGCTGCTCGAACGCGACGCGTGGATCCTGATGCGGGCGCTGGATCCCCGCGCCGTACCGGAACGGGTGCGGGAGAAGAACGCCGCCTTCGACGATCCCGAGACGCTCCGCGTGTACCTCGCGTGCGATCAGGCCGTCGGATGGGACCCGCGTGATCCGCGCCTGGACGCGCTCATCGACGACCTGGACGCCTGGGCGGTCGAACACGAACGGCGGGGCGGCCGTCCGGGGTACGGCGAGCTGGTGGTTTCCCGTGTCTCCGAGGCTTCCCCTGCGTGGCAACGCGTTGTCGGCGAACTCGCCCGGCGCCGCGCCGAGCGCGGATAGTTCAGAGTCCCCGGCCGGCCTCGCTCACCCGTGCGCGTCGGGCTCCGAGCCGATCCGATAGGACACCGGCCTGCCTTCCTCGTCGCGCACCTCGACCGGTTTGCCGTCGGCGTCCACGATCTTGCCGTCGACGATCTTGTCGCCGTTTTCGAGCCGAGAGAAGGCTTTCAGGTCGGAGTAGTCGATCACCCTGGTCGCCGTCGCGAACACCGACGGATCACTGCCCGCCTTGGCCGGCTTGAGGTGGTTGAACAACAGGTTCAGCACGACGGCCGTGAGCGCGGCGGAGCTGATCCCCGAATGGAAGATCGTGCCGACCCACGCCGGGAAGTGGTGGTAGAACTCCGGTGCCGCGATCGGGATCATGCCCATCCCGACCGAGGCCGCGACGATCACCAGGTTCATGTTCCCGTTGTAGTCCACTTTGGACAGAGTCTTGATACCGGACGCGGCGACCGTGCCGAACAGCACGAGACCGGCACCGCCCAGCACCGGATACGGGATCGCGGCCACCACGCGGCCGAGCACCGGGAGCATGCCGAGGATCAGCAGGATCACGCCGCCGGCGGTCACCACGAACCGGCTCCGGATCCCGGTGATCGCGACGAGGCCGACGTTCTGGGCGAACGCGCTCTGCATGAAGCCGTTGAACACCGGTGCGATCGCCGAGGACGCCATGTCGGCGCGCAGCCCGTCGCCGATCCGGCGTTTGCCGACGCGGGTGTCGACGATCTCGCCGACCGCGAGGATGTCGGCCGTGGTCTCCGTGAGGGTCACCAGCACGACGATGAACATCGACACGATCGCGGCGACGTCGAAGGTCGGCATACCGAAGGCGAACGGCGTCGGTACCGCGAAGATCGGGCCGTCCCAGACCTGGGAGAAATCGGCCTTGCCCAGCACGGCGGCCAGTACGGTGCCCACCACGATCGACAGCAGGATCGAGAGCCGGGAGATCGCCGGGACGGCGACCTTGCTGAGCAGCAGCACGATCGCCAGTGTCATCGCGGCCAGGCCGACGTTGGAGACCGAACCGAATTCCGGCGATCTGGTGTTGTTGCCCATCGCCCATTGGGCCGCGACCGGCATCAGGCTGAGCCCGATCACCGTGATGACCGTCCCGGTGACGACCGGCGGGAAGTACTTCACCAGCCGCGAGAACACCGGCGTGATGAGCAGGCCGAGCGCCGCGGAAGCGATCACCGAGCCGAAGACGGCGGGCAGCCCGCCGTCCGCGACGATCGCGGTCATCGTCGCCACACCCGCGAAGGAAGTGCCCTGGACCAGCGGCAGCCGGGAACCGAAGAAGGGGATGCCGAACGACTGCAGGATCGTCGCCAGCCCGCCGATGAACAGGCACGACGCGACGAGCAGCCCGATCTCCGCCGTCGAAACGCCCGCGGCACCGCCGATGATCAGGGGCGGCGCGATGATCCCGCCGTACATCGTCAGGACGTGCTGGATGCCGTAAGTGAAACTCTTGCCGATCCCGAGCCGTTCGTCCTCGGGCCTGCCGCTCGCGGCCGTTTCGGCCTGCGTCCTCTTCACCATGGATCCGCCTCTCGGTAGAAGCGAGCGATGCCGGGCAATTTCAGTCTGCGGAGGTTAACTTCCACATAGCAGAAGTTGCAAGACCCTGCCCGTACGGGTCGTCCTTCCGGCGCGCGGACAAAGATCCTTTCCCGCACAAGGAGCCGGGGCGCGGCGATGGTAGAAACGCCTGGCCCAGTCGGCGAGATCCCGAAGGCAGGAAGACGGCACAACATGGCGAATCCGCTGGTCGCTGAACGTGAGGACTCCACCAAGGGGCATACCGGCGTTCCGCTGCTGGAATCGGCGAACGACCTCAAAGAAGGCATCGAGAAGGGCGACTGGGCCGCCGTCGCGATGGGTGCCGTCGGGACGGCTCTCGACGCGCTTTCGATGGCCATGGATCCGTTCGGGTCGATCCTCGCCGCGGGCGTCGGCTGGCTGCTCGAACACGTCGGCCCGCTGTCCGACGCGCTCGACGCCCTGACCGGCGACGCCGACCAGATCAAGGCGCAGGCCGAAACCTGGGCCAACATCGCCAAGGAACTCGGCGCCGTCGGCACGGAACTGACCGACCTGGTCAAGGCCGACCTGCAGACCTGGGCCGGTGACGCGGCGGACCGCTATCGCGAGCGCTCGGCGGACACCGTCAACGTCCTCACGGCCGCGCAGAAGGGCTGCGAAGGAGCCTCCAGCGGGGTCAAGACCGCGGGCGAGGTCGTCGCCGCCGTCCGCACCCTCGTCCGCGACATCATCGCCGAACTCGTCGGCCACCTCATCAGCTGGGCGCTGCAGGTGCTGTTCACCCTCGGCATCGGGCTGACCTGGGTGGTGCCGCAGGTGGTGACCGCGGTCGCCAAGACCGCCGCGAAGATCGCCGACATCACGACCAAACTCGTCAAGGCGCTCAAGGGCCTGATGCCGCTGCTCAAGCGGGCCGACTCGCTCTTCGACGACGCGGCGAAGGCCCTGCGCAAACTGAAGGGCGGGAAGGTCGACGCCCCGCCGCCGCCCAAGACCAAGGGCGGCAACGATCGCGGGCTCGACCCCAAGAAGGACAAGGATCCCGACGAGGGCACCACCAGTTCCAGCGCCGACGGCAAACCCGACGGTGGCAACAACAACGGTGGCGGCAACTCCAACGACAAGGGCACCAACACCAAGTCCGACAACGACCAGACGAACAGCAGCGGCGCCGGCGGCGGGGGCGACCGGGACCGGGGCGGGAACAACGACACCACCAAGAAGGACGGCAACGGGGACCGCTCGACGTCTTCGGATTCCAAGAACTACTGCGGTGACCCCGTCGACGTCGCGACCGGTGAGGTCGTCATGAAGCAGGTCGACGTGACGTTGCCCGGCGACGCGGCGGAGCTGGAGCTCTCGCGCACGCATCTCTCGTCCTACACCGCCGGACGCTGGTTCGGTCCTTCTTGGACGTCCACAATGGACCAACGACTGGCGTTCACGGGCGACCGGGTCTTGTTCTACGCCGAAGACGGCATGGTGCTCACCTATCCCGTTCCGGCGGCCACGCCCGTGCTGCCGATGCAGGGGCCGCGGCACCGGCTGCGCCGCGCGGCGGACGGGTACCGGCTGTCGATGGGCGATCGCGAACTGCGTTTCGCCGGTGCGGGCCGGATCCTGCCGCTCGTGGCCATCGAGCAGAACGGCGGGCGCACGGAATTCGCGTACGCGGCCGACGGCTCTCCCATGGGACTCCGCCGCGACGACGGCGTCGAAATCGCGATCGGCACGGCGAACGGGCGGATCGTCGCGCTCGGCGCCCCGGGTCAGCCGCCGCTCGTGCGCTTCGCCTACAACCGGCACGGCCAGCTGAGCACGGTCACGGACTACGCCGGGCGCCCGATGACGCTCGACTACGACTTCGGGCACCGGCTCGTCGGCTGGAAGGACCGCACGGGCACCTGGTACCGCTACGTCTACGACGACGCTGGACGCTGCGTCCGCGCCGTGGGCGCGAGTGGTTACTACAACGCGACGTTCGCCTACGAGCCCGGCGCGACCCGGCACACCGACGCCGTCGGCCACACGTGGACGTATCGCCTCAACGACGCCAAGCAGTTGATCGAACGCATCGATCCGCTGGGCAACTCCCAGCGCTACAGCTGGAACCGGCGCGACGAGCTTTTGTCCACAGTGGACGAACTCGGCCGCGAGACCGGTTACGAATACGACGAACACGGCGAACTGGTGGCCGTCCACCGGCCCGGCGGGGAAACGGTGTCGCTGGCACACGCCGAGGGCGAGGTCCGGCTCTCGGCGGGAGACGTCCGGCGGACGGTCCCCGCGTTCGATCCGGCCACCACCCTCACCGGCACCGGGCTGCCGATGGAGATCCCGGACGCGCCCGACCCGCTCACCGACGCCCCCGTGACGGATCGCCCCGGCGATCGCGACCTGTTCGGCCGCCCGCGGCTCGCGTACACGGCGTCCGGTGGTGCGGCGAAGCTCGGATGGACGGCCGACGGCCGCCGCGCGTGGCGGCTCGGCCCGGACGGTGGCCGTGAGACGTGGGTGCACGACGCGGAAGGCCGCGTCGTCGAGCACCGCGACGCGACCGGAGCCGCGCGGCGCCGCAAGTACGGCCCGTTCGGCCTCGTCCTGGAGGAGACCGACGCGGCGGGCGCGCGCACGTTGTTCACCTACGACGGCGAACTGCGGCTCACCTCGGTGACGAATCCGAACGGCCTCACCTGGCGCTACGTCCGCGACGCCGCGGGACGGCTCGTCGAGGAGACCGACTACGACGGCCGCCGGATCGGCTACACCTACGACGCCGCCGGGCAGCTGCTTCGTATGACCAGCAGCACGGGCGACGTGACCGAGTACTTCTACGACCTCCAGGGCAACGTCGTGGCGCGGCGTACTCCGGACGACGTCACCCGCTACGAATACGACGCGCTCGGCAGGTTGATCGTCGCCGAGAACATCGAGTCGCGGGTCGAGATGACACACGACGACAGGGATGAGGTCGTCGTCGACACGATCAACGGGCTCGGGGTGTGCTGGCGCCGCGAGGGCGACGTGCTCCTGCGCCGGACATCGTCCGGTGTGGACAGTGAGTGGCGGTTCACCGAATCGGGACTGCCGCGGTCGCTGAAGATCGCCGGGCACGAGATCGAATTCGGCTACGACGACGCCGAACGCGAGATCACGCGCAGCGTCGACGGCGCTGTGGTGCTCCAACGGCGCTTCGACGCGGAAGACCGGCTCGCCGAAGAGGAGGTCGCGGGGGTCGGGAAGCGCGTGTACGGCTACCGCCCGGACGGCAGGCTCGCCGCCGTCGACGACGCGATCCGGCCGTGGCGACTCGCCTTCGACGCCGCGGGCCGGGTCAGCGAGGCACGCGGACCAGCCGGCGTCGAGCGGTTCGCCCACGACGCGGCCGGAAACCTCACCCACGACGAGGGCGTCTACGACTCCGACGAGCGGGGCCGCGTCACCGGCGACCGATCCTGCGCCTACGAGTGGGATCACCTCGACCGGCTGCGTTCGGTGCGCACTCCCGACGGCGCGTTCTGGACGTACCACTACGACCCGCTCGGGCGGCGGTTCGCCAAACGCCGGTGGCTGATCGATCAGGACGGCGAGGCCGAACTCACGCACGACGTCCGCTTCCTGTGGAGCGGGATGAACGTGGTCGAGCGCATGGACTACGACCCCGCCGACGAGTCGTACCGGCTCTTCACCTGGGAACGCTACGACGACGACCGCCCGGTCGCGCAGATCGAGCGCACCGGTGCCGCGGAAGCCGTGGCGTTCCGCGCCGTGATCACGTCGCCGGCGGGCACGCCGACCGAGATGCTCGACGAACGCGGCACGCTGGTCTGGCAGGACCGCAGCAGTTTCTGGGGTGTGCCGCTGCCCGGCGCGGACACCGCGTCGATGCCGCTGGCCTTCCCCGGCCAGCACCGCGACGAGGAAACCGGGCTGCACTACAACGTTTTCCGGTACTACGACCCGCGGACCTCGCGCTACCTCAGCCAGGACCCGCTCGGCCTCGCGGCCGCGCCGAACCCCGTCGGCTACGTCGATCAGCCGCTGCTCGTCGGCGACCCGCTCGGCCTCGCCGGCACCTGCGGCAAGAACGGGCCTGGCAGCCAGCCGCGGCCCCAGCCCGCCGGACCCAGCGGGCAACCCCAGCCGTTGCGGAGGAGCCCGCGGAAACCTCCCATCGACGTCGACAAGATGTCGAAGGAGGAGTTCGAGAAGTTCAAGCCGAAGCTCGACGAGATCCTGAAGGCGGACAAGCACTTCTTCTGGTCCGGCGGTACCAAGAAACGCAAACGCGGCGAAGAGGACGAGTACCTCGGCTCGATCGAGGAGAAGGCCACCAAGATCGCGAAGCAGAACGGCGGCAACACCCTCGAGGGCACCCTCAAGGACAACAACATCAAGATGCCCGGGTGGATCAACGATCCGAAGGACCCGAGGAGGCCGCTCGTCCAGGAGAAGTGGGACTACGTCTCCGAAACCTTCGCCAAGAACTCCAACAAGGACACGCACGTGGTCTTCCCCTACTGGCCGGGCAAGGGGCACGACATCTACCCGCATCGCCGCGAGGACAACGTCTTCGACGTGACCGAGTACCCGCGGCTGGAAAAGATGGGGATCGACGACATCACCAAGCACAACGCCGAGACCGGCCATACGCGCCCGTACCGGCACACCAAGTGACGTTGCCTCTGACGGAGCGCTTTGGTATACCAAAGGGAGCTCGTCGAGAAAGGTGCTCCCTTGTTGATCCGTGACGTCCGCCCCTGGGGTGGACAGCGCAGCGACGTCGAAGTGGCCGATGGCCGGATCACCGCGGTACGGCCGCACGATCCCGCCGCCGAGACGGCGCCGGACACCGTCGACGGTCGCGGGCGGCTGCTGTTCCCGTCGTTCAGCGACGTGCACGTCCACCTGGACTCGACGCGGATCGGCCTGCCGTTCCGGCCGCACACCGGCGCGCCCGGCGTATGGGCGATGATGCTGAACGACCGCGAGAACTGGCGAAACGCCGAGGTCCCGCTGCCCGAGCGTGTCGCCGGG
Source organism: Amycolatopsis japonica (assembly GCF_000732925.1). NCBI lineage: Bacteria > Bacillati > Actinomycetota > Actinomycetes > Pseudonocardiales > Pseudonocardiaceae > Amycolatopsis > Amycolatopsis japonica. The sequence goes on from NZ_CP008953.1 coordinate 8,071,695, forward strand.
ACGCTGGAGCGGATGATCGCCAACGGCACCACCCGCGTGCGCACCTACGCGCAGGTGGACGTCGACTGCCGGCTCGAGAAGCTCGACGCCGTCCTCGCCGCGAAGGAGCGCTTCGCCAAGCACGCGGACGTCGAGATCATGGCGTTCCCCCAGGCCGGGATCCTGCGCGAGCCCGGCACCGTCGACGTCCTGGAGGCCTCGCTGCGCTCGGGCGCCACGGTCGTCGGCGGGATCGACCCGTGCTCGCTCGACAAGGATCCCAAGGGGCATCTCGACGTCGTGTTCGGGCTCGCCGAGAAGTACGGCGTCGAGGTCGACATCCACCTGCACGAACCCGGCCACCTGGGCGTGTTCTCCACCGATCTGGTGATCGAACGGGTCCGCGCGCTGGACATGCGCGGCAAGGTCACCCTGTCGCACGCGTACGAACTGGGCTCGATCTCGGAATCGGTGAGCCGCCGGCTGATCGACACGTTCGCGGAACTGGACATCGCGATGGCGACCGTCGCGCCGTCGACCGACGGTCAGCTGTCGCTCGCGGACCTCACGACCGCCGGTGTGCGCGTTGGCCTCGGCGAAGACGGCCAGCGGGACTACTGGAGCCCGTACGGCAACTGCGACCTGCTCGACCGCACCTGGCAACTCGCCTTCACGAACGGCTTCCGCCGCGACGACCTGATCGAGATGGCGCTGGCCGTCGCCACGATGGGCGGCGCGTCGATCATGAGCCACGACGTCCCGCGGCCGGCGGGCATCGCCGACCGGCCGGGGGTGGCCGTCGGCGACCGTGCCGACCTCGTGCTGGTGGACGGCGAGACCCCGACGAGCGCGGTGATGGACCGGGGCAAGGACCGCACGGTGCTGCACGACGGCGTCGTCGTGGCGGACGGGCTTTCGGTGGTGGGTTAAACCGTTGGCGCCCGATCGCGGCCGCTGCTAGCTTGCCGGAGGCCGTGCGAGCGAACGAGGAGGTGGTACCCGTGGACATTTCGACATGGGTGCTCCCCTCTGGGGTCACGGTCGGGCGATAGGTCGTCCGGGAGCGCCGTTTCACGAGCACTCCCGAAAGGCACGACCATGCACTTCACTTCCGAAAAACGCCTCGAAGACGGTGTCCTCGAGCGCGGATTCACCCTCGGCGAGATCCCCGGCGTCCTGTGGACCCCGGAGTCCACGGAGCCGGTCCCGCTGATCCTGATGGGCCACCCCGGCGGACTGGGCAGGATGCACCCGCGGCTCGTGGCCCGGGCCCTCGCTTGCGCGGCGGATGGCTACGCGACGGCCACCATCGAGCTCCCCGGAGCCGGTGACCGGCCGCGTTTCACCGTCGTCGACGAGGCCCGCGCCGATCTTCAGCGCGTGCTGAAGGCCGGCGAGCCGGTCACCGACGACATCGTCGACCGGCTCGTCCTACCGCTGGTCGAAACGGCCGTCCCCGAATGGCGGGCCACCCTCGACGCGCTCCTCGCACTGCCTGAAATCGGCGGCCCGGTCGGGTTCTCGGGCGGGGTGATCGCCATCGGCACGCGGCTGGCGTTGGTCGAGCCGCGCGTCGAAGCCGCCGTCCTGTTCGCCGGGAGTTATGTGCCGCGCAGCATCCTCGAAGAGGCGCGGCAGGTCACCATTCCGCTGCACGTCCTGCTCCAGTGGGACGACGAAGGGAACGACCGGCAGCAGGCGCTGGATCTGTTCGACGCCTTCGGCTCCCAGGAGAAGACGTTGAACGCCAACATGGGCGGGCACACGGGCGTCCCGTCGTTCGCCGGGGAAGCCGCGGGCCGGTTCCTCGCCCGGCACCTGAAGTGACGTCCGGGGCCGCGGGCGGTACCGGCCGCGGCCCCGGCTTCAGGCCGTATCTTGAGCGGAACCGCGACGATCCGACCGGAGTGCGGAGTGGACGAACGAACGCGAGAGATCCTGTGCGGTCTGAGGACGAACCCGGCTTTGCCCGGCCCTCTGCGCGCACTCCTGCCCGCTCCACCCGTGGCGACGGCACCTGACACGACGTGGCACGACGTCGATCCGGACGTCGCGCGGGCAGCCGATCCGACCACACCCTCGGACGAGGTGCTCGCGTTGCTGGACCACGACAGCGCGCTGGTCCGGTGGACCCTCGCCGGTCGTCCGGACCTGCCCGGTGAGGTCCACGCGCGGCTGGCCGCCGATCCCATCCCGGGTGTCCGCGCGGACCTCGCCGCCAATCCCGCCGTGGTGTCGGAGCCGATCCTGCGCGGACTGGCGAACGACGAGGACGCGGACGTTCGGCGAAGCGTGGCGCACAACCCGTCCGTCCCGCTGGACGTCCTCACCCGCTTGGCCGACTCGATCCGGATCGGGCCGAGCCTGTTGCCTCGCGTCACGGCGGCGACGGACGAGGAACTGCGTCTTCTCGCGGCAGCACCGTCCGCACGGGTCCGCATGCTGGTCGCCGAGCGCGTCGCACTGCCCGCGGACGTCTTCGAACGACTCGTGACGGACGACGACATCCGTGTCGTCAAAGGAATCGCGCCGCACCCCGCGCTGTCGGCGGACCGGCTGTGGGCACTCGCCGAGCGGCACGGGCCGAGCCTGTTCCGCAGGCTCGCGACGAACCCCCACTGCGACCCGGACCTGCTGCATCACATGGCACACAACGCCACCGCACGCCGGATCTACCGCGCGGTCGCCGAACACCCGAACACGCGCGGGGAAACGTTGCTGCTCTGTCTCGGGGACGATGTCGCACGACGGTGGGCCGCGGCGCACCCGAACCTGCCGGCCGACGTCTTGATCGGACTCGTGGAGGACCCGAGCCTGGCCGGATGCGCGGCCGCCAACCCGTCACTCCCCGTCGAAGTGATGGAACGGCTGATCGCTACTTACCGCCATAACGGGTGACGACGGGCTTCTGTGCTCACCCATGCCGGTCGTGGCTGTCGTCTCCTTCGAGCCGAGCGAAAACGATGACGTTGTCGCGATACGAGCGCACGGCTCGGTCGAAGGAACCGCCGCAGGTGATCAGCCGCAGTTCCGGGCCGGCGGTGCGGCCGTAGACCTCCTTGGTGGGAAAGCGATCTTTGGGGGCGTGGATGGTCCGGCGCACCACGAAGGTGACGACGGAACCGTCCGCGCGTTCGACGGTGACGCGATCTCCCGGCGCGAGTTCGTGCAGCCGGTAGAAGATGCCGGGCTGGGACGCGCCGTCGACGTGACCGACGATCACCGCGGGCCCGGTCTGGCCGGGCGCCGGTCCCGGCTCGTACCAACCCGCTTGCATCGGCGTGGTCACCGGCGGGGTCCGCATACGGCGGTTCGCGTCGAGGCCGAGCTCGATCAGCGACGAGTCGGCGCCGAGTCTGGGGATGTGCACCGCGACCGGGTTCACGCGGACCGCGGGATCGACGACCGTCCTGGCCGGCATCACCGGCGGTGAGGACGGTCGTGGGGCCGCCATGGCAGGCGCGGGCGGAGCCGGCATCGGGTTCGTGGTCAGGCTGATCACCAGCCCCATTGCCGCCGCGGCGGCCAAGGCCGAGGTGATCGCGCCGAACCCGGGACTCGGCCGGTCCTTGCCTCGGCGCAGCTGCCGACCGGCCTGCTGAAGTGTCTCCCAGCCGACGCCGACGATGATCACGAAAGACGCGCTCACCACGGCGAAACCGGTGTTGCCCGGCAAGAACGTGACGGCGGCCAGCATCCACGCCAGGCCGACCAGGGCGAGCAGGAGCAGCCGGGTCCGGATGGTTTCGACAGCCATGCCTCTCCAGTCGTCGAACGAGGAGGGATGGTGTGGTGTGGCCGGGGCAAGGCCACACCACACCGTTCCCCCTATCGGAAGCGACGACGGCGCGCGGCTGCCGCCGTCACCATGAGCAGGGCGATCACCAGGAACGCCAGTCCGCCGCCGACGGGCCACTGATCGTCAGCGGTCCCGCCGCCACCGGCCTCGACGGCACCGGCGGGCACCGGGTATCCGGCGTCGACGTGCTCGCCGGAGGCGCCGTGGAGGGACGCTTCCGCCGAACCGCTGTGCGCTCCGGCCGCGTGGGAAACGAGACCGCTCCCCACCATGACCACTCCCTGACCGGCACCCACGGTGCCGTGCCCGGAGCCACCGGTCTGGTGACCGGTCGTGCCGCCGGTTCCGCCGCCGGACGGCGGACCCGGGTGGGTTCCGGGGTCACCATGCGGGTCGCCGGTGCCCGGTACCGGCATCGGAGCCGGTGCCGGAACGGGTACCGGTGCCGGGCCGGCGGGGGCGAGGTAAGCCGTGCCGGTGGCGCCGGCCTGCTCACCGTTCGCCGTCGTGCCGGTGACCGTGACCGGTGCCGCGGTGGTGTCCGCGGACGGCGTGAACGTTCCCGTGCACACGGTGCTTTCCTTGGCGGCCAGAGTGCTGTCACCGCAGGTCAAGGCACCATTGGGAGTGGTGCTCTCGACGTTGCTGACCGTGCCGGTGCCGGAGTTCGTCACCGGCACGCTCACCGTCGCCGGCTGCCCGGCGGTGACCGGTACCGCGTTGCCCGGCGATCCGGCGTCAGTGCCGTTGACCGTGGGAGTGCCCATGGTCAGGTCGCACGAACACCCGGTGTCGCTGCCGGTACCCGGTGCGGGTGCCGGGCTGACGGCCGGCGCGAGGTAGGCGGTGCCGGTGGTGCCGGCCTGCTCACCGTTCGCCGTCGTGCCGGTGACCGTGACCGGTGCCGCGGTGGTGTCCGCGGTCGGCGTGAACGGCCCGGTGCACACGGTGCTTTCACTGGCGGTCAGCGTGCTGTCGTAACAGGTCATCGCACCGTCGGCGGTGGTGCCGCTGACGTTGCCGACCGTGCCGGTGCCGGTGTTCGTCACCGGCACTGTCACCGTCGCCGGTTGGCCGGCGGTGACCGGTACGGCGTTGTCCGACGATCCGGCGTCGGTGCCGTTGACCGTGGGCGTGCCCATGGTCAGATCGCACGAACACCCGGTGTCCGCCGGCGTCGACGTGGTCGTGGCGGTGGTGTCGGCGCCGGCCGTGCTTTCGCCCGCGGCGTCGGCCGATGTCGCCGCTACCGGGGTCGGCAGCGGCTCGACCGCCGGCAACGTCGTGACGTCACTGGCGGCTCCGCTGTCCGACGACGCGGTCGAGGCGGTGCCGGTCGTTGTCGCCTGCCGCGGCTGCACGAGCCCCGACACCAGCGATGTCACGGTGTTCAGCGGGCTGGTGCCCGCGGTCGTCTCGGTCATTTGGTTACCGGGTTCAGGAGGATCGGTGCCCTCCTCGGCGTGGGCCACACCCACGCCGAGGAGCATCAAGCCACCTGCGAGCAACCCGGCCTGAAGGGACCGTTTTACCCAGGTACGCATGGGAAACCTTTCCAAGTTCTGCTGAGTTGATCAGTGCTCTCGGCGGTGTCCGGTCTGTCAGTGGGTTCCGGTGCCGGTGGCGGACGATTGCGGCTGGTGGCCCCCGGTCGACATGGCCGGGTCGCAGGTGCACACACCGGTGGTGGTGTAGCTCTGCGAGAAACCGACGGTCGAGGTGTTGCCGGAAGCGTCCTTACCGGTGAAGGTCGCCTTCACCGCTTTGGCACCGGGACTCGCGGTGAACGTGATCGTGCACTGAGTGCTGGCACCCGGCGCGAGCGTCGTCCCGTTGCAGGTGACCCGGCCGTTCTGCGAGGTGCCTCGCAGGTTGGCGATCGGCGCGGTGCCGGTGTTGGTCATCTGCACCTTGACGGTGGACGTGCTGCCGGCGGGCACGGTCGCGGTCGAGTTCGAGCCGACCACGGCGCCGTTGACCGAAGGCTTGCCGGTGATCGACAGCTTGCCCGCACCCGCTTGCGTACCGGTGTAGAAGATCCGGCAGGCCTTGCTCTGCTGCGTGCCGTTCGGACCCGACACGGTGAAGTTGAACTGCGCGGTGTTCGAGCCCGGCCGCGCGGTCGTGGTGACCGTGCAGCGGGCCGTGCTGCCCGGCGCCAGCTGGGCCGAGCCGCAGTTCAGCTTGCCGAGCGAGGTGTTGCCACCCAGCCCGGACACCGGGACGGTGCCGTTGTTGGTCACCGGGATCGTGATGGTGACCGGGCTGCCCGACGGAACGTTCGGACCGGGGGCGCTGCCCGCGGCCTTCCCGTTCACCAGCGGGGTACCGATGGAGATGCTCGCCGACGGCTGCGGCGTCGGGTGCGGCTGCGGGACCGGAACCGGCTGCGGCGTCGGAACCGGAACCGGAGTCGGCTTCGGCGTCGGCTGCGGGACCGGCTGTGGTTTCGGGGTCGAGCCCGGAACCACGTTGCCCAGCAGACCGGTCACCGGCGAGAGAATCCCGCCGACACCCGGCTGCCCGGCGCCGGGCAGACCCGGCAGGCTCGGCAGACCAGGCAGCCCCGGGAGCGGCGTGCCAGGAGCCGGGGTACCGGGCATGTCAGGAGCAGGCTTGCCCACATAACGGATCGTCATCTCCGTGCTGACGGTCGAGCCGTTCGGCTTGGTGCCGGTGATCGTCAGCTTCGCGCTCTGCGAACCCGGCTTCGCCGGGGCCGTGAACGTGTAGGTGACGGTGCCGCCCGGCGCGACCGAGGTCGCGGACGGGGTGACGGTGCCGCCGGGGAACGAACCGCTCAGGTTGGTGAGCGTCTCGGTGCCGGTGTTCGTGAAGGTGACCGAACCCGAGACCGGCGAACCGGCCGGGATGGTCGGACCCTCGCCCGAGATCGGCGTGCCGCCGATGGCCGGAACGCCCGGTCGCAGCGGAGACGACCCCGGGGTGCCCGGTTTGGTGGGCGAACCGCCGAGAACGCCGCCCAAGGCAGGACCGACGAGCGGCAAGCTCCCGGTCGCCGTGTCACCACCCGAGCCGGGCAGGCCCGGCATGCCGAGCGACTCGAACGTCTTGATGTTGTCGGTGACCTTCAGGACGTCCAGGACCGCGGCCGGGTCGCCGCTGCTCACCTTTTCGAACGCGGTCTGCCACAGCAGGCGCATGGCGTCGAAGTTGTTGCCCGCGAAGGACAAGTACTCATCCGGGGTGAACACCGTGTCGGGGCCGAGCCGGTTCATGATCTCGGCGACCTGGAGGGTGTTGTAGAGGTAGTCCGGTGCCAGGACCCTCGCCGGGTCGGGAACGCTCGGCATCCCCTTCTGGACGAAGTTGACCACCTTCTCCGGCGTCGGCAGCCGGGACATGTCGACGGCCATGGTCTTGGTGTCGATGGGCAGCCCCATGCCGCCGCATCCCGTCGCCATCGTGAGGTAGTCGGTGCCGTGGCCCCGCACATGCGAGGGGTTGAAGATCGGGATCCAGCCCAGCGGTCCGCCGTACGCGTCGATGACCGGCATATGCGAGTTGCCGATCGCACCGCTGGCCATGGACAGGATCAGGTTCTTGTACGCCGGGTCCGTGTGGTAGGTCAGGGCGTGCGAGTTGCTGCCCAGCAGCGGGATCCCGTCCTCGTTCTTCCACATGTGCTGCAGGAAGAAGTCGCACGCGTCGCCGCCGCCCTCATGGGTGGTGTCCCCGGTCGAGTGGCCGCCGGACTGATTCGGGTCGACGGACGTCTGCTTCGTCTCGCCGCCGAACAGGCCGCCGGTGAAGACGCCACCGCTGAGCACGTCGCCGCTGAGGAACTTGCCGACGGTCGGGATCTGCGCTGTCGGGAGGTCCCCCGTGGGGACCGGGCTGGAGGTGCCGCTCGTTCCGGAAGCACTCACCGACGAGCCGGGCTGAGAGCTCGTGAGCAGTGAGGTGGTGTCCGTTCCGGAAAGGCCGAGGCCGTCGAGGCCCGGCAAGGAAGCAGCGGCGGTGTTCGTGACCAGTCCGACGATCGCGAAGGTCGCGGTGAGCGATATCGCCGCCCCGCGCAGTACGCGGTTCGATCGGCGGGAGAACGGATTTGCCGGGGAAAGGCCGATTGGGGCCCGTCCGCCGGGGACATCGGCGCGATGGCGCCGAGTCCGACGTGTGATTTTCATTTTCAACGCTCCAGTTCATGAGCGCCTGCCGATAAAATCGGCATGGCGGTTGACGTGTCTGCTGAGAAAAGGGGTTTGTTCACCGACAGCCCTGGACACCGAACCGTTTGATGGAGGTAGTGGCAGCGGGAGCTACAGACTGGCGATTTCAGCCCATGAGTTCGCGAGCCTGCCGTCGAGTTGCACCTCGGCGGTCCTGCTGTCGCTACCGATCAAAGAATTCACTTCGTGGCCGACACGTCAGTCAGGCGACACTGGAGGTTGCTGCGCGCGCTTACGCAGCGGAGCGATGTGATCCGGGCCGACACTCCAGCAGGCGATTCGCTGGTCGTGGGCGGACCTCCCGGGCAGCACAATCGCGCCTTGCGCGTGGCCACCGTTGGAGCCCGCCGACGAAGTGCCGGCGCCGGGCCCGACGGCGCCGATGGGCGCTGCCGGGAAACCAAGGGGAAGGCGGTCGACCGGGCGCTGCGAGCCGATGTCGGCAAGCGCCGCCGTCGCGGTCGGCCACTGGAACGAGGACGCCTCGTGCGGCCCGTTCACGCAGAACGCGCAGTCGCCGTCGAGCGGAGCCGCCGGGGCGGACACCACCGGCAGGTCCACCGCCGTCGAGGTCTGCGGCGCAGCCGAAACCGGCTCGCGGTGCGTTTCCGGGTCGGGCCGCAGGTGGGGCGGCTCCGGCTGCGAGCCCTCCGTCGCCGTGATCGTGACGACGCCCGGCACGCTGATCCGGGGCTGCAGGCCGGTGCTGGAAACGACCGGCGCGAGCGCGGACACCGTGCCGGTGAGCTTGGTCGTGATCGGGTTGTCGAGCGTGCGGTTCACCGTGGTGACGGTCTCGCTCACCGCGGTGTCGACAGCCTGGGTGAGCGCGGTCGTCATCGCGGTGACCTGCTCGATCGCCGGAGCCAGCGCCGGCGCGGCCGAGCCGACCAAGGCCGTGGTCCGCCCGGCGGTCGTGTTCACGAGGGAGATCGCCTTCGTCGTGATCGGCGAGGTCGCGATCCGTGCGGCTGGCTCCGTCTCCTGGACGCCGACGGTCGCGAGTTCGCAACCCGGCGGCGCCGTGGCGGGGTCACCTGGATCGCATCCGGAATCGGCGGCGACAGCGGTCTCGAAGGCGTTCATCACGGCGAAACCGGCGAGGATGAACGCACCGAGCAGAACCGCGCGGCAGACCACGGCGAAGCAACTCGCCCGCCGCGAGGCGGGCTCGCGAAGACCGCGTGAAACGGGCGCCGTGCCCATTCCACCGTCGGTCGTTCGCAGCCACACCATCGCACTCCACCATTTCCGGCTTACTCGAAGGTTTGCCCCAACAGCAGACAGTAAGGACCCGTCAGGCAATAGGGAACTGCCACTTACGGGACCCGCGGCCGCCACTCCTTACAGTCTCCCCCGCCGCGAATGAACCACTCTCCGTCGGAGCCGTAACGCGGAAAATTCGACCTTATGACCACGATCGGGTGAATCGAAATAGTGGCGGTCAACTGCTTGTCGAAATCCCAGCCCAGGGTCGAGGGTCACAGTTCGATAACTCGACATCGGGTGCCGGAAATTTTTGATCATCCCGCGTAAGAGAATGTGCGAACCGGCGTTCCACGGACATGGAGGCCGTGTTCGATCCCCGAAACGAACGCGATCGCGATCGATCCTCGGAAAGGACGGCCGCGGTGGCGATAGTGGTCTACGCCGACCGGCCGAGTACGCGCCACGGGATCGCACGGTCCCTGCGGGGCGCGCCGGGGATCGGGCGCGTCGAATGCGCCGCGACCGCCGAGGAACTCGTCCGCGGCTACACGCGCGCGCCCGCCGACGTGGTGCTCGTCGCGGTCCGGCCGGACGAGCCGACCGGTCCCGCCGCCGCGGCGGCGTTACTGTCGGTCGCCCCCGACGCCGCGGTGATCATGTTCGGGTCGTTCGGCACGGCCGCCGGGGCGCTGGTGCCCGGTATCGGCGGATTCCTCCGGAAGTACGACGGCCTGTACCCCGAACCGGCCGCCGCGCCACCCGACGCCGAACGCCTTCGCCTGTCCGAACGTGAACTCCAGATCCTCTGGGGTATGGCACAGGGGAAACGGAACATCCAGATCGGCGCCGATCTCGCGCTCTCCGAAGACAGCGTCAAGACCCACTGCAAACGAATCTTCCGCAAGCTGGGCGTCCACGATCGCGCCGAAGCGGTCGCCATCGGCTTCCGCGCCGGTTTCCTTTCCTGACCCGCACGGGCCGGGCGGGGCGGCGCCCGGCCCGTGCGTGCCGTCAGGCCAGACGGACCTGGAAGACGGCGACCCGGGCGTCATGCCCGTCCACGCGCATGTCCACGGTCTTGGTGTCGATGAACTGTTCCTGGACGACGCCGTTGCCCGCCAGCCAGTTGATGCGGTCGATCCCGGTGCCGAAGCACCGGCGCTCCGCGTCCAGGCCGGTGGCCTTGTAGTAGTTCGGGTTGTTGGTGTCCGCGGTCCAGAAGACCAGGCGCCCGACGTTGTGGTGCGCGAGCACGCGACTGGCGTGGATCCTCTTGTGCTCGTTCCACTCGTCGCGCAGGTCGGCGCGCTGGTCGCCGTTGTACGCGTTCGCGATGTAGTGCGAGTTGATCAGCGCGAACTGGAGCGTCGGGTGGCTCTGGTGACGCACCACGACCTCGTTGATCCAGCGCGGCGGGGTCACCCCGGTGATGCCGCCGTGCACATACGTGGTCTTCGCGCTCGCCACCTCCCACGGCTGCGGGATCGAGATCGGGATCCGGAACGACGTGTTGTGGCGCAGGAACGCGTTGTTGTACAGGGGCCCGAAGTAGTGATCGATCATCGCGGGCTCACCGGTGTCGCCCTCGTTGATCTCCTGCCAGCCGACCAGGGGCCGCACCAGGGAGTCACAGTTGCGGACGGCGTCGATCGCGGCCTCGCGCGCCCCGAGGTTGTCGCGGCCGATGTTGGCGGTGACGATCGGCAGCCGGATCCATCCCGTCGCGGCGGAAGCCGTACCGGCACCGGCGACCATGGCGCCGAGCGCGACACCTCCACCGAGAGCGAGCGCCTTGCGTCTGTTGAGCATTCCGGACACAGCAGATTCCCTTCTCGCGCTGTCACAACGGGACACAGCCCGTGAAAGTGTCACAGAATGCGGCGCTGTTGTGACCCCTGTGCGCCAAAACTGCCGCTTCCCGGTCAGCGCGCCACCCCGGTCGCCGGGCTCGGCCGGGACCCGCCCCGGCGCGGCGAGCAGCCACCTCCCGCACCGCCTATCGCACGATCGAATATGCGGGCGCCGGCCGGGAAATGGCCACAATGGACGGTGAACCGAAATACCGGGTAGCACTTCTGAAGAAGACACCCCTATGCGGCGGGTCCATTATTGGAGGACCGCAGCCACCGGCCGCAGGAAATGCGACAAGAGGATCCGGCTGAGGTGAGACGACAAAAAGGAGGTGACGGAAGATGAAGATCACGGTCAAGGTGCAGCGCACCGAACTCCCGGTCAAGAAGATGCTGCTGTGTTCGCACACCATCTGATCGACTGAGCCGCCGATGGCCTATATCGGCGGCGCAGTCGAGTCGTGGCGGCCCATCGGGTCGGCTTGAAATCAGGCCGATCGTCTCCAGCGATGACCGCCGGATTCGATGAGACCACTGCGGAGGGGTCGACTTCCTTCGACCCCTCCGCAGTGTACCTGTGTTGTGCCCGAGGAGGAACAGGACGATGGAGCTGCGACGCGCCCGCTCCCTGGTGGGGTATTGGGTGAACGGGGACCTCGTCCTCGACGATTATCTGGCGGTCACCCCCGAAGACGGCGAGAAGCAGGGCATCGCCGTCGACGGCACGGCCGTGGAGCTGCTCAACCGCTTCGAGGAGTGGACCGATCCCGAGTCTGTGACCAGGGATTTCAACGGCTACGACCCCGCCTCCGTCGCGGAGGCCGTCGAGGCGCTCGCCGGTGCCGGCCTCCTGCGGACCAAGGAAGAGGCCGCCGACGAAGACCTCATGCTCGACAAATGGAGCTCATGGGGACCGTCGGCGCAGTTCTTCCACTTCGGCACCAAGGACACCGCGTACATCACGCATGAACGCGCCGCCAGCGACGCCGAGGTAGCGGCATGGCGCGTGGCCGCCCGTACCGAAATCGAGGAAAGCGGCCCGCCGCCCGAGCCCTTCACCCGGCGCCCCGACGCGAAGCGCATCAGGCTGACACGGGCCTTCCTTCCGCTGCAGCGAGATTTCGGCGACGTGTTGCTTTCCCGCCGGACGCATCGTCATTTCACGACGGACGCGGTTCCGCTGCGCAGCTTTTCCACCATTCTGCATTACACGTTCGCGCCGATGCATTTCTTCGACGCCGGTGTGCTGGGCACGCTGACTCTGCGGACCAGCCCCTGTGGAGGCGCGAGGCACGAGAGCGAATGCTACATCGTCGTCCGCAACGTCGAATCCATTCCGCCCGGGCTTTACCGGTACTCGCAGGACGACCACAGTCTCGAAGTGGTCTCGCAGGAATTCGGTGACGAGGAACTGAACCGGCTCGTCTTCGGGCAGCGGATGATCACCACCGCGGGCTTCGTCGTCTTCCTCACCCTGAACGTCCACCGCGCGATGTACAAATACCGCAACGCGCGGATGCTCCGAACGGTGCTGCTCGACACCGGGCACCTCGCCCAGACCTTCGCCCTGTGCACCACCGCGGTCGGCCTGGGGCCGTCACAGAACGACGCCTTCCGCGACACCGAGCTGGAAGCCGCGCTCGGCATCGACGGCGCGGGCGAGACGGCGCTGTACGTCCTCGGCGCCGGCGTCCCGGCTCGCCGGGCCGACGGCATGCCGGTGAGTGACACCCCGGAAGAAGTCGAGCGCCGGATCACCGAGGGCGCCAAGAACCAGTAGAGGAGGAGGGCCGAGGGTGTCGGTCAAACCGGCGGACGGCGAGACGGTACGCGGCGACGAGTCGCTGCGTACCGTTCAGCGGCGGGTGATCCGCTCGCTCCTGCTCGTCCAAGCCGTCTTCTCGCTGATGTTCGCGATGGCGGGGCCGCTGATCTCGTTGATCGCCGAGCGGCTGACCGGCTCGGCGGGCAAGGCCGGGCTCGCGCAGGCGATGATCTACTGCGGGGCGGTGCTCTTCAGTGTTCCGCTGGCCTCGCTGTCGATGGACCGCGGACGGCGGACGGGGATCGCGGCGGGCTATCTGACGGGTGCGGCGGGCGCCGCGGCCGTCGTCCTCGGTGCGGTGTTCTCGACCTACGTCCTGTTGCTGGTCGGCGCCGTCGCCTTGGGGGCGGCACTGGCCGCGGGCGCGCAAGCCCGCTACGCGGCGACGGATCTCGCCTCGGCGGACCGGCTGGGCAGGTCGATGGGCGTGCTCTCGTGGAGCTCCATCGCCGCCGCCGTCCTGGGCCCGGCCTTGACCGGTGCCTTCGCCGGGATCGGCCGGGGAGTCCTGCCGGAATTCTCGGGACCGTATGTCGCCATCGCGGCCGGGCTCGCCATCAGCGGGATGCTGGTCTTCGTCACGCTCCGGCCGGATCCGCTGCTGCTGGCCAGATCCCTCGACCGCGAGACGAAGGCGCGGCCGAAATTCCGCACCGCGCTGGCCGCGGTCGCCGGTGATCCGCCCGTGCGGCGCGCCGTCCTCTCGCTGATGATCGTGCACGCCACGATGATCTCGCTGATGAACATGGCCTCCATCCACCTGGACCACGGCGCGGCGACCCTCGCGACGATCGGTGTCGTGATCAGCGTGCACACCGCGGCGATGTTCCTTCCGGGGCCGCTGGTCGGTTACCTGAGCGACCGGATCGGCGCGCACCGGATGCTGCTCATCGGGCTCGCCCTGGAGGTGGCCGCCGCGATCACACTCGCCGCCACTCCCGCGCACGATCCCTTCCTGGTCGGCCTCGGGCTCCTCCTGCTCGGCGCGGGGTGGTCCGCCGGCTACCTCTCCGGCTCGGTGCTGCTCACAGCGTCCACCCGGAGCGGCATCCGGACGCTGGTCCAGGGCGCCGCCGACTTCCTCGTGCTCCTCACCTCCGCCGGCGGCGCACTGCTCGCCGGCGTCATGGTCGCCTTGTGGGGCTACGGCGGGCTTTCCCTTTTCTGGGGTGCCGTGGTGGCGATCGTTTTCGTCCGGATCGCCACCGCCGCCCGACGCACATCACCGGAATAGGAGTGGCCGCCTGGGGCTCGAACCCAATCCTGGGCCGGGTCTGGCGCCGCCTGCGGTCGTTTCCCGGGGATGAACCGGGAAGATGATCACGCTTTCTCGTCTGCCAGGCTCTATGGCGTGACGACATCCGCGTGGGACGAAGTATCCACAGCAGTCGCGGCAGCGCCCTATCCGGTGGCCGTGCTCGCCCCGGACGGCGAACGCGCTGCCCACTGTCTGCGCGAATTGGGCATCACGACTACCTCGTGGTTGGGAGCCGTTGTCGGCCACACTGGAGGGTTACTGGTGGACCACGGGTGGCTGCGCATTCTCGGCAGCGGCGCGGAGGCATTGCCCGACATCCTCGACCGCGCCGAACCTGCCTCAGGTGCCTTGCCAGTCGCCTACGACGTGTTGGGCGGTATGTACGTCTGGGCGACCAACCCTGCGGGGCGGCCGACCATCCGCTACTTCGGACCAGACGTCCTCGATTGGGAGGACCTTGAGCTGGGGTACGCCGAATGGTTGCACGCTGTGCTCGTCGGTTCGCTCGACAGGTTTTACGGAACCCTGCGCTGGCCCGGCTGGCAAAATGACGTCAGTGCGGTTGCAGCCGACCAAGGCATTCACACCTTCCCGCCGCCTTGGAGCAAAGAAGGCAAAGACCTCTCGACGGTGTCGCGGGCAGTCGTCGCACTGTCGGAGTTGGTATCGCTCCACCAGGACGCCGCACGGCAGTTGAGCGGACAGGACTCCTGATCTGACGGCCCACACTTTCCCAGGAAGGGCTCTTGGTAAACCCGTTCGACCCAAAACCGGGGATAAACCGGGGAGATGATCTTGGTCTTGGGTGGCCACCACGCGTCCAGCGGCGGCCTGAGGTTCACGGCGAAGTGTGCGCCGTCCGTAGCGAACCCGGTTTCCTCGGCGAGCGTGTCGATGGCCAGCGTCATCCCCGGTCGCGAGTCGATCAATGTCATTTCCAGGTCGAAACCCACGGTGAACGGCACGACCACGCGGCACCTGGAATTGTCTATTCTCCCAAGTGAATATATTGGTCCGGTCACCGCCCGGACGGGTCACCCCGAAGCACCGCGGCGCCGAGTTCGGTGAGCGTGTGCCGCACGGACCTGCCATGTCTGCCCGTCCGGACGAGGTGCGCGGCCCGCAACGCGGAGAGATGCTGGCTCGCTGACGAGACGAGGACACCGGCCTGCTCGGCCACCTCGCTCGTGGTCCGCGAGTGGTCGAGCGATTCCAGCACGGCCGCGCGGCTGTGCCCGAGCAGCCGGGCCAGCGCGACGGCATGCGCCGGGTCCGGCCGGAGGTCGGGGCTTCGATGTTGGACCGGGTAAACCAAAACCGGGTTGTCGTCGTCACGCAACAACGTCACGGCGGTGCGGTGGCAGAAGAACGACGGCACCAGCACCAGTCCGCGGCCGCCGAGCACGACGTCCTGGTCCACCGGGTAGTCGACTTCGAGCACCGGCGGACGCCAGCGCAGGGCCGGCGGCAGCAACGCCAGCATGCCCGCGACACCGTTCGCGGCCAGTCCCGCCGCCATGCGGGTGCGATCGGTGTGCACCTGTTCCTCGATCCGGTGCCAGATCGGCGCGATCGTCGCGCGGTGGTAGCCGGTCAACGCCGTCGCGAGCTGTTTCGACGCGGTCGCCGAGCCGTGCCACAACGCCTTGGTGAACGACGTGTCCGCGTGACCGGACCGCAGGTGTGCGAGGTCCTGGCGGAGGACGTCGCGTGGTGTCGACGCGACCTGCTCGGCGACTTCGGGCAGGTCGGCCTCTGTGGCCGGGGTGAGGAAGTCCGGGAAGTAGCCGCTCGGCGGGATCAACGCGGTCAGCGACCGCCGCCCGTCCGGCGGCGCGGTACGGGCGTGCCGGCGCCACGGCCCGACCAGCGCCCCGCCGTCACCGCGTTGCAGCCGGTGCAGACTCAGCACCGTCTCCCAGATCGGTACCGGCCCCGCCGCCAGTCTCGTCCGCGCCAGATCGGTAATCGAGAAATGCATACGCAACATCGCGCACCCCCCCACGCCCCGCGAGTACCATACCCGACGGACGTTTCACGGAGCATTGAAAAGTGTTCCCCCGGCCACGATCACCGAGCAGAGTGTGCCCCACGACAAAGTGCGCGGTCACGGATTGCGCCGGACCGTGCCGTTTCAGCAAGGGGGATTCACATGCGCAAAACAATGGCCCGATTCATCCGGGCCGTCGCCGTGGTCGCGACCGGTGTGGCGGTGGCGACCGGCCTGGCGGTGCTCAACGCGCCCGCCGCGTCCGCAGGCGGCTGCGTTCCGCCGGTCTGCGGCGGGGTCTGGAACAACACCAGCAAGACCATGTCGGTCACGGTCAACCTGGGCTCCGGCTCCGGCCACTGCGACGTGTGGAACTACGACGGCGGCACCGCCAACAAGTTCAAGTACGCCAAATGCGACCAGCTTGATCTCGGCCGCGGCACGTTCGGTGGACCCCGGAACAAACCGCCCTACTTCGATGTGGACGCTTTTACCTACAACGGCCAGGGATATCACGAACGATTCGGACCACTCGGTACCTGGCACTGGCGCACAAAGGGCGTCTGGACCAAAATCCGCGATTACCAATTCGCCACGTGCAATATGGACGACGGCCAGATCTGGTGCACGATATTGCCGCTCTGATCCTGTGACCGGTGCTCGCCCCGGCCGCCGGGGCGAGCACCACCGTCAGGCGTGCTCGATCTCGGCAGCGGCGTCGAGACCCAGCAGTTCCACGGACTTCGCACGCATCTCGTCCTTGCGGATCTTGCCGGTCACCGTCATCGGGAACCCCCTCGACGAGGTGCACGTACCGGGGCACCTTGTAGCGTGCGAGTCTTCCGGTGCAGAACTCGCGAACCGACTCTGCGGTGAGCGGTCGCGCCCCGTCGCGCATCCGGATCCACGCCATCAGTTCCTCGCCGTAGCTCTCGTCGGGCACACCGATCACCTGCGCGTCCGGAATGTCCGGATGCGTGCAGAGAATTCCTCGATCTCACGCGGGTGCGCCAAGGCCATGATCGGCGCAAGACCAACCAGTCCATCGACCGGTACCTCAACGCGTTCGAGAACGGCACGCTCGATGAGGACGACCTCGCCTCGCGCTTCGCTGGTCTCAAGGCCAAGTCCAAGCAGCTTCGTACCCGTCGGGACGAGTTGACCGACAAGATCACCGACGTTCCCGCAGCACCGCCCGCAAGCTCGCATTGAGACGCTCATCGCCGAGATCAAGATCACGGCCGCAGACCGCATCATCCCGATCTTCCGCATCCCCCAACCACCGGCGGCCGAGGCCGCCATGAACCACAACGAGGCCCCGACCAGAGGAAAACCTTGGTCAGGGCCTCGAAGGAAGGTGTTCGTGCAATGACAAATTTGGTGGGCCGCCTGGGGCTCGAACCCAGAACCTACGGATTAAAAGTCCGCAGCTCCACCATGTTGCCTAGTAGCGTTCAGTACCAAATTATGCCAGTTTGTGCAGGTCAACGCCAGTCTTCGCCGGGGCCGAGTGCCAGTCTGTACCAACGCGTGTCGGGCTCTACGTCGGCAACGGAGCCCAATCGGAGACGGCGTGGCCCCTACGACAGGCGTAGTGATTCCGAACTTGGAAATGGCGGTAGGGCTGTAGCCCCGTTCCAGCCGAGTTGTGTGGACACCTGCCACTCGGGCGGTCGCCCCCGTACGAGGCCCGCCGCAGACTGCGGTGTGGCCAAGAACCGAACATTCCTGTCATACCGATCGTCCGGCCACTGGCCGCAAGCGGGGAACCAAGCGCCAGGTCCCTCTGACGTTAAGTCTCCCGGGGTTCGACGTCGTCTTCAGCCATGGTGACGTGCCATTCCGCGCGGGCAAGGAGTTCGTCGAAAGTCACGACTTCGGGTTCGTGGAGCTGTCGCCGATACAGCTCGAAGGAGCGGATCCGGTCGCGATGATGCCCGCCGTCCTGCCCGACGAGTTGATCAAGGGTGCCGAGGACCAAGAAAGCCCGGGGCTTGAGCATGTAGGTGAACCCGCCTGGCACGTCCGAACCATCGGGAGCGACGTCTTGAAGGCGTTCACCGATCTCGCTCACCGCGCGATGCACCGTGCCCTGCACCTGTGCCACCCCGCCGGCCAGCTCGTCGGAGGGCGGCCAGCAACCCGACCGGTACTCGCTGGCGGCCAGCAGTGAAGTGCGATGAGTCTTGATCTCGGCGAACACCATCGACTTGATCCGACCGGAGGTGCGCAGCAACGCGTCAGCCCGCTTGCCCACGCCGACGACCGATGCGCCGGCGACCACCTGCTCCAACTTCTGATCATTCCAGGCCGTGAGCAGCTGACCGGTGAGCGGCACTCCGAGTATCCACGGGTTATCCTCGAAGAACCGTTGCCACACCGCCTCCCGCCGCCTCCCGGGTGCTTGCCCGACCTCAGCATCGAAATAGTCGTCATCACTCAGCAAACGCCGAAACTTCTGCAGCTGACCGCGGCGATGCGACAACGCGATCACATCGCGCGCGGACTCATCGTCGGAAATCAACTGCCGCAGCCGCGATGGGTCTTCGCGATAGATTCTCGTCAACGACTCCGGATTGGCGAACAGCTCCCGCACCAGAGAGTCGTCAACCCGTACAGACTGCTCGCCATCAGCCGGGATGCACTCGAGGGTGCGCAGCAACTCCACCAGCCGTCCCGCCTCCGGCTGCCTCAGATTCAGCTTCGTTTCGACTTTGCCTTGGCCTTTGGTCGGCACCCGCTGCACCCAGAGCTCACGGACATTGCCCGCTTCCCGCGCGATCAGCAGCTTGACTTGGTACCGGCCGGCCGGCGACTCGGAGATCAGCCACTGCTCTCCGTCAAGCTCCGCAGTTGTCTCCACCTCTGGATCGAACACCTTGTACACAAACCGGGCTGGCTGGCCGTTGTCCGCGGAATTCGGCCACGAAATCGGGAAGCTCGCCGACGCATAGGTCCGACTCGGAAGCCTGCCCTGCGCGTACGTCGTCTCATCGACGTCCTCACCCCACGGGCCCACGTTCACAATCACACCCCGCTCCCTGCCCAGTGGCCGAGTGGCCCTGGCGACCGCCAGACCATTGCCCACTGTGGTCGGCGGCCCACTACCCGCCGTTACGGCGGTTATCACACCGAGACCGAAGGTGCCCCCGAAGAGATCCAGGACCGATGCGCGGTCATCAAACGCGACCAGCTGTGGCGGGGCGGGCGTCGTCGGCCTCCCCTGCCGACCGCACGTCTCAGTCGTGTTACGAAGCTCGGTAGCAACCCTTTCAGCTGTCGCAACCGGACACAGCGGCCCACCCCCAGCACCACCTTGCCAGCTTTCCCTCAACGGCAACATAACCCCAGTTTCAACAGTCCTACTAAGACACTTCGTGGACAATCGGCCGTCCGGGTTTCGTTCGGTGGCTTGACTTGTTGCGACGACGTTACTTAGCCGTGCGCTTACCCTGGCCGTGTTGACCTATACCCTATGGGGGCATACAGTCCCACTCACTCGAGTGACGCGTAAGTGCACCACCACAGGGTCGCGCTTGACGCTCGGCGGTCTCTCCGGACGCCGCCGTGCGGCAGCGCCGCAGGCCCTCGTTCGTGAGGGAGACGCTATGCGAAAGTCACCAATCCATCTGTCCCGAAGGACATTCCTGTCCGCCACCATCGTCGCTTCGATCGGCTCCGTGGCGGCATGCTCAAGTACGGCGTCCGGTGACGTCCTCCAGAAGCTGCGCAGCGGCGGGAAGATCCGTATCGCGCTCACACAAGCGAATCCACCTTGGAACTTCGTCGACGGGTCGGGCGCCCCGGCGGGATACGACGTCGACGTGGCACACGATCTGGCCCGTCGACTGGGCGCCAGTGGCGTCGAGTTCGTGCAAGCCAGCTTCCAGACCTTCATCGAGGGCGTGAAGGCCGACCGGTTCGACCTGGTCATCTCCGGGCAGACCATCACCGCCGAACGCAAACAGCAAGTCGACTTCTCGCGTCCCTACGCAGTCAACGGGATCTCGATCTTCGTCGCCGAGGGGAACACCTCGATCAGCTCGCTGGCCGACCTGACGGGGAAAGCAGTCGCGGTGTCGGCCGGAACCACCCAGCACAAATACGCCACGGAAAAGATCCAGGACGTACGCGTGAAGACCTATGACAACGCCACGCTCGGCCTGACGGACCTGTCCCGCGGCAACGCCGACGCCATGCTGGTTTCCCGCTTCCAGGGCGCTTATCTGGCGAGCAAGAACGGCCTGAGCGTCGAGCCGGTCGGGCCGCTGCTGGAAAGCGAGGTCAACGGGATGTCCTTCCAGAAGGATTCCGCGGCCCTGAAGCAGGCTGTCGACAAGGCGATCGACGAAATGATCGCGGATGGGACGCTCACGCGGATCTCCCAGCAGTGGCTGGGCGGGCTGGACATGGCGGCCGAACTGAAGGCGCTGCCGGCAGGTTGAAAGGGTAGTCGACTCGTGTGGTGAGGAGGAAATCGTGGACCTGCTGGCCGGCGCGCTCCCGATGTTGTTGCAAGGACTGGGTGTCACGGTGCTGCTCGGTGTGGCGTCTTTCGTTCTCGGATCTCTTCTCGGTGCCCTGATCGCACTTGCCAGAATCTCCGATTTCCGGGTGCTGAGAGCTGTGGCGATCTCCTATGTCTCGGTGTTCAGGGGAACTCCGCTTCTGATCCAGATCATGTTGCTCTACTTCGGACTACCGCAGCTCGGGATCCAACTGGCACCCATCCCCTCCGCGATCCTGGCACTGACGTTGTTCTCCGCCGCCTACCTGAGCGAGAACTTCCGCGGTGGAATCCTGGGCGTCGACAAAGGACAGTGGGAAGCGTCATCGTCGATCGGCATGCCGTACTGGCGTACGTTCCGGCGGATTGTTTTCCCGCAGGCGATCAGAATCGCCACGCCTGCCGTCGGTAGCCGATTCATCGCATTGATGAAGGACACGTCGCTGGCATCCGCGGTCACCGTGGTCGAGCTCACGCGGGTCGCGGAAAGTGTCGGCAATGCCAGTTTCCGCTACATGGAAGCGTTTCTGGTCGCGGCCTTGATGTACTGGATGATCAACACGGTGTTGTCCATCGGGCAGGGGATGCTCGAAAGGCGACTGGGAAGGGCGTATTGAGCATGAGCGACTTCACGATCGAGCTGACAGAAATCCGGAAGAGCTTCGGCGAACTCGACGTACTGTGCGGCGTGAACCTCGCCGTCGAGCGAGGTGAGGTGATCGTGCTGATGGGCCCGTCCGGGTCGGGAAAGACAACACTGGTGCGGTGTATGAACCTCCTGGAGGAACCCGACGCCGGCCACGTGCGCATCTGCGGATGCGACTTCGAATGCGGAACGCGCCGTGATCGCGGACGTAAGCGGCTGGAGCAACGCGCTCGCAGACACGCGGGGATGGTGTTCCAGCAGTTCAACCTCTTCCCGCACATGACTGCGCTGGGCAACGTGATCGAGGGGCCGCGGCAGGTGCGGAAACTGTCCGACGCCGCGGCGAAGGAACTGGGGGAAAGACTTCTGGATCGCGTGGGGCTGGCGGACAAGAGCGGGGAGTACCCGTCCCGGCTTTCCGGCGGGCAGAAGCAGCGCGTCGCGATCGCCCGAGCGCTGGCCATGGAACCGGAGGTCGTGCTCTTCGACGAGCCGACCTCCGCGCTCGACCCGGAACTCCACGCCGAGGTCCTGGACGTCATCCAGAGTCTGGCTCGCGAGGGCATGACGATGGTGATCGTCACCCATGAGACGCATTTCGCGCGGGAGGTCGCCGACCGGATCGTGTTCATGGACGGCGGGGTGATCGTCGAGGAGGCCACTCCGGACGTCTTCTTCACGCGACCGTCGCAGGAACGGGCCAGGTCGTTCCTCCGCCTCGTCGATCATTCGGCAGTCATCTCGGCTCCGGCGCCGCGCCGCGGGGAGGAGGCGGTATGACGGGGGAACCGTTCGATGTGGAGCTGGCCCGCAAGGAGACGCCGGGCTGCGCTTCGGTGATCCACCTCAACAACGCGGGATCGTCGCTGATGCCGCAGCCCGTGCTGGACGCCGTGATCGATCATCTCCGTCTCGAATCCCGTATCGGCGGCTACGAGGCGGCAGCGGAAGCAGCTGACGACGTATCCGGGGTGTACGCCTCGGCCGCACGCCTGCTCGGTTGCACGCCACAGGAGCTCGCGGTCCTCGACAGCGCCACCCGCGCGTGGGACCTCGCGTTCTACTCGATCCCGTTCCAGCAGGGCGACCGGATCCTGACCAGCGAGGCCGAGTACGCCAGCAACTTCATCGCGTACCTGCAGGTGGCGCAACGGTACGGCGTTCAAGTGGAGGTCGTACCGAACGACGAGTCGGGCCAGCTGTCCGTGGCGCGTCTCCGCGAACTGATGGACGACAGGGTCCGGCTCGTGTCGCTGACCCACGTGCCGACCAACGGCGGCCTGGTCAACCCCGCAGTCGAGGTAGGCAGGGTGGCCCGCGAGGCCGGCGTCCTGTACCTGCTCGACGCGTGCCAGTCGGCCGGGCAGATGCCGCTGGACGTCGACGTCCTCGGCTGCGACCTGCTGTCGTTGACCGGTCGGAAGTACCTCCGCGGCCCACGCGGTACCGGCCTGCTGTACGTCCGGGCCGACCGGCTCGACGAACTGAGCCCTCCGATGCTCGACTTGCACGCCGCGACCTGGGTTTCACGCGACGGCTACGAAGTCCGGCCAGGAGCACGCCGGTTCGAGTCGTGGGAGTGCAACTACGCGGCGAAGATCGGGCTCGGTGCCGCGATCGACTACGCACTCGGCTGGGGGCTCGCGAGCATCCGCGACCGGGTCTACCACTTGGCGGATGGCCTGCGCGTTCGTCTAGGCGGAATCCCCGGAGTCGAGGTACGGGATGTCGGGTCCGAGCGCTGCGGCATCACCTCCTTCACCGCGGAAGGTTTGTCCGGCGAGGAGATCAAGGCGTTCATGGCGAGGCGCGGCATCAACGTGAGCGTCTCGCGGGTGGCGTCGACGCGCTGGGACATGGAAAACCGCGGGCTGGACGAAGTCGTCCGCGCGTCGGTCCATTACTACAACACGATCGAGGAGATCGATCTGTTCTGCCGGACACTCGCGGAGGCATTGGCCTCCTGACGTGTGACTGCGCTTCAGCCCTGAACCAGTATGTGACGGGCGCAAATCCTCTGGCTAGCTGACTGGGCTGCGGCGTTCGAGGAAGACGGTGTCGTGCCAGACGCCGTCGCGTTGGGCGATGCGTTCGCGGATGCCGACGGTGCGGTAGCCGGCGCTGTGGTGCAGGGCGATGCTGGCGCGGTTGTCGGTGAAGATCGAGGTCTGCAGGGTCCAGAGCCCGGCGGCGTCGGCTTCGGTGACCTGTTTGAAGAGCAGGGCTTTGCCCACGCCACGGCCGCGGTGGTTCTCGGCGACGTAGACCGATGTCTCGGCGAGTCCCCGGTAGCACTCGCGTTCTGAGACGGGGGTGGCGGCGGTCCAGCCGGCGACCTCGCCATCGATGTCGGCGACCCACTGATGCCCGGGGAGCCATTTCGCGTCGAGCGTTTTGCGGCTGGGGACATCGGTCTCGAAGGTGGCGAGCCCGGTCGCGATGCCTTCACCGTAGATCCGGCGGACCGCGTCCCAGTCGTCGTCGCGAAGGGCGCGGATGGTGACGTCGTCGGGCACGTTGTCCGGGCAGCACGGACGTGGCGCGAGCAGGCCCATGACGGCGTCGGCCGCGTGCGGGAGCCCGCTGCAGCAGGCCTGATTGATCGTCACGACCGTGGCCGTGCCCTCTTTCCGCAGGTGAACGAAACCCACATCAGCCAGTTTCCGGACGTGATGCGAGCACGTCGACTGGCTGGTTCCGAGGATCTCGGTCAGCGCACCGACGGTCAGACCGCGCGGTGAAGTCGCGACCGCGTGCAGCAGCTTCACCCGCATCGGCTCGGCCAGACACGCGAACCACCCGGCATACGTCGCGGCTTCACGCTCGGGCAAGAGACCGGCGAGAGGAAGAGGCACAACGGTCGTCATGCCACCCAGTATCGACCAGAATCGATGGTTGCGTCAATCGACTCCGGTCGATACAGTCCCTCGCATCGACTCAATCGAGATGGATCGATGAAAGGTGCATGGGGATGAACGAGCTGCCCGTCGTGGTGATCGGAGCCGGCCCGGTGGGGCTGGCGGCCGCCGCCGAACTGGTGGAGCGGGGTTTCGAGCCGCTGGTTCTGGAGCGCGGCGTACACGCGGGCGCCGACGTGGCGGCGTGGAATCACGTGCGGTTGTTCTCGCCGTGGTCCGAACTCGTCGCCCCCGCGGCCGGGCGCCGGCTGGAGACCACTGGCTGGACCCGGCCCGACGGCGACGCGTATCCGACGGGCTCGGACTGGGCCGAGCTGTACCTGCGACCGCTGGCCGCGGCGCTCGGCGACCGGGTGCGCTTCGACGCCGAGGTGATCGGCGTCGCCCGCCGGGGACGGGACCGGGTCGTGGACAGCGGCCGCGACGACGAGCCGTTCACCGTGCACATCCGCGCCGCCGACGGGACAGAGCAGCGGATCGCGGCGCGGGCCGTGATCGACGCGTCCGGCACCTGGTCGACGCCCAACCCGCTCGGCGGCGAAGGACTTCCCGCCGCCGGAGAGCGTGCGGCGCCGGAGCGGATCACTTACCGGGTCCCGAATCTGGGCGACGAAGCGGTGCGAGCGCGATATGCGGGCAAGCACGTGGTGGTCGCGGGCAGCGGGCATTCGGCGCTCACCGCGCTGGTCGCCTTGTCCGGCCTCGCGAAGGACGGCACGCGGATCAGCTGGGTGCTGCGCCGCGGCGCGGTCGGCAACACCTTCGGCGGCGGCGACGCCGACCAGCTTCCCGCACGGGGCGCGCTCGGCCTGCGCGCCCAGGAAGCGGTGGAATCCGGACTGATCACGGTGATCACCGGATTCCGCACCGACGCCGTCGAACGCGACACCGGCGGACGGCTGACTCTGCTCTCCTCCACCGGACAACGGATCGAGCAGGTCGACGAGGTCGTCACCTTGTCCGGTTTCCGGCCCGACCTGACCTGGCTGTCGGAGATCCGGCTCGAGCTCGACCCGACACTGCAGGCACCGGTCGCGCTCGCCCCGCTGATCGACCCGAACGTCCACTCGTGCGGAACCGTGTATCCCCACGGCGCCAAGGAACTCGCGCATCCGGAGAAGGACTTCTACCTAGCGGGGATGAAAAGCTACGGACGGGCACCGACGTTCCTGGCGATGACCGGGTACGAGCAGGTTCGCAGCATCGCCGCCCAGTTGGCCGGCGACCACGAGGCGGCCGCGCGGGTCGAATTGCGCAGGGCCGAGACCGGAGTCTGCGGCGGCGCCGGCCTGTTCGACGAGCCGGACGACGCACCGGCCGCCAGTGGCTGCTGCGCGACACCCGAGCCGGAAGCCCTCACGCTGTCCGCGGCGTCGGCCGCCGTGCGCTGACCGCCATGCCGATCGCGACCGCCGCGGCGTCGCCCGGGCTGACCACGTCCGGGCTGCGCCGCGTGCTGGCCGTCCTCTGCGTCACCGAGATCACCAGCTGGGGCATCCTCTTCTACGCCTTTCCCGTACTGGCACCGGAAATCAGCCAGACCACAGGCTGGCCGACCGCGTGGGTGGTCGCGGCGTTCTCGGCCGGTCAGGTCGTCGCCGCGCTGGCCGGGATCCCGGTCGGGCGGTGGCTCGACGGCAGAGGTCCCCGCTCAGTGATGACAGCCGGGTCGGTCTTGGCGGTGCCCGCAATCGTGGCCGTCGCACTGGCGCAGAACCTGGTGTGGTTCACCGTGGCGTGGCTACTGGCCGGGGTCGCGATGGGCGCGGTGCTGTACCCACCCGCGTTCGCCGCCCTGACCCGCTGGTACGGGCCGCGGCGGGTGTTCGCGCTGACCGTGCTCACCCTGGCCGCCGGTTTGGCGAGCACGGTGTTCGCGCCGCTGACCGCGCTGCTCACCGCGCACCTGGATTGGCGGGAGACCTACCTCGTCCTCGCGGTGGTGCTGGCCGTCGTCACCATCCCGGCACACCTGTGGGGCCTGCGCGGACCCTGGCCAGCGGCCGAACCGCCGCTCAGCACGCACAGCGACCCGGCGCGGATCGCCAGGGGAATTCCGTTCCGGGGCTTGGTGATCGCGTTCAGCCTGGCGGCGTTCGCCGTCTACGCCGGAGTGATCAACCTCGTACCACTGCTCACAGAACGCGGCGTCAGCAGCACGACGGCGGCGATCGCCCTCGGCCTCGGCGGCGCCGGACAGGTCCTGGGACGGCTCGGCTACACCACACTTACCCGGCTGACCACGGTCCAGACCCGGACCGCGATCGTGTTCCTCGCCGCCGCCGCGACCACGGCCGTGCTCGGGCTGCTCACCACCACCGCCGGGCTGATCGTCGCCGCCATCATGGCCGGGATGGCGCGCGGCGTGTTCACTCTCCTGCAAGCCACCGCCGTGGCCGACCGCTGGGGCACCACCCACTACGGGCGCCTCAACGCCCTCCTGCAAGCACCCTTGACCATCACCGTCGCCCTCGCCCCCTGGGCAGGCGCGGCCATCGCGAGCGGCATCGGCGGCTACTCGCCGACCTTCCTCGTGCTCGCCGCCGTCACGGTGGTCGCCGCGGTCCTCGCCTTCGCGGCAACACCTCATTCCGGAAGGAACTCATGAACGACCACGACGCCATCATCGTCGGCGGCGGCCAGGCCGGCCTCGCCGCCGCCCAGGCCCTGCGCAGCAGAGGCCTACGCCCGGTGATCCTCGAAGCAGACACCGAACCGGTCGGGTCCTGGCCCCGCTACTACGACTCGCTGACCCTCTTCTCCCCCGCCCGCTACAGCAGCCTCCCCGGACTGCCCTTCCCCGGTGACCCCGAGCACTACCCACACCGCGACGAAGTCGTCGACTACCTGCGCCGTTACGCGGCCTGTCTCGACACCGAGATCCGCACAGGACACCGCGTCGACACCGTCACCCACGACGACGGCGCCTTCACCGTGCACGCCGCCGGCGAACCCGCCTTCACCGCGCCGATCCTCATCGCCGCCTCCGGAGGCTTCTCCAAGCCTTTCCACCCAGCACTACCCGGCATGGACACTTTCACCGGAAACCTCCTGCACAGCAGCGACTACCGCAGCCCGGAACCGTTCGCCGGACAGCGCGTGATCGTCGTCGGAGCGGGCAACTCCGCCGTCCAGATCGCCACCGAACTCGCCGGCCATGCCCACGTCACCCTCGCCACCCGGGCACCGGTCAAGTTCGCGCCGCAACGTCCGTTCGGGAAGGACGTGCACTTCTGGTCCGCCGCCGTCGGGTTCGACCACCTGCCGATCGGCCACCTGCTGAAGAAGCCGCTCACCTCGCCGGTCAACGACCCCGGCGTCTACAAAGCCGCGATCAGCCAGGGACGGCCGGATCAGAGGCGCATGTTCACCACCATCGACGGCGACACCGTCGCCTGGCCGGACGGACCACGCGAAGGCGTCGACACCATCCTGTTCGCCACCGGCTTCCGACCCGGACTGTCCTACCTGGACGGACTCGGCGCACTGGCCCGAAACGATCGGCCGCTGCACGACCGAGGCCTGTCCACCACACACCCGGGACTGGCCTACGTCGGGCTGGAATGGCAACGCAGCTTCGCCTCCGCCACCCTCCGCGGCGTCGGACGCGACGCCCAGTACGTGGCTAAACGCCTTCTCGGCAGCGGCTCATCGCCGCGGACGGCGTGTTGCCAATCCGCTTCGGCGCGGTAACGCGTCTGGCGCCACCGGCTCGCACATGGTGCGATCCCTTGGTGCCGAGAAGAGGAGGCTGATCCGTGGGTGAGCCGCTCATACTGGTGATCGAGACCGCGGCGGGGACCGCGATCCGGCGTATCCCGGATGCCTCGCCGCTGCCCGACGCCGCGACACAGGGGTACGCGGCCGAGGACGCTGTCCGGGACGCCGCCGCGACATGGGGGTTGCCGGACTTCGTGTTCCCGCCTGAGCAACAACGCACAGGTTCGGGAACACGAGAACTCGGAGACGGGCTGCTCCTGGTCGGCGACCAGGCAGCGGTTATTCAGTCCAAGAGCCGGACCAATCCCAGCGACAAGCCGGAACGTGAACTGTCCTGGCTGGGCAAAAACGTGACGAAGGCGCTCGGTCAGGGCAGCGGAACTGTGCGGCGCCTCAAGCTCGCTGCCGCGGCGATGACCAACGCGCGCGGACGAACTATTCAGGTGGTGGGCGAGGACTACGAGTGGCTGACGGTCGTGGTGGTCGACCACGCGGATCCGCCCCGCGGCTACCTGCCTCCCCAGGCACCGACCGGCGTTCCCGCGATCGTGATCCTCCGACGGGACTGGGAATTCCTGTTCGATCACCTGCGCTCCACCCGCGCGGTACTGGCCTACCTCATGCGCGCGGCCGGCGGCGACGCCGTCGAACTCGGCGACGAACCACGCCGCTACCACGAATACGCCCTCGCCGACATCGAAGCCATCCCCGGGGTCGTGGACCCGGCGCTGGCATCGCTGCTGGCCGAGAAACCGTGGGAGACGATCTCCGCGGCCCGGGCGCCACTGCATCCCGCCGGACACGACGAGCAGGCGCCTCACGTCATGCTCCGCATGATCATGGAGGACGTGGCGGAGACCCCGATTCCGGAAGGACGCGACGCCGACCTGCTGCTCATGCTCGCCGCCCTGGACGGCTTGCCGGTCGAGCACCGGACCGAACTCGGCCGCAACCTGATCAAGTTTATAGAGTCCGCGGCCCAGCACACCAAGCCCGGCACCCTCATCCACAGCCGCACGGTCATCCCGACGCCCGGCGACTTCACTCCCCTGCAGTTCGTCGTCGCCTCACAGCTTTCCGAGGAGGCGCGCGATGCCTTGATGATCCGACTGCAGGTTCTGCACCACGACTACAGCACCGCCATCGGCGACTGGGAGCACTGCACGCTCGGCGTCATGCTCACACCCTCCACAGTGGCAGGACGGCTGTGGGACACCAGCACGACGGCGCTCTGGGGAGACCAAGGTCAGCCGCCCGAGGTGATCGAGGAAGCGCGAGCCATCATCAACGAAGCCGCGGTCCGTGCAGCGTCGTCGGACGATGATCAGGATCCCGGCACGAGTCCTGGCGCGGACAGCAAGCCCGACAACTGACTCAGCGTCTCGGTGCGCGGCCAGTAGTACACCCAAGTGCCGCGGCGCTCGCTGCCGACCAGCCCGGCCTCGCGCAGGACCTTCAGGTGATGGGAGATCGTCGGCCCGGTCAGGTCGAACGCGGCGGTCAGATCACACACGCAGCTCTCCCCCTGCGCGGAGGTGATCAGCGACAGCAACCGCAGCCGCACCGGATCACCCAGCGCCTTGAACGCCTTCGCCAGGTCCACCGACTGCTCCGAGGACAACGGCTCAGCCGCGAGCGGCGCGCAGCAACCCTGCTCGATCACCGGCAGCAGCTTCAAACCCGCTTCAGACTTCGACACCCATCTATATTGACATCCATCTAAGTCGGGCGCAAACTATCGGCACTGTTTCGATAAGCGTCTAGATAGGGCTTCCGATGATCAAGCTCCTCCGTCGCCTGTTCACCAACACGCCGACCGTCGAGTTCTGCGACTCGTGCGTGCAGGTGTGCGCCGGCCAGTGCCGCGCCGACACCCTGCTCGACACCGCCCGCGACCGGGCACTGCAGCTGTCCACGCGATTCTGAAACCCCTCGACACCACAAGGAGTTCTGTGATGAGCAACGAAACTGCCGGCGGTTTCGCCGGTAACCCGGCCGAGGCCTTCACCCCGCCGGCCTCGAGCGGCTGTTGCGGCACCGCCCCCGCCAGCACGACGACGGCCACGAGCACCTGCTGCGGAACCACTGAGGCCGCGACCGCGGCCGGATCCTGCTGCGAACCGGCCGCGAAGGCCAACGCGGTGGCCGCTGGCGCCGGTTGCTGTTCATGACCGCGACGGCGTCCGCCTCTCGGCTGAAGGCCACGATCGCCGCGTTGGCCGACGACCGGTTCGCGGGCCGCCGGGCAGGGACGCCCGGCGGCCGCGCGGCCGGTCACTGGCTCGCCGGGCAACTGCGGGCAATCGGCGCGTCGGTCACCACCGACGAGTTCCCCGTGGCGGGCGTGCGGGAGCTGTATCGCACGCCCGAGTTCTCCTGGAGCGCGGACTCGGCACCTCGGCGATGGGTGCACCGCCGAGACTTCGCCGAGCACCTCGCATCGACGGACCTGCCCGCACCCCGCACGGGCGAGCTCGCGTTCACCGATTCCGATGCGTGGCGGGAGAAGTGGGTGCTCGCGCCGAACCTGGGAGTTTCGGCGCGAGCACTGACCGAGGGCGCCGCGGGGTTGCTGGTGCCCCGCGGAACGGACGCCGCAGGTTGGATGCCGAAGATGATCGCCGGACCGTCGGTGGGCGCTTTGCCGGTGATCGCCGTCTGCACCGAGCTCCACGAAGAGATGACTCGTGCGGGGTCGGGCACGGTGACCGCCTCGATGCCGATGCGAGTTGTCGAGGTCGCCGGGTCGAGCGTGCACGGGGTTCTCCGCGAACCCGCTGGCAGGTCGCCGAATGTGTTGTTGACCGCGCACTTCGATGGAGTGGGTGACGACCCGGAGCAGCGGCTGCCCGCCGCCGCGGACAACGCCTCCGGTGTCGCCGTCGTCCTCGAAGCCGCACGCCTGCTCGCGCCGTTCCTGCCGGACCACGTCGGGCTGGCGGTGAGCCTGCTCGACGGTGAGGAAGCCGGGGCTCGCGGGTCCGCGCATCACGCGCCCAGCGTGCGTTCCGGCACCTACGTGATTAACGTCGACGGCGCCGCCAAGCTCGGCGACGGTGCCGCGGTCGAAGCGGGCGGGCCCGCGCACGACCTGCTGGCCGCGCTCGACCAAGCGGGACGGGAGACCGGGGTTCCGTTGCGGGCCGGGGCCATGCCGTCGGACAACCGGCGCTACGCCGCCGCAGGGCTGCCCGCTGTCGGGATCGGCATGGGAATGCCCGGCTACCAGACCCCGGCCGAAACCGAGGACCGTGTCGAGACCGAAACCCTCGTCGCGGCGACCCGGCTCGTCGTGGCGACGGTGCTTCAGCTGGCGACCCACTCACGCGGCCGATCGCCTCGACTCGCGCCGGCATCCGATCACAGGCGATTTCCGTTGGCCGACAACGGTTTCGTCGATGCGCAGCTCAGCAGCAGTGCTCACCGCGCCAGGCCTCACGGCCCTCCTTGACGGCGACGGCGGCGATGACGAGCGCGACCAGCGGATCGGCCCAGTACCAGCCAAAGAGGCTGTTGAGCAGCAGCCCGACGAGCAGCACACCGGAGAGGTACGTGCAGAGCAGGGTCTGCTTGGAGTCGGCGACGGCGCTTGCCGAGCCGAGTTCGCGCCCGGCGCGCCGCTGGGCGTAGGACAGGAACGGCATCACCAGCAGCGAGACCGCCGCCAGCACGATGCCGACCGTGGAGTGCTCGGCGGGGTCGGCGCCGAACAGACTACGCACGGATTCGACGGTGACATAGGCGGCCAGAGCGAAGAAGGAGACCGCGATCACCTTGAGAGCGGTCCGTTCGCGGGCTTCCGGGTCCTTGCCGGAGAACTGCCAGGCGACCGCCGCGGCGGAGGCGACCTCGATGATCGAGTCCAGCCCGAAGCCGATCAGCGCGGTCGAGGACGCGATGGTCCCGGCGGAGATGGCGACAATCGCTTCGATGATGTTGTACGTGATGGTCGCGGCAACGAACAACCGCACCCGACGCGACAGGACCGCGCGCCGTTCCGGGCTCACGGAAGCCGCGGTGGTGCTAGACGCGGCACAGCAGCCGTCGGAACAGCCCTCGGCCGGCGCATCGGCCATCGGCAGGTTTTCGCTGGATTCCACTTGTTCGCTCATCGGATCGTCCTGATGCTGATCGCCGTGGCACCGGGAGCAGCCTGGTCGTCGATGCAGGGCTCGTCAATGTCGACGGCGAGGACGACCTGGACGAGTTCCCGCAGCGCGCAGGCGAGGTGGGCGTCGGCCAGAGCGTAGCGGACCTGGCGGCCCTCATAGGTGGCCACGACCAGGCCGCAGCCGCGCAGGCACGCGAGGTGGTTCGACACATTCGAGCGGCTCAAGCCGAGTTGTTCGGCCAGTTTCCCTGGGTAGCTCACGCCATCGAGGAGGGCGACCAGGATCTTGCAGCGGGTCGAGTCCGCGAGAGCCCGGCCGAGCCGGGCGAGGGCGGCACCGCGGGTTTCACACGTCAGCACAGCTAGAACAGTACATCGGTCACTGATATAACAGCAATAGCTGAACTATCTGCGAAACGACACTGGGAGGGAAGCGATGGCTGCGGTCGCGTTGCTGGTGTACCTGACGTACCTGGGTCTGGCCTTCGGAATGCGTAGCTGGCAGCAGTACCGGTGCACTGGCGACGTCGGTTTCCGCGGAGTGAGCGGGCGTCCGGGATCGCTCGAGTGGTGGGGCGGCGCCCTGTTCGCGGTCGCGGTCGTGCTCGGCCTCGTGGCGCCGGCTCTGCAGTTGGCCAGCGTGGTGGGGCCGTGGGCGGTGCTGGATGCCGCCGGCGTTCACGTCCTGGGACTTTTGCTGACACTGGCCGGAGTCGTGGGTACACTGGCCGCGCAGCAAAGCATGGGCACCTCATGGCGCATCGGGCGTCGATCAAACCGAAGCGACCCCTCTGGTCACCAGCGGCGTGTTCCGCTGGGCCCGCAACCCAGTGTTCACCGCGATGATCGCCGCCGCGCTGGAAATCACGCTGCTGGCACCGAACCTGGTTGCCTTCGCCGGTTTAGTCGCGCTGGCCGCGGCGATCGAGATCCAGGTCCGCGCCGTGGAGGAGCCTTACCTACTGACGGCCCATGGCTCCGCCTATCGCGACTACGCGTCGCGAACCGGCAGGTTCCTGCCGGGATTGGGGCGTCTGGCCTGAGCGGATCTGGGTGGGTCACCGGCGACCGGTGTCCAATGCGGCCTTGATGTCGGTGACCGCGGCCCGCGCGGTCATGCCGACGCCGATGAGTGTGGCCGAGGCCGGCCCGGTCCAGTCGCCGTAGCCGAGCAGGTGCAGCCGGGGCTCGGCGACGGCGCGGGTGCCTTCGGTGGGGATGTGGCCGCGGGTGGTGCGCAGCCGCAGTGGGGCGAGGTGGCTCAACGCGGGGCGGAACCCGGTGCACCAGATGACCGCGTCGGCGTGCCGCCGGGTGCCGTCTGTCCACACAGGACCGTCAGCGTCGAGTCGCGCGAACATCGGGCTCGGCCGCAGCAGTCCGGCGTCGCGTGCTTCGCGGACGGGCGGGACGGCGACGATGTCACCTAACCCGGCGACTCCGGCGGTGTCGGCCTGCCCGGTCTCCAGGGCTTGACGGCGCCGGGTGGCGACGTCGAAGAGGGCCTTGCCGTCGATGTGGTCGGGCAGGTAGCGGGGCGGGCGGCGGGTGACCCAGGTCAGGTTCGCCGTGCCCGCGAGGTCGGCGGCGATCTGTGCGCCGGAGTTGCCGCCGCCGACCACCACGACGTCCTGGCCTGCGAACTCCTCCGGGCCCCGGTAGTCCACCGTGTGCAGCTGGCGGCCGGTGAAACCGCCCGGCATGAGCGGCAGGAAGGGACGCCACCAGGTTCCGGTGGCGCTGATGACCGCCTCGGCGCTCCACTCCCCTGTATCGGTGCTCACCTGGAACCGGTCGCTGTCCCGGGACACGGCGGTCACCGTCTCCCCGCGGCGGATCGGGAGTTCGTAGCGTTTCTCGTACGCGGCCAGATAGTCGACAACGTGTTCGGCGGTCGGATACCCGGGCCCTGGATAGGGCGGCATCGGCCACCCCGGCAGGGAACTGTGCTGTGCCGGGGAGAACAGCCGCAGCGAGTCCCAGCCGTGGATCCAGGCGCCGCCCGGCTGGGTTCGGGCGTCGAGGATGACGAAGTCCAGGCCGGCGCGGCGCAGGTAGTAGCCCGCGGCGAGACCGGCCTGACCTCCGCCGATGACCACCACCCGCACGGCTGCGGTCACTCCGCGGGCGCTTTCGCGGTCCAACGCTTGCGCAACCAGAGGCTGACGTAGACCAGCGCGACGAGCACCGGTACTTCGATCAGCGGTCCGACGACCCCGGCGAGCGCCTGCCCCGAGGTGACGCCGAAGACGCCGATGGCGACGGCGATCGCGAGTTCGAAGTTGTTGCCCGCCGCGGTGAACGCCAGCGTCGTGGTGCGCTCGTAGGAGAGACCGGACGCCTTGCCCAGCAGGTAGCCGCCGATCCACATGATCGCGAAGTACACCAGCAACGGCAGCGCGATCCGGGCGACGTCGAGCGGGCGGGAGGTGATGTTGTCGCCCTGCAGGGCGAACAGGATCACGATGGTGAACAGCAGGCCGTAGAGCGCGATGGGGCCGATCTTGGGCAGGAACTCGCCCTCGTACCAGTCGCGGCCCTTGCTCCGCTCCCCGATGCGGCGGGAAAGGTATCCGGCGGCGAGCGGGATACCGAGGAAGATGACGACGCTGAGCGCGATCTCCCACGGCGAGAAGTCGACGTTCGTGGTGTCCAAGCCCAGCCAGCCGGGGAGCAGGTCGAGGTAGAACCAGCCGAGCACGCCGAACATGATCACCTGGAAGACGGAGTTCAGCGCGACCAGCACCGCCGCGGCCTCCCGGTCACCGCAGGCGAGGTCGTTCCAGATGATCACCATCGCGATACACCGCGCGAGACCCACGATGATCAGCCCGGTCCGGTACTCCGGCAGATCGGGCAACATCAGCCAGGCGAGCGCGAACATCAGCGCCGGACCGAGAATC
Source organism: Amycolatopsis japonica (assembly GCF_000732925.1). NCBI lineage: Bacteria > Bacillati > Actinomycetota > Actinomycetes > Pseudonocardiales > Pseudonocardiaceae > Amycolatopsis > Amycolatopsis japonica. Next base: position 8,106,603 of record NZ_CP008953.1, read on the forward strand.
CAGTTCAGCACCAAGGAAAGCACCATCGTGCGCTTGTCCTTGGTCACGGTGTCGAGCTTGTCGTAGCGGACCTTCGCCAGCACCGGGTACATCATCAGCAACAGACCGAGCGCGATCGGCAGCGACACCTGCCCGATCTTCACCGCGTCCAGCACACCCTGCAGACCGGGGATCACACTGCCCAGCAGAAGCCCGGCGCCCATCGCGACGATGATCCAGACCGGCAGGAACCGGTCCAAAAAGGACAGTTTGTGCAGGACGTCGGTGTCGGCCGGGGCACCGGCCTTGTCGGCGGTCTGAGTCACGGGCTGGTCTCCATAAGTGCGAGGAAGGCGGAAGTGAGGGTCAGGCGTCGAGGATTTCGGCGACCAGGCCACGGATCCGCCGGTCGATCTCGTCACGGATCGGGCGAACGGCCTCCACACCCTGACCCGCGGGATCCTCCAGCGGCCAGTCGAGGTAACGCTTGCCGGGGAACACCGGGCAGGTATCGCCGCACCCCATGGTGATCACCACATCGGACGCTTCGACGTCCGCAGTGGACAGCTTGCTCGGCACCTCGGCCGTGATGTCCAGACCCCACTCGGCCAGTGCCGCGGCAGCAGCGGGGTTCACTTTCTCCGCGGGCTCGGAACCCGCGGACCGGACGGCGATCCGGCCGAGCGAGTAGTGCTGCAACAGCGCGGCAGCCATCTGGGAGCGGCCGGCGTTGTGCACGCACACGAACAACACCTCAGGCGTGCGGGACATGAATGGATCCTCTCGAGACAATGTTGCTGCATTCATGACGATCGGTGCGAGTGAGCATCGATCCTCAACCCTGGAGTTCTTCGAGCAGTTGGCGGACCCGGCGGTCGATCTCATCTCGGATCGTCCGGACCACGCTCAGGGGCTGGTTCATCGGATCGGGCACGTCCCAGTCGAGGTAGCGCTTGCCTGGATAGACAGGGCAGGCGTCCCCGCAGCCCATGGTGACGACCACGTCCGCGGCACGGACGACCTCGTCGGTCAGCGGCTTGGGGAACCCGTTCGACAGCTCGATGTCGAACTCGCCGAGCGCCTCCGTGATGACCGGCGGGATCGTCCCGGTCGGCTGCGACCCGGCCGAACGGACCATGACATGCCCGAAAGCGTGGTGGGCGAGTAGCGCCGCGGCCATCTGTGACCGGCCGACGTTGTGCACGCAGACGAACAACACCTGCGGTGCGGTGACCTGGGTCAGCCCATCGGCCTTGGCCAGGTCGAGCAGGCGTTCGCGGGCGAACCGTGCGGTCAGCGTGGACAGGTGGGTCTTGACCGTCGCCGTCCGTTCGAGCAAGTAGTAGGTCTCGGTGACGAAACGTTCGACCGTATCCCGGCCGAAGGTGCCCTGGAACCTGTCGCCGAGCTCGTCGGCAATCCGATCGAGCACGTCCAGCACCTTGCCGGCGGGCAAACCGTCCGTGGCGTGGGTCATGACGTCTCCTCAAGACAAGGACAACTGGATCGAAGTCTGTGAATCCAATTCAAGAGCCTGCATCGATGTTTGTCAATTCAACCGGTATGATCTCCTTCGGGTCACCCGTACCGAGGAGGGCGCATGGCGTTGGAGAACGGACGCACCCGCAAGCCGGTGCCCGTCACACTGCTGATGGCCGAGCCCGCGGACGTCGTCACGCAGGAAGAGGCAGAGCGGGCGGCGAAGTTATTCAAGGCGTTGTCGGATCCGGTGCGTATCCGCCTGTTGTCGCTGGTGCGTTACTCGCCTGGCGGCGAGGCTTGTTTCTGCGACCTCGCCGAGGAGTTCGACATGCCGCAGCCGTCGCTGAGTCACCACCTTCGCGTGCTGGTGACGGCTGGGATCCTCGATCGGGAGCGACGCGGAACCTGGAGCTGGTACAGCGTCCAGCCCGAACTGCTACAGACCCTGGAAACGCTTCTGCGCAGCGGCGGCCCCCTCGCGGACCGAGCTGCTCCGCTCTCACCCCGAGAGCGGAGCTCCGCTGCTGAACCGCCCGTACTCGCCACCATGGTGACTAGCCACTCGAGCCCAGCGGGCGGACACTGACTGGATGGACCGGGACGCGGTTCACCAGGACTGGGAACGAGTTCGTCTCACCTTCGGCCGGCTACTCGACGAGGCGAGCGATGCCGACCTGCGCCGTCGTAGCGACGGAACGCGATGGACCAACCGGCAGTTGCTGTTCCACATGCTGCTCGGATTCCTGATCATGCGCGCCCTGCTGAACCTCGTGCGGCTGCTCGGCCGCCTCCCGCCCGGCGTCAGCCGCGGCTACGCCCGCCTGCTCAACGCGGGGACTCGCCCCTTCGACGTCGTGAACTACCTCGGCTCCTGGCTCGCCGGAAACACGCTCACCCGACGGGCCATGAAGCGCCTCTGCGACCACACGATCAGCCGCCTCCACCACCGCCTCGACGCCGAAACCGACACCGACCTCGCCCGCGGCATGTATTACCCGGACCGATGGGATCCGTTCTTCACCGAGTACATGACCCTGGCCGACGTCTACCGCTTCCCTGCGCAGCATTTCGACTTCCACCAACAGCAGCTCAGGCTGCCTGCCCAAGGGAATCGTGACGGGCGCCAGGAACAGTGAAGCGATCGCGGTAGATCACTCCTTTGGCCGCTCACACGGTGACAAATCCGGAGTTACGTTGGGTAGTTCACGTGGACGGATCGGGGAGGTCCGATGACGCAGCTTCCGATGTTCGGCCAGCCACCGGACACACCCACCGCCAAACCGGCGGGCGATCAGGCTGTCACCTTGCAGGTCCTGATCACCGTGAAAGCGGCGCCCAACCCCTCCGAGAAGTACGGCGAAACCGTCTGCGTGGCCGGGCTCAGCCTCGACCACGATCGCCCCGGCTGGATCCGCCTCTACCCGATCAACTTCCGCGAGCTCGGCCCTGACGCGAGCTTCGCGAAATACGACGTCGTGACGGTCGAGGCAGTCCCGGCGAGGCAGGACAGCAGACAGGAGAGCTGGCGACCGCGGATGCCCACCCTGAAGGTCGGGAAACACCTGACCAAGTGGTCGCACCGCCGCCCGTGGATCGATCCGGCGATCAGCGAACACACCACGATGTGCCGTCTCGTGCGCGGCGCCACCATGAGCACGCAGTCACTGGCCCTCATCCGCCCGAAAAGGATCACGGCCCTGCGAATTACCCGGCATCAGGGTTGGTCGAAGGCTCAGCAAGCCAAGATCGACAGCTACGTCGGCCAGCTCGATCTGTTCGAGAACGAGGACCGGACGCCGCTACGAGCGCCACGGTTCGCCGGCACCTATCACTACGAGTGCGAAGAGCGCGATTGCAACGGCCACAAGCAGGGGTTCATCGACTGGGAGTTCGTCGCCTTCCAGATCCGGAACCTCCGCGGTATGAACGATGCCGACGCCGCCCAACTTCTCGAGCAGCGGTTCTTGCGCGAAGTCTGCGGCCCTGACCGTGAGGTCGCCTTCTACGTCGGCAACGTCGCAGCGCATCCCCGGACGTTCAGCGTCCTCGGCGTTTACTGGCCGCCGCGGTCAGTTCCGAGGTAGGCGGCCGGCGATCTCCGCCAGCACGACGTCACGATGACATCGCCGCTGGTCGGCTTCGAAACACAGTACGGCGACTCGTTCACCGGCAGACAGGCGAGCGAGTTCATCCAGGCTGGCCTGGGCCTCGGTGTTCTCCAGCAGCTCGACGTACCGATCCTTTGCCTGCTTGAGCTCGGTCTCGTCACCGGCGAAGCCGGCCCGATTCGTCTTGAGGTTCCCGAGCTCGCGACGGTGGTCGTATTCGATCCCGGCCTCGGCCAGCGCGGCCCGTAGCGCTGTCTTGCTGAAGCCCCGCTTGCGCGAGATCGGGGTCAACCGGACGTCGACCAGACGCGTCACGCCACGCTGCACGAGCCCGTCGATGAACTCGGAGATCTCCTGCCCTTCGTATCCGACGCCGATGGCGCCGTCACGAAGCCGGGTCGCGCTGCTGGTCATGCCCACACCCTGTCATGAGACCGCCCGTCGGACGACCCCTACCCCGCCTCTCTTCTACGCGGACCGCTTGTCGACACCTCACGTCTCGCGCTACGGTACTTATACCCCCTAAGAGTATACGAAGGAGTACAAGTGTCGGCCGACAAGTACTTCGAGCGCGCAGGAGCGTCGATCGCCTACCAATTCGAAGGATCCGGACCTCCGCTCGGTTACGCCCATGGCGTTCCGCTGAGTCGCAAAGCCGTGCGGAGCTTGGAGCTGTTCGACGTCGACTCCCTGGGCGCGGGGCGCAGCATGCTCGTCTACGACCAGCGCGGCCACGGCCGTTCGACCGGCCGCCCGATTCCCGAGGACTACCTTTTCGAGAACTTCGCGCAGGACCTGCTCGCGCTCCTCGACACCCTGGACATCACCCAGCCGACGGACTTCGCCGGGTCGTCACTGGGATGCGATACGGCCCTGCGCGCGGCCATCGCGGCCCCGGACCGTTTCCGTCGGCTCGTCCTGATGATTCCGCCAGTCGCCTGGACGCCTGACGCCGAACTGGCGAAGCAGTGGTACTTCGACAGCGCGGACAGCATCGAGGAACTCGGAGCGGCCCAATGGCGCCGGCAGTGGGCACACGCGGAGCCGCCGCCGATTTTCGCCGACTACCCGAATTACCGGTTTTCGCCTGATGTGTCGGACGCACTGCTCCCCGCGGTGTTGCGGGGTGTCGGCAGGTCGGACCTGCCCGCGCCCGAGGCGATCGCGACGCTGACGCACCCGACGCTGATCCTTGCCTGGGATACCGATCCCCTGCACCCCGCGTCGACAGCCGAACGCCTGCACGAGCTCATCCCCGGATCCAGCTTGCACGTGTCGACGTCGGTGGCGGACATCAAGACCTGGACAGACCGCATCACCGAGTTCGTCAAGGCCTGAGCCGAGGATTCTTCACCCAGCCGAGATGCGATAGCTCCGCTAGCCTCCATAGTAGATCCCACGTCGAGTGAGGTGAGACCGTGCTGGGTGCGGTGGCAGCATTCGGTGCCGTGGTCGTGCTCGTCGCCGCGGTCTACGGGTTCGCCAGGCTCATCAGGCTGGCGCCGATGGTCCGGGACGTGGCACCGTTTCTCTCCGGCGGATCACCTGCCGAGCACGCGGTCTCGCGGTATCACGTCCGCTGGTACACGATCACGATGGTCTTCCTCGCGTTCGACATGGAGATGGTCTTCATGTACCCGTGGACGCTCGTCGTCGCCGAGGTCGGAACGCCCGCCGTCGTGGAGATGTTCCTGTTCCTCGCCGTTCTGGTCGCCGGGGTGTGGTACGCCTGGCGAGAGGGCGCGTTCCGATGGACGTGAGGGCTTGGCTGGTGCGGCGTACCCCGATACGTCCACTGATCGTCACCACATTGGGTGGTACGAACGTGCGGCTCGCCGCCGAGCGGGTCGCACGGATCCACGGCTGGCGACCTGCCCTGAGTCCAGCGGACGCCAACCTGCTGGTCGTCGCGGGGCCGGACGATCCCGCGATGACGCCTTTCCTTGACTCGATGTGGCAGCAGATTCCGGTCCCCAGGGCCCGGATCCACCTCGGGGTCCCGGAGGCGGTCGAAGCAGGACTCGCCTCCAGTGCGGATCAGGTGCGGTCGACCGAGGGGCAGCCAGAGGCCGAGATCAGCCCGCCTCACGAAGAGCACCGGACACCGATGCCCCACCACGACCAGATGGCGATGTCCCATGACCATGGCGGTCATGCCGGACACGACATGGGCGGCATGGAGATGCCCGGCGGGATCCCGATGGCGGACCGGGCTCCCGACCGGGACGAACTCAAGCTCGACCAGCTGACTGTCCCTTTAGGACCGGGGCTACCCGCTTGGCCGAGCGGACTCCTCATCCGGGCCAAGCTCCAGGGTGACGTGATCCAGGAGGCGGCTGTCGACGTGCTCGGCAACCCTCCAGCGGGAACGGAGCCGTTCTGGGCGGATGTGCGACGCCACCCGGCGCGACGGCTCGACAGCTGTGTACGGCTGTTGACAGTGGCGGGTTGGGAAGACGCGGCCATCACCGCGGCCCGGCTGCGGGACGACATCCTGGCGGACAAGGATGTGGAAAGCGCCGTCGCGCGATGGGTGCGTCGGGTTCGTCGTTCCCGGACGCTGCGGTGGTCCCTGTCCGGCCTAGGTATCCTGAATGGTCCGAAGTGGACAGATCGGCCCGAGGAGGGCGACGCTTACGACCGCCTGATGCGGCGGCTGTCCCCTACTCCGACAAAGCATGACCCGGCCGCGATCCTGGACGCGCTGCCCCGGCTGCTGGCCGGCGCCGAGTTCGCCACGGCGCGGTTGATCGTCGCGAGTCTCGATCCCGACCTCGAGCGTCTCCGGGTGGCCCATGGTTGACGAACTGCCCTGGTGGGGCGGACTCGTACTGCCCCTCGCGCTGGGACTCCTGGTCGCCGCGGCGGCGTCCTGGGATTCGCTGCTGTCCGCGCGGGCGAGCGGCGCGAACGCCGGGCAGGCGCTTACGCTGCCGTTCCGCGAGGCGGGTGGCCTGCTGGTGCAGCAGCGACGTCGCACGCTCGCCGCGGATACGCTGCTGTGGCGGGGTGGCGCGCTCGCCCTCGTGGTGGCCGGAGTCCTCGCGTCCCTGGTGACGCCGTTCGGCCGATGGGCGGTGGCCGACCTCTCGATCGGGATCGTCTGGTTCAACGCGATGGAGGTCGTCGCCTGGGCCGCGGTGTGGCTGGTCGGCTGGGGCGCGAACTCGGCGTACGGCCTCATCGGCGGATACCGGTTCATCGCTCAGGGGCTGGCCTACGAACTACCGCACATGTTCGCGTTGATCACCGCGGCACTCGGGGCCGGTTCGCTGCGGGTGGCCGACGTCGTCGCCGCGCAGGACTCGCTGTGGTTCGTCGCGTGGATGCCCATCGCCTTCGTCGTCTACCTGCTCTCGGTGCTGGCGATGTCGTACTGGGGTCCGTTCGACCAAGCGGTCGGCGCGGACATCGCAGGCGGGGCGACGGCGGAACTGTCCGGAGTGGACCGGTTGGTGTTCGCCGCGGGCCGGTGGCTGCTGCTGGTCTCCGGCGCCGCGTTCGCGGTGCCGCTGTTCCTCGGCGGCGGCGCCGGGCCGCTGCTGCCCTCCTGGTTGTGGACGCTGGTGAAGACGGTCGCCGTGCTCGGACTACTGGTGTGGGTCCGGCGCCGGATCCCGACGGTGCGGATGGAGCGGTACGAAGAAGTCGCGTGGCTGGTGCTCATCCCGTTGACCCTGCTGCAGGCACTCGTCGTCGCCATCGTGGTGATCGCCCGATGAGGAAGGAGCCCGGCTGAATGTGGACACAGATCGCCTTCTGGGCGTGCGCCGTCGGAGCCGTTGCCACCGGCGTTGCCGTCTTCCGGGTGGATTCGATGGCGCGGGCGACGTTCGCTCTGCTCGCGTCGTTCATCTTCGCCTCGGGAACGGTCTTCCTGCTGAACCTCGCCTACCTCGGCGTCCTGGTCATCCTGATGATGATCATGGAGATGGTCGTCATGGTCGTCTTCATGATCATGTACATGATGAACCCCGCCGGGCTGATGCCGATGACGATGGTGCACAACCAGAAAGGGTCGCTGGCCATCGCCGGAGGCGTGTTCGTGGCGCTCGCCGTGGGGATCTCGCTGGTCCGGTGGCCCACGTCGGACGCCGCGCGCCCGGCCGACCCGACACGTGCGCTCGGTGAGGCGCTGATGGGTTCGAAGATGCTGGTGATGATGGTGATCGGGTTGTGCCTCTTCGCCACGATGGTCGCCACGGTCGTCCTGGCCACGAACCGCGGCCGATACGACCGCTACGGCGATCGCCTCGACGCGAAGCGCCCGGACGACCCGGTCCGAGGGGGCCTGAACCGGTGACCCTCCAGTGGTTTCTCTACCTCGCGGCCGCGCTGTTCAGTGTCGGCCTGTACGGCGCGCTGTCCCAGCAATCGATCGTCATGATCATGATGGGCCTCGAACTGATGGCCAACGCGGTGATCGTGGCCGGTGCGGCGTTCTGGTACTTCGTCTCGCCGATGCGCCCCGACGGGCAAGTCGTCGTCCTCGTCGCCGTCACGCTGATGGCGCTCGACATGGCGGTCGGCTTCGCGGTGACGACCGCGATCTTCCGGCGCCGGGACGTCGACATGACCGACTCCGCCGCGGATCTCAAGGGCTGAGCCGATGGTCCAGTGGCTGCTCGTAGCGCTCCCCCTGGTCGTCGGCGGTATCCTCCTCGTCGCCGGGCACCCAGCCGACCGGCTCGCGCCTGCCCTCGGCGTTGGATCGGCGGCCTTGACAGCAGTGCTGGCGGTGGTCGCCGCGAGCAGCCGGCCGGACGCCTCGGCACCGCTGCTCGCCGGGCTGCCTGTCAGCTTGGCCGTGGACGGGTTGTCGGCGGTCATGGTGGTCACGGTGGCCGTGATCCTGGTGGCGGTGCTCGTGTTCGCGTCCGCAGAGTTCGGCGCCGGCGAGTCCCGCGCCCGCTTTCACGGGCTGATGCTGGTCTTCGCGGGCGCGATGCTCGTCACCGTCTGCGCCCGGGATCTCATCGTGCTGCTGATGGCGTGGGAGGTCATGGGCGCGTGCTCGTATGCCCTGATCGGTTTCTGGTGGCGCGAGACCCGCCGTGTCGACTCGGGAACGCTCGCGTTGCTGACCACCCGATCGGCCGACCTGGGGCTGTATCTGGCGTCGGGCGCCGCGCTGGCGGGCGGGGTCGGAGGTCTCACGCTCGCCGGACTGCCTGAAGCAGCGGCCGGTTGGCGCGACGTCATCGCGGCCGGGATCGTGCTGGCCGCGATAGGAAAATCCGCCCAGCTTCCGTTCAGCTTCTGGCTCTCCCGCGCGATGGACGGTCCGAGCCCCGTCTCGGCTCTGCTCCACTCGGCCACCATGGTCGCCGCCGGGGCGTACCTGCTCGTGCGGGTGGAGCCGCTTCTGGCCTCGACGGTCTGGGCGGCCGACGTCGTCGCCTGGATCGGTGCCGGCACGGCGGTCGTGCTCGGCGCCGTGGCGCTGGTGCAACGGGATCTCAAGCAGGTGCTCGCCGCGTCGACCTGTTCCCAGATCGGGTTCATGGTGCTCGCGGCCGGAGCCGGCGGACCGGCGGCGGGGACGGGGCAGCTCGTGGCGCACGCCGCGACCAAGTGCCTGCTCTTTCTCGGTGCGGGTGCGTGGCTGGTGGCGCTGGACACGAAGGATCTCGAACGGCTCCGTGGCGCGGCTCGGCGGTTCCCGTTCCTGGGCGTGGTGTTCACCGTCGGAGCTTTGAGCCTGGCCGGGGTACCGCCGCTGTCCATCTGGGTCAGCAAGGACGCGGTTCTCGCCTCGACACTCGCTGACTCCCCCGCCCTGTACGTCGCCGGTTTGGCCGCCGCGCTGCTGAGCGGGGCCTACGTCGGCCGGGTGCTGGCGTTGCTGTGGCAGCCCACCGAGACGACTCCGACGACGCGGTTGCGTCCGCTGTTGCTCGCACCGCTGCCGGTCCTCGCGGCGGCGGCCGCCCTGCTCGGCATCGGTGGCCTGCCTGGTCCCGCCGCCTGGTTCGCCGAATTCGTGGGCGGTTCCCCGGCGGCCGTACCCAACGGTGTGGAACTGCTGGTCTCGGGTGCAGTCGCGGTGGTCGGCGTGGTCGCGGCGGCCATCTGGACACGATCGCGGCCTGCGTTGTCCGGGGCCGGAAACGGGGTGCTCGCGGACTGGCTACGGCTGGAACGCCTCGCCGACCTGGTGGTCGCGAGGCCGACGATGCGGCTGGCGAGTGCCCTTGCGCGGTTTGACGATCACGTGGTCGACGGCGGTGTCCGGGCGGCCGCGGCGACGGGCACGGCGCTCGGGCGTCTGGCGGACGTCCGTGTCGAGTGGTCGATCGAAGGCGCGGTCCGCGGTGTGACGCGGACGGCCCGCGCGCTGGGCCGGCTCGCTCCGAAGGCTCAGACCGGGCAGCTGCACCAGTACTACGCCCAGGCCGCGGTCGCGCTGGGTGTGCTCGCCGTGCTGTTGATGATCCTGTGAAGAACGTGAGGTAGAGCGTGCTCAGCGTCGTGGTGTTCCTGCCGCTGGCGGCGGCGGTGGTCCTGTTCGCGGTGCCGCGCGTCTCCGCTCGGTTCGCCCGCTGGTGGTGGGTCGGCGTCTCCGCGGTGGAGTTCGCGTTGATCGTGGCTCTGTGGGTGGCGGCGCCGGTTTCCGACGGCTACGTCTACGAGGTCAACCTGCGCTGGATCCCGAGCGTCAGCTCGGGGTATCACATCGGGGTCGACGGCTTGAGTCTTCCGCTCATCGCCCTCACCGGCGGTCTCTTCCTCGCCTGCGCGGTGTACTCGCTGCGGCAGGACAAGCGCGTGCGCTCCTTCGCCGCGCTGTTCCTGTTCCTCGAAACTGTGAGCCTCGGTCTGTTCGTCGCGCTCGACCTGATCCTCTTCTTCGTGTTCTTCGATCTGTCCATCGTGGCCATGTACTTCGTGATCGCGGGCTGGGGACATCGCGACGCCGCGCGCGCCGCGGTGAAGTTCTTCCTGTACACGTTCGTCGGCTCGCTGGCGCTCCTGGTCGGATTCATCGCGCTCTATCTCTCCGCAGCGCCGCACACCTTCGACATCGTCGAGCTGACCCGGCAGAACCCGCTCGCGGGGAGCGGCTGGGCCGCCGGCCTGATCCTGCTGGCGCTCGGGGTCGGGTTCGCCATCAAAACCCCGACCGTGCCGTTCCATACCTGGCTTCCTCCCGCGCATACCGAAGCCCCTGCCGCGGGCTCGGCGATCCTGGCCGGGGTGCTGCTGAAGATGGGTACCTACGGGTTCGTGCGGATCGCCATGCCGATCCTGCCCGAGGCCTGGCGCCGGTACGCGCTCGTCTTCGTCATCGTCGGCGTGGTCAGCGTCGTCTACGGCGCACTGGTCGCGTTGGCACAGCGGGATTTCAAGCGGATGATCGCCTACACCTCGGTCAACCACATGGGCTACATCGTCCTCGCGGTCGGCGCGGCCGGTTTGGTGGCGGACTCGGCCGTCAAGGCCCGGCAACTGGCGGTGACCGGGGCGGTGACGCAGATGGTCAGCCACGGCCTGATCACCGGAGCGCTCTTCCTGCTCGCGGGCGTGCTGTACGAGCGGGGCGGCACGTACGACCTGGACCGCTACGGAGGGCTCGCGCGGACGGCGCCCCGGTTCGCCGGGCTGACCGCCGTCGCCGCCTTCGCCTCTCTGGGGCTGCCCGGATTCTCCGGGTTCATCGCCGAGTTCCAGATCTTCACCGGTTCCCTCGGTGCCGCACCGGTGGCCACGATCGTGGCGTTCCTCGGGATCCTGATCACGGCCGCGCTGTTCCTGCGCGCGTTCCAGAAGGTGTTCCTCGGGCCGTCACAATCGGCTCCGGCAGCCGACCTGACCGTCCCGGAGGCGGTGTCGATCACGCCGCTGCTGGTGCTGACGGTCGTCATCGGGATCTTCCCCCGGTTCCTGCTCGACGCGATCGAGCCCGTGTCCCGGTCCGTCCTGACGCTGCTGGCCCGGTGAGCGCGCCGTGGAGATGCTGGACGAGGACCCGTCGGCGCTGCTGCCCGAGATCATCCTGGCGGTGGCCGCCGTGGTCGCGCTGCTGCTCGGGTCGTACCTTCCGCGCGAGCGCCAGTGGCCGGTCCGGCTGCTTACCTTCCTTGCCTGCGCGGGTGGTCTGGTCGCCACGGTGCTGGCGTGGCCGAGTCCGGATCGGACGGTGTTCGGTGGCACGTACGCCATCGACGTCGCCACCAACGCCGGGCGCGCGATCGTCCTCGTCGCCGTGGTGCTGACCTTGGGTGTGAGCGCGCGCGAGTTCCGGTCGTCGCCACGGGAGAGCGAACTCTACGTACTCGTGCTGCTGGCCGCGTTGGGCACGGTCCTGCTGACCGGCGCCAACGATCTCTTGCTGCTCGTGGCCGCGTTCCTGCTCGCCAGCATTCCGCTGTACGCGATGGCCGGGTTCGCCAAGGACGACACCGGCACCGAAGGCGCGCTCAAGTTCTACCTCCTCGGCGCGCTGCTCGGCATCACGATGCTGGCGGGCGCCACGGTGCTGTTCGGCGTCGGCGGTGCCACCGCCTACGCCGACATCGCCAAACCGCTGGGGTCGGCACCCGGCGTCGCGGTGGCCGTGGGCTTCGTCGGGGTGTTCGCCGGATTGCTGTTCAAGATGGGTGCGGTCCCGGCGCATTTCTGGGTTCCCGACGTCACCGAGGGCACCCGGCCACCGGTGGCGGCGTTCCTGACCACCGTGCCCAAGATCGGCGGTGTCATCGCCGCCTACCGGCTCGTCGCCTCCGGCATGTCCGAGACCGCCGTCGACTGGCCGCTGCTGATCGCGATCGTCGCCGCGGTGACGATGACACTGGGCAACCTCGCCGCGTTCTTCCAGCGGAACGTCCGGCGGCTGCTCGCGTACTCGACGATCAGCCAGGTCGGCTATCTGCTGATGGCCGTCGTCGTCGCGACTCGCAGCTCACTGGCGCTGCCGGGGCTGCTGTTCTACGTCGGCGCCTACACGGTGACGAACCTCGGCGCGTTCGCCGTGGTGTGCGCCCTGCCGAAGGCGCCGCTGATCGACGACTACCGAGGGCTCGTGCGGCGACGGCCATGGCTGGCGGTCAGCCTGGCGGTCTGCCTTCTCGGGCTGGTCGGCACGCCGCCGACGGCGGTCTTCGTCGGGAAACTGACCGTCTTCACCGCCGCGTTCGACGGCGGATTCGCCTGGCTGGTCGTCGTCGCGGCCGTCAACACGGTGGCGAGCGTCTTCTACTACCTGCGCTGGATCGCCCCGGCGATGCGGTCCACAGGGGACACCGAGGCGCCTCCCGTCGACAAGTGGGCCGCGAATACCGCCTACGTCGCAACGATCGCGTCGGTTGCCCTCGGCCCGCTGGCCGGAGTGGCTCTGGGGGCGCTGCACGGCGACCTGGCCCTGTTCTGAGGTCAACTAGGTTCGATAGTAGCCTAGGTCACGTTCCGGACGGTGCGGCTCCGGAACGCGTGGCGCGGCGAGAAGGACCGGGGGAAACAGTGGTTCCGTCAGGGGAAAATGCTGGAGAAACCACCACTCAGCTCGAGGTCGAGCCGCCAGCGGGCACCAACCGAAATGCACGCCCGTGGTGGCGCCATCCCGCCACGATCGTCGCGGCCGGCGTCATTGGCGGACTGGCCGTGCTGTACGGGCTTGACCTCGCGTTGACCGCGGGCGAAGTTCCCCGGGGGACCTCTGTGGGTGGCGTTGCGCTTGGCGGGCTTACGTCGGCCGTCGCGGAGCAAACCCTTCGCGAGGCGCTGACGCCACGACTGTCCCGGCCGGTCCAGATCGTGGTGGACGGGCGCGAGACCGCGTTCGTCCCGAACTCCGCGGGCATCACGGTGGATTTCGCGGCCTCGGTCACCCAGGCGGGAACACCGCCCGCCAACCCCTGGGCACGCTTCACGTCCTTGTTCTCCGGCGAGAGCTTCCCCGTCGTCGCGCAGGGCGACGACCAGGCGCTGACTACGACGATCGACAAGTTGCGTACGGGCGTCGACCGCGTCCTCGTGGAGGGAAACGTCCGCTTCGACGGATTGACCCCTGTTCCCGTCCTACCACAGGAAGGCCGACGGCTGGACACGGCGACGTCTCGGCACGCGCTGCTGACCGGCTGGGCCTCCGCGGAGCGTATCGAGCTGCCGGTCGAGACCGTCCGGCCGAAGGCCACCGCCGAAAGCGCGCGGGCGGCGGCCGAGCAGGTGGCCGGGCCCGCGGTGTCCGGACCTGCGACTGTCCGGGGCGATGGCCGGGAGTCCACCGTGTCCGCGTCGGACATCGCGGAGGCACTGACGTTCACCCCGTCCGAGGACGGGAAGCTGGTGCCCAGCCTCGACAAGGCGAAGCTCCGCGAGCTCGCCGAGCAGCTCGCCCCGACCGAGAAGCCCAGCCAAGACGCGCGGATGACCTTCGAGGGCGACCGACCTCAGGTCGTTCCCGCCAAGGAGGGGCGCGTGGTCGACTGGGACAAGACCCTGCCCGCGCTCATCAAGGCGATCTCCAAGGACGGGAACCGGGTGGCCGTCGCCGAGTACCGGAACACCCAAGCCCAGGTCACCGCCGACGAGATCGCCAAGCTCGGCATCAGGGAGGTCGTCGGGGAATTCACGACCGGCGGCTTCGCCAGGGACTCCGGGGTCAACATCCGCGTGGTCGCCGAGAAGGTCGACGGCGCGATCGTCGAACCCGGAAGCACGTTCAGCCTCAACGACTACACGGGTCCGCGTGGCCGCGCCCAGGGCTACGTCGAAGCAGGCGTGATCGAAGAGGGCGTGCCCGCGCGCGCCGTTGGCGGCGGGATCTCGCAATTCGCCACGACGCTCTACAACGCCTCGTATTTCGCCGGGATGACCGACGCCGGCCACAAAGAACACAGCTTCCACATCAGCCGCTACCCGGCGGCACGGGAGGCGACCGTCTTCCAGAATCCGGACGGCAGCAGCGTCATCGACTTGAGGTTCAAGAACGACGCACCGACCGGCGTGGCGATCCAGACGATCTGGACGAACTCGTCGATCACCGTGCGACTCTGGGGCACGAAGCACGTCACCGTGGAATCGATCCCCGGCCCCAAACACGGCTACACCAGCCCGCCGACCGTCACCAAGTCGGCAGGCTCTTGCCGGACGGCGAAGGGTAAGTCCGGGTTCACGACTTCGGACACGCGGGTGATCCGCGATCTGAGCGGCGCCGAGATCTCCCGGTCGACACGCACTGTCCGGTACGAACCCGAGCCCGCCATCGTCTGCTCCGGCTCCGACTGACGCCACGGCAGGCCTGACTTCTCGCCTCCGCCCGAGTATCTACTATGCTATCTAGTAGTTACTCGGACGGAGGCCCCATGGTCGTCAAACCCGCTCCCATCGCACTGCGGCCCGGCTCGGAACGCACTGCACCGCCGAAGGGCTCCGTTCTCCTTCGTTTGCTGCGCACGACCGACCACAAGCAGCTCGGCATCATGTATCTGGTCACGTCGTTCGCGTTCTTCATGGTGGGCGGTGCGCTCGCGATGCTGATGCGCAGCGAGCTGGCCCGGCCGGGGATGCAGTTTCTGTCCAACGAGCAGTACAACCAGCTGTTCACCATGCACGGCACGATCATGCTGCTGCTGTACGCGACACCGAGCATCTTCGGATTCGCGAACTTCATCCTGCCGCTGCAGATCGGCGCCCCGGACATGGCGTTCCCCCGCCTGAACTCGTTTTCGTACTGGCTGTACCTGTTCGGCAGTCTGCTCGTGGTGTCCGGCTTTCTCACCCCGGGCGGCGCGGCCGACTTCGGATGGTTCGCCTATACGCCGCTGTCGAATGCGATCTACTCCCCCGGAGTCGGCGCCGACCTCTGGATCACCGGTCTCCTGGTGTCCGGATTGGGCACCATTCTCGGCGCGGTCAACATGATCACCACCGTGGTGTGCCTTCGTTGCCCCGGGATGACGATGTACCGGATGCCGATCTTCACCTGGAACATCCTGGTCACCAGTATCCTGATCCTGATCGCATTCCCGATCCTGACCGCGGCACTGTTCGGTTTGCTGGCCGACCGCAGGCTCGGTGCACACGTCTACGACCCGGCGAACGGCGGCGTGATCCTCTGGCAGCACCTGTTCTGGTTCTTCGGCCATCCAGAGGTCTATATCGTCGCCCTACCGTTCTTCGGGATCGTATCGGAAATCCTTCCGGTCTTCAGCCGCAAACCCGTGTTCGGCTACAAAGGACTCATCTGGGCCACCATCGGTATCGCGGCCACCTCGGTTTCCGTGTGGGCCCATCACATGTACGCGACGGGCTCCGTATTGCTGCCGTTCTTCTCCTTCATGACCTTTCTCGTCGCGGTCCCGACCGGGGTGAAGTTCTTCAACTGGATCGGCACGATGTGGAAAGGGCAGCTGACCTTCGAGACGCCGATGCTCTTCTCGGTGGGCTTCATGGTCACCTTCCTGTTCGGCGGGCTCACGGGGGTGTTACTCGCCGCCCCCGCGATCGATTTCCAGGTCTCGGACAGTTACTTCGTCGTCGCGCACTTCCACTATGTGCTCTACGGCACGATCGTGTTCGCCACGTTCGCCGGGATCTACTTCTGGTTCCCGAAGATCACCGGCCGCATGATGGACGAGAAGCTCGGCAAGTGGCACTTCTGGACCACGTTCATCGGCTTCCACGCCACGTTCCTGGTGCAGCACTGGCTGGGTGCCGAAGGCATGCCGCGCCGGTACGCGGACTACCTGCAGTCCGACGGGTTCACCACGCTGAACACGATCTCGACGATCGGCGCGTACATCCTCGGTGCCTCGACGCTGCCGTTCATCTGGAACGTCTTCAAGAGCTACCGGTACGGCGAGATCGTCACGGTGGACGACCCGTGGGGTTACGGCAACTCGCTCGAATGGGCGACGTCCTGCCCGCCGCCGCGGCACAACTTCACCGAGCTGCCGCGGATCCGGTCCGAGCGTCCGGCGTTCGAGCTGCACTACCCGCATATGGTCGAGCGCATCCACAAGGAGGGTGAGATCGGCTTCTTCGGGAAGCAGAAGGTCAACACCCACCGCGCGCCGTCCCAGGTGCTCACCGAGGCGGCCATGCCGGGTGACCACTCCAAGGACAACTCCAGCGAGTGACATCAAGCCACGCCACAAGATGTCGCCGGAGAATCCATGTACTATCGGACTTCGTAGATCGCTGAACCGTGAGGGAGTCATGACACCTGCCGAGCACCCGCCGTTCCCGAACCGCCGGATGAGCCGGCGCGGTTTCCTGGTGCTGGGCACCGGTACCGCCGCGGCTGTGGGCTTGTCCGCCTGTTCGTCCGGCGGCGGCACGCCCGTGCAGGCCAAGGTCGGACCGACCTCACCCCTGGTCGCCAGGGGTGAGCAGGCCCGGCGCGCGGCGAACGCGGCCGTCACGACGGCGGACTTGACCGCGACGGTGGGTGAGGTCGACCTCGGCGGTGTACCGGTCAAGACGTGGACGTATGGCGGAGCGCTTCCGGGCAAGGAAATCCGACTGAAACGCGGCGAGGTACTGAAAGCCAACCTCGGCAACCGGCTCCCCCAGCCGACGAGCATCCATTGGCATGGCCTCGCTCTGCGCAACGACATGGACGGCGTGCCCGATGTCACCCAGCAGGCCGTCGCGGCGAACGCGGACTTCACTTACGAGTTCACGGTGCCCGACGCGGGGACGTACTGGTTCCATCCGCACGTCGGCGTGCAGCTCGATCGCGGGCTCTATGCCCCGCTCATCGTCGAAGATCCGGCCGACGGCAAGGACTACGACGACGAACTGGTGATCGTGCTCGACGACTGGATCGACGGAACCGGCACCGATCCGGACGCGGTCCTCGACAATCTGAAAAAGAACGGCATGGCCATGGGCCACTCGATGCCGGGCATGTCCGAGATGCCCGGCATGCCGAAGTCGGACGTCCTCGGCGGCGACGCCGGAGACGTGATCTACCCGCATATGCTGGCCAATGGCCGGCTCGCGACCGCACCTCATTCGTTCGACGGCAAACCCGGGCAGCGCATCCGGCTCCGGTTGATCAACGCGGGCGGGGACACCGTGTTCCGGGTCGGTATTCCCGGTGTGCCGATGCGGATCACCCACACCGACGGCTTCCCCGCGACCACTCCGAACCCCGCCGAGACGGTCCTGATCGGCATGGGTGAGCGAGTCGACGCCGTGATCTCCCTCCCTGACAAGGGTGTGCCTGTCATCGCCATCGCCGAAGGAAAGAACGCCTACGCCCAGATCCTCCTGCATTCCGGCGGCAGCAAATCGGCGACGGCGAACGACACCGCGGTCGCGGCCTTGAAAGCGCGGCAAGTACACGGCCTCGCCGACTTCCAGGCCACCCCCGAAGTCTCCCTTCCTGCCAAGAATCCGGACGTCGTCCATGACATGGTCCTGGCCGGGCCAGGCGCCAAATACGACTGGACGATCAACGGCAAGCCCTTCAACCCCAACGACGGCCTGCCGATCCGGCAAGGGCAGCGGGTCCGGCTGCGCTTCGTGAACGACTCCGACATGTATCACCCGATGCACCTGCACGGCCACACGTTCCAGGTTCGCGGTCAGAACAATCTCGGCGCTCGCAAGGACACCGCGATCGTCCTCCCTCGCACGACCGTGGAAGTCGACTTCGACGCGAACAACCCCGGTCAATGGCTCACCCACTGCCACAACGTCTACCACGGCGAAGCCGGGATGATGTCGGTCGTGTCCTATGTGGAGTGAGCGATCCCGTCGATGGGTGGCCGCAGTGGCCGCCGCCGCACTGAGCGCGCTCGCAGTCGGGGTGCCGACCGATGTCATCGACACGTCGTACTTCACCCGCATGACACCGATCCGATGGTGGGAGTATCCCGTTTTGGCGCTCACCGCGGTCCTCACCGGGCTCTGGGTGTCCATTCGACGTCCCCAAAGCGACACCCGCGGGCGTGGCCGGGTGATCGGATCGGTGACCGCCGCGGTGTTCGCTGTCGGATGCCCGGTTTGCAACAAGATCATCGTGGGACTGCTCGGCGTGTCCGGTGCTCTCGGCTTGTGGGCACCCGTTCAGCCCGTACTCGCGGCTCTGTCGGTGGCCGCTCTGGGCGCCGCCGTGGTGATTCGCTGGCGGCAGCGAGACTGCACCACGGAAGCCTGCGCGCCGGAAGTCACACGGGAGGCCAGCCCAGACGGGCGAACCACGCCAGCATCTGGCTCATCAGCAGCGTCCAGCCACCTGTGAGCATCGCGATCCCCATCGCCATCAGCAAAACCCCGCCGACGACCTCGATCTTCCTCGTATGCTTCCGCAGCCAGCCCAGGCCACGCTGCCCCCGCGCCACTCCGAACGCCACAAGCAGGAACGGCACCCCGAGCCCCACCGAGTAGGCGAACAACAACAACGCGCCGGTGCCGACCGTCGCCGTACTCGCGGCGGTCGCGAGAATCGACGCGAGCACTGGGCCGACACAGGGCGTCCATCCCAGGCCGAATGCGACGCCCAGCACGACCGCGCCTGCCGGGCCACCGCGCACACGATGCAGGTCGAACCGGAATTCCCGGTACAGCAATGGAATCCGGACGACGCCGAGCATGAGAAAGCCCATCACGATCACCAGGATGCCGCCGATGACCGTCAAAGTCTGCTTCTGCTGTGCCAGCGCCAGCCCCAGGGCCGAGGCCGTCATCCCGAGTGCGACGAACACCACGGTGAAGCCGAGGATGAACAATAGCGAGGCGACAGCGACACGACGTTTGCTCAGCGTCATGGTCGGTCCGTCCACAGAGGACCGTCCGACGCCGGACATGTAGGACACATAGCCGGGCAGCAGCGGAAGCACGCACGGCGAAGTGCACGAGATGATCCCCGCCACGATGGCCAGCGACAGCGATGCGTACAACTCCACGTCAGAAACCTGCCTGTCGGAACCCGGACGAGTGGTCGGCTCCAACCGACTGTAATCTACTAGCGATGTTAGTAGAGCAGCGGGATGCCGTGGTGGCCGTGACGGATCTGGACGTCACCGTCCACCGCAGCCCTGTCCTGCGCGGACTCGACCTCGTGGTGCGCCCCGGTGAAGTGTTCGGTGTCCTCGGCCCCAACGGCTCGGGGAAGAGCACGTTGCTGGCCGTCCTGGCCACCCTTCTGCGACCGGCCGGCGGGCTCGGAACCGTGCTTGGTGCGAGGCTCGGCACTTCGGCGGCCCAGAGTGTCAGGCCGTCGATCGCGCTGGTCGGACATCAGTCGGCGTTGCACCCGCTCCTGACACTGGAAGAGAACCTGCGTTACGTGGCCACACTGACCGGGCGGTCCGCTTCCGCGGCCACCGCCGCACTGGACCTCGTGGGTTTGGGACAAGCGGCTCACCGCCGGGCAAACCAATGCTCACAGGGAATGCTCCGGCGCGCCGACCTCGCACGGGTCATCCTGACCGCTCCGAAGCTGCTGTTGCTCGACGAACCCCACGCCGGTTTGGACCCCGCGTCGTTCGGTCTGGTCGATCTGGTCGTGCACCGGGTCCGTATCCGCAGCGGCGCGGCGGTCGTGGTCTCCCACGACATCCCACGGCTGACATCGCTGGCCGACCGGCTCGCTCTCCTCGAGGGCGGGCGACTGGTTCCGTGCGTCCACGAGTTCGTGCCGGACGGTGAGCACCGATGACCACGCCGCTGCGGCAGGCCGGTGCCGTCGCGCGCACCGAGTTGCGGATCGAGGGCCGTGCCGGTGAGACGCTCTGGGTGATCGCGCCGTTCGGGGCGGTGGCGCTGTTGCTCGTACCATTGGCCGTCGGCGCCGACCGCCCGCTGCTCGCGCAGCTCGGCTTGGGGATGTACTGGGTCGTGGTGCTGCTCTTCGGCCTGCTCGTCACCCTGCGCCAGTCCACGACCGATTCGCCTGAACACCTGGGGATGCTGCGGCTGGCAGGAGTCGCCCCGGCGGCCCGGCTCGCGGGTCGCGCGGTCGCGACCACGGTCGTGCTGCTGGCCTTCGAGTTGCTGTTGCTGCCGGCCTTGGTCGTGTTCTACCAGCCGCCGATGCGCGGCTGGGCGTGGCTTTCGGCTGTCTTGCCCGTCACAGCCGCGGGACTGGCCGCGCTCGGCACCCTCGCCGGGGCCGTCGTCCGCGGCCTGGCCGGGCGCGGCACGCTCGGCCCGCTGCTGGTCTGCCCGCTCGCGCTTCCGCTGCTGCTCGGCGCCACGGAAGTGATCAAGACGGCCGCCTACGGACGGATTCCGTGGCCCTGGCTCCTGCTGTTGGTCACCACCACCGCGATCGGCTGG
The DNA here is from genome assembly GCF_000732925.1 of Amycolatopsis japonica. NCBI lineage: Bacteria > Bacillati > Actinomycetota > Actinomycetes > Pseudonocardiales > Pseudonocardiaceae > Amycolatopsis > Amycolatopsis japonica. The sequence continues at coordinate 8,127,404 of NZ_CP008953.1, forward strand.
CTCGGTCTGCTGCTGAGCGCGAACGCCTGTGAGGAGAACGCATGAACCCGCTCGGACGACGACTGCCGGTCGCCACCGTCGTCGTGCTCGCCGCCGGGCTGACCGGCGCCGTCCTCGCGCCACCGGACCGAATCCAGGGTGAGTACCAGCGTCTGATGTACCTCCACGTTCCGACGGCGTGGACGGCCTACCTGTGCTTCGTGATCACCTTCGTGGCGAGCGGGCTGTGGTTGTGGCGGCGGAAGGAACGCTTCGACCGGTTCGCGGCCGCCAGCGCGGAGGTCGGTGTGCTGTTCACCGGTCTGACGATCGCACTGGGTTCCTGGTGGGGCAAACCTGTCTGGGGCGTGTGGTGGACCTGGGATCCCCGGCTGATCACGACCGCGCTGATGTTCTTCGTCTACCTCGGGTATCTCGCTCTCCGGCGCGCGACGCTCGACCCTGTCGCGCGGGCACGGCGCGCGGCCGTGCTCGGCGTCGTCGCGTTCGTGCAGGTACCCATCGTGCACCTGTCGGTGGTGTGGTGGCGGGCCCTGCACCAGCCACCGACCGTCCTGAAACCGGGCGACCCTTCCATCGACCATCGCATGCTGCTGGTGCTGCTGGTCAACGTGCTCGGGTTCACCCTACTCGCGATCGCCCTGCTGCGAGCCCGCACTCGCCTGTCCTCGCTGGAAGAGGACCTTGCTACCGCCCAAGCCACCGCGGACAGCCGGCTGGCCGGCCTCGCGGTGGCCGCACCACGACTGGAAGGGCCGGCGAACGATGTCTGAATGGACCTGGGTGATCATCGGCTTCGTAGTCACCTTCGGCGTTCTCACCGCGTACACGGTCAAGCTGGTCCAGCGGGCCAGGGCCGTCCAGCGCGAGTTGGGGCGTGACCGGTGAAGCGCTACCGGCTGCTCGCCGTTTCGGGAATCGGCGTCGTCGCGGTGCTCGTCGGCGTACTGCTCTTCGGCAACCTGAACGGCAACCTCGTCTACTACCTCACGCCGGATGAGGCGCTGGCCAAGCACGCCGACTACGCCGAAGGGCGGCGTTTCCAACTCGGCGGATTCATCCGTCCGGGTAGCGACCGGCGCACCGCCGACGGGCTCACGTTCGTCGTGACCTCCGAGGTGCGTCCGGACAGCGCCGCGGTCGTCGTGCTGCATACCGGCCCGGTCGCGCAGCTTTTCCAGCCCGGCATCGGTGTGGTGGTCGAAGGCTCTTGGCGTGGCACGGAATTCCTCTCGGACACCATGATCGTCAAGCACGACGAGAACTATCGTCCGCCGGGCCCGACGCCGCAGCCAGGTCCCGGAGGTGATCCTCGATGACGCAAGCAGTCCCGGCCGCGGGCTGGGGTGGCGCATTGCTCGGCCTGGCCGCTTCGCTCGTCCTGGCCTTGTACGGCTTCCGCGCGCAACACCGCCCAGGAACCGTCCGGACAGGACAGTTACGTGCCGCGACCTCGGTGATGGCCGGCGGCGCGGTCCTGTCGATGGCAGCTCTCGAAACCGCCCTGCTCACCGACAACTTCGCGATGTCGTACGTCGCCGAGACCCACGCGCGCGCGACCCCTCTGCTGTTCACGATCACCAGCGCGTGGTCCGGACTCGGCGGCAGTATCGTGCTGTGGACGCTGGTACTGGCCGGGTACATCTTCGTCGCGGGCCGGAACCTGACGGGAGCGGACGACCGGCTCGGGACCGGGGCGCTCGGCGTCATGGGACTGGTCGCCGCGTTCTTCTTCGGGATGGTGACCACGGTCGCCAACCCGTTCAAGATCCTGGCCACTCCGCCTATGGACGGGCCAGGCCCGAATCCCCTGCTGCGTAACGACATCATGGTGGCGATTCACCCGCCGCTGCTGTATCTCGGCTTCGTCGGCTTCACGGTGTCCTTCGCCTACGCGATGTCGGCGCTGGTGCTCCGGCGGGGCGGTGTCGACTGGCTCGTCCGAACTCGCCGGGCGAATCTCGTGGCGTGGACCTTTCTGACCGCGGGTCTGATCGTGGGCGCCTGGTGGTCGTACGAGGTCCTCGGCTGGGGCGGCTATTGGGCGTGGGATCCGGTGGAGAACGCCGCGTTGATCCCGTGGCTGGTGGCCACGGCGTTCATCCACTCGTCCGTGGTGCAGGTCAAGCGCGGAATGTTGCAGGCGTGGAATTTCGTGCTGGCGCTCGCGACGTTCGCGCTCACCATCCTCGGCACGTTCCTCACCCGCTCGTCGGTGGTCGCGTCGGTGCATTCGTTCACGCAGTCCGGTGTCGGCCCCGCGTTGCTCGGATTCCTCGTCGTGGTGCTGGTGGCCGGGTTCACGCTGTTCGCACTGCGCGGCGAGGACATCGCCACGCGAACACGATCCCTGCGACTCGGCAGTCGCGAGGGTCTGTTCCTGGTGAACAACCTTCTGCTGTGCCTGTTCGCCTTCGTCGTCTTGCTCGGCACCCTCTACCCGATCTTCGTGGAAGCCCTTTCCGGCGGGCAGGTGTCGGTGGGACGGCCGTTCTTCGACCGGATGGCCGTACCGCTGTCGTTCGCGTTGCTCTTGGCGATGGGCGCGGGACCGTTCACGCCTTATCGCTGGGCGACACCGGGTCTGCTGTGGACCCGGCTACGCGTACCGCTTCTGCTCGGCAGCGCTGCCGCCGCGGTCGTGACCGTGGCGGGTCTCCGGTCGGTCGGCGCCGTCGCTGTGGTGTTCCTGGCGGTGACGATTTCCTCGGCGAGTGTCCGGCAACTGCTTGTCGCCGCGCCGAACCGGCGGCCGCGCGGGCTGTGGCGGCTGGTCACCGGGCAGCGTGCGTACTGGGGCGGGCAGCTCGCTCACCTCGGTGTGGCCGTCGTCGCTGTGGCGATCTCGGTCTCCGGAGCCACCACGAACCGCGCCACCGTCACCCTGGCTCCAGGGCAGACGGCGCAGTTCGCCGGGTACACGGTCACTTTGGAGACCACCGAGCAGCATGTCGAACCCGACCGGACGCTGCGCGACGCGCACTTCGTGTTCCGCGAAGACGGCCAAGCCGTTTGGACGGCAGAGCCCCGGCTCGAGACCTTCGTCAACCAGCCGCAGGCGGTCGGCACGCCGACCGTGTGGAGCACGGCGGGCCGGGACATCTACGTGGCGCTCGCCCAGCTCACCCCGGAGAACGTGACGGTGAACCTCTATCGCTACCCGCTGATGTCGTGGCTCTGGGTCGGAGGATTCATGATCGCCGCCGGTGGGGGTTGGGCACTGACCGGCAAGCGACGTGGCCGTCTGGAGCGGTCCACGGCCGAGACGGCTCCTCCGGCGGAGGCGAAAGCCGGTGCGTAGCCGAGTCGTCAGTCTCGCCTGTATCGCCGGTGTGCTGATCCTGCTGGGAGTAGTCGCGGCTCAGCTGATGAGCACCGGCGGCCAGGAGGACCGAGCCTACGAACTCGAGCAACGGCTGCGCTGCCCGGTGTGCAAGAGCGTCTCGATCGCCGAGTCACCCTCCGAAACCGCCTCCGCGATGCGACAGGTCGTACAGGAGCAGGTCGCGGCCGGCCGCGACGAGGAAGAGATCGTCGCGTACTTCCGCTCCCGCTACGGCGACTGGGTTCTGCTCGACCCGCCCGCCCACGGCCCGACGCTGCTGCTGTGGCTCCTGCCGGTGGCAGGCGTGCTCGCAGGCGCCGCCGGGCTCGGCGTCTTCCTGCGACGTCGAGAAGTGGTCCTCGTCGTACCGGAGGAGCAGCGCGATCAGATCGCACAGGCCTTGGAGCGAACACGTGCCCACTACCGTCGTGAGGATCTCCTGTGACTCGTGAACGAGAACGTCTCGAGGAAGAGCGCGAGCAAGCGCTTCGGGATTTGCTGGCGCTGGAGGTGCAGATTCGCACCGGCGAGATCCCTGCCGAGGCCGGGCAACGGCTGCGCACCGAGTACGAACGAGCCGCCGCGGATGCGATGGCCCGGCTCGACGGCCTCGATATGCCCAGTGCACGTACACCGTCCCGGCTCAGTGTCGCCCGCACGCTCGCCTACGTCGTCACCGTGCTGGTCGCGGGGCTCGCGGCTGCCGTCGTCCTCCCTGGGTCGGTGCAGCCCAGGCCGGAGAACGGCTTCGTGACCGGCAACGAGGTCACGCAGAGCAGCACACCCGCACCGCCGTTGCCCGTCGGCGGCGATGCGGCGGGAACGGCCCTGTGGATGAGGGCCAACGTCGAACTCTTCGGCCGCGACGATCCGGCCGCCGCGCTCCGCACCCTCGAGCAACTCCAGACGCGGCCCGACCTGCTCCCGGAAACCCGCCGGGACGTCGAAGCCCTGATCGCGACCGCCCGCCGCGAACTCGACAGGAACGGCCGATGAGCACCGAATCCGCTGATCCCCGTACTGCGACGATGCGATGGCTGCGCTGGGTGGCCCTCGCCGCCGCCATCGCCGCGGTCGCCGTCGGCGCGCTGCTCGGCACCCGCCTCGGCAAGGACCCCACGCTGGTCGACACGCCGTTGATCGGCAAGCCCGCGCCTGAGCTCTCGTTGCCGTACCTGGAACGCGAGGGAGAGCTGGACCTCACGTCGCTACGCGGCCGGATAGTGGTCATCAACTTCTGGGCGTCGTGGTGCGTCCCCTGCCGCGAAGAACAGCCGACACTTGTGGCGGCGGCCGACGCGTACGGCGATGCGGGCGTGACCTTCGTCGGGATCAGTTACCAGGATCAGCGCAAACCCGCGATCGGGTTCCTCGACGAGCTCGGCCGTGGCAAGGGCTACCAGTACGTCACCGATCCTGGTTCCCGCGCTGCCATGGACTTCGGTGTCATCGGCATTCCGGAAACGTTCTTCATCGACCGGACCGGGACCATCGTCGCCAAGATCACCGGGCCGACCGATCCTCCACTGCTCGCGAGCACGCTCGACGACATCCAGGCGGGCCGCCGGCCGCAGTCACGCACCGACGGGCCCGTGCAGTCCGAGCCGTCCTAGGCCGCCAGAATGGCCGCCGCCGCGAGCACCAGCCCGCAGGCGGCCATTGTCACGGCGCGACCGGTCGCGGTTCGCGAGTCGTTGCGCAACGGGAACAGGAGCTGCCGGGCGAACGTATAGGCAGCGACCGCGCCCGCGAAGATCATCCCGTCGACACCCGGCTCGACGCCGAGTACGAGGCTCAGCGTGACGATTCCGATCACCAGGGCGACGGCCGCCTCGACGAGCTGGACCGGAAGCCTGCGAACCCCCAACCTCCGATCGGAGGACCACAAGCCCCATCGCGAAGTCGTCGGCCGTCCCGCGCAGCATCCGGTGAGAAAGCAGCCAGGACGGCCTACGGCCATACCGAGGAAGATGCCCGGCGTCGTCAAGTCCAGGAGTCGCCCGATCGGGATGCCCACCACCAACGCGCCCAGCGCCACCACGGCCAGCGCGACGAGAAGGAAGCCTTGAATACACGCACCGGAGTTCATGAACGTGCGTGGATGCCGTCGATGCAACGCGAGGTACCAGGCCTTCGCCCCGGCGAACCCGAGCGCACAGCCGACGAGCGAGACGGCGAGCACCCCCATGACGCCGTACCCGGACCGAGCGACCAGGACCGCCTGGAGCACGAGCGCCACCACCGCGCCCAGTCCGACCAGCAGCGGCCAGGACAGCAACCGCACTCCTGGCCCCTGCCCCAGGGGGCCCGGCCTCGCGACCACGTCGACGACCCGCCTCGGCAGGTGTCTTGACGCGGCTGAGCCTCGCCCCGCCGCCGTGTCCGGCCTCGCCGTGACTCGCCACGTGCCAGGGTTGACGCCCGGCACTTTCGCCGTCAGGGCCGTCCGCCCGCTACCCGGGATGATCTCTAGGTGCTCGATCACGTCGAACCGGTCGCCAACGCCCGGCTTGCCCGTGACATCGGTCCTCACACCGGTGAATCGAATAGCCGCCGTGTACGGCTCACCGGAATCGGCGGCGTCGAACCAATAGGTGGCCGCGACCCCGTGCGGCAGCACCTCCGCGGCAAGGCCGTCCATACAGCCCACCATCGTCGCGCGACCTTGTCCTGTGCGTCTTCCAGTCTCCGCCGGGCTGGTCTCCGGTGTGGTCCTGACAGCCACAGTTGTGGACGCGGATGGGGCCGGCCGTGGGCGGGCGAGCGCGGGCGGCAGGACGCCATCGGTCCGGGCGGGGCCCGCAGCCTGATGTGCCGACGCCGTGCGCTGCGCCGGGCGGGTAGTGGTCTTCGCCGACTTGTTCCGTGCCTTCTTGCCCACAGCGACGCACTTCCTCACGAGTCAAAAGCCAACTACTGCCATTGATCGTACTATCTATCGTAGTAGTTGGTGTCGACCTTGCCTCGTCGCCGGAGAATTCCGGAAGCCGGACGCTCCGGCGACCGGGCCCTCACCCACAGGATCAACGTGGCGGCAATGGCTCCGGTCGCGGCCGCGATCAGCACATGCTCGACCCAAGGGCCCAGCCGGTCGGCCATCGTGAGATCCCGTCGCAGCGGGATCGTGTCGATCAGCGTCTCAGCGGTGAATTGCCCGGAAGCGCGCGTGACCGTGCCGTCAGGCCGGATGATGGCGCTGACTCCGCTGGTCGCGGCGACCAGCACCGCGCGACCGTGCTCGACGGCCCGCAACCTGGCCATGGCAAGCTGCTGGTAGGTCATCTCGCTTCGCCCGTACCACGCGTTGTTGGTCGGCACGGTGAGCAGTTCGGCCCCGGCGCGGACGGCGTCGCGGCCCGTCTGGTCGTAGGCGACCTCGTAGCAGATCGATGCACCGACGACCGTCTCAGCCAGGCGCAACACCGCCGGGCTCCCGGTTCCCGGTGAGATGTCTTCGCCGCTGTCCGCGAAGGGAGTGACCAGCCGGGCGATCTCACGTGCGGGCATGTACTCCCCGAACGGCACCAGCCGCTGTTTCGCGTAGCGTTGCCCAGGCCCTTCACCGGGCTCCCAGACGACAGCGACGTTCTGGTTGCGCCCATCGGACAGGCGCTCAAGCGCGCCGACGAGCACTGGGACACCGAGTTCGTTCACCAGTTCGCCGAGCCGGTCTCCGTCAGCGGGAATCCGGACCGCAGTCTCCGGCCAGACGACCAGATCGGGCTTCTGGACCCGACCTTCGCGAACCCGTTCGATCAACCGCCGAAATTCGGCGAAATGGTTTTCGCGCAGCGAATCCCGCTCGCCGAGCAGGGCCAGCCCACGATCCGGGGCGTTGCCCTGCAGCACAGCGACTGTCCGGCTCCCAACCCCCACGCCGTCGTCGACACTCAGCACTGCTCCCACCCCGGCAACTATCGGGAGCACAACGGTCAGCGCAGGTCCGAGGATGGCGCGACGAAATCGCCATCCGATCTCGCGCATACGCAGCACAAGTCGCGAGAGCCCGAACCCACAGAGCACCGCGGCGAAGCCCACCAACGGGGCGCCGCCGAGCGAGGCCAGCGGCAAAAAGATCCCTTCGGGCTGCGTGAACGCGATACGCCCCCAGGGAAATCCGCCGAACGGAACCCACATGCGAGGTGTCTCCGCGGCGATCACGACCGCCGCCATCCAGATGGGTCCGCAGGGAAGACGTTGAACCGCGGCGGACAGGCCACCGGCGATGGCGAAGTAGAGAGCCATCGTCACCGACAACGCCAGCCAAGGCCACGGCCCGAAATCGGCGCCAAGGAAGTCCTGCAACCAGGACAGCTGAGGAAGGAAGAACGCGAGCCCGAAAAGGAATCCGCGACCGGCGCCTTGCCGGAACCGGCAACCGTGCAAGGCGAGTCCGAGCACGGCGAACGCCACCGGCGCCAACCACCACCAGGTCCGGGGCGCCAGGCTGAGGTAGAGGATCAATCCGGCGAGTACGGCCGGAACACCTGAGCGCAGTGCACACAGCAGCGTTCGAGCAAGTCTCCGGTCGCGTCGCCACACACGGCAATACTACCGTGCATAGTAGTTCATTACACTGCTCAACCGTACTTACCGTTCATCGCCGACGTCTGCGCCACGTTCCTTCAGCCACTGCAACGGATCCGCCTTTCGGCCGCCGGGTTCCCAGACCTCGAAGTGCAGATGAGGTCCCGTCGAGATCCCTTTGTTGCCCACCTCGGCGATCACCTGCCCCGCCTCGACACGTTGCCCGGCACGCACCCCGTAGTCGTTGATGTGGCCGTAGACGGTGATCGTCCCGTCGTCATGCCGGATACGAACCCACAACCCGAAGCCGCTGGCCGGCCCCGCGTCGATCACGATTCCTCGCATCGGAGTCCGAATGGGGGTGCCGATCTTGTTGGCGATGTCCAGCCCGTAGTGGGTACTACCCCACCGGGGGCCGAAGTTCGAGGTGATCACGCCGGTCACCGGCGGATACACCTTCTTGGAAGCGGCCTCTTCGGCTTGCTTGCGAGCCGCTTCCTCCTTCGCCGATTTCTCCTTCGCCGATTTCTCGCGCGCCACCCTGTCCTGCCGGACGCGCTCGGCGGTCCGCAGGACCGCGACCTCATCGTGCTGAGGCCTCGCGGCGACCGGCAACAACATGCCTGCCGCCGAACTCCCTCCTCCAGCGGCCAGCGCCGCGTTCATCACCGGCTCCTGGAGCGACGGAGTGCCGCCATCGCTGATTCCGGTTTGCGTCGCGGCCGTCGCGGCGCCCGCACTGAGACCGAAGAGGAACACTCCTGCCCGTAACGCAGTTCGCACGCGAACTCCAGTTCCGGAGTGATAGCCGGCCACGAACACACCTCTCGGTCGGGAACAAGCTCACCGCCGCGGCACGCTACCACTATGCTTAATAGTAGGTAGCGAGCGATGTCACACACCGCGCGAATATCCCTGGCACAGGCTCGAAAATCCACCCTTGCGACTTACCCCGTGGGGGTATATCTTTAGTGCTCCACATACCCTCCGCCCGTATATCCAGGAGGAGCCATGGCCACGGGACAGACAGTGCCGGCCGCTCGACCCACAAGGCACACCTCGCCGGGCGACCGCACAGCGAGCACTCAGTGGGAGGACGTCGGCGCCGCCCTACTCGGCTTGTGGATCGTCGTCGCCGTCTTCGTCGACGGCCGGGCGCACTGGCTCGGCTTGCCGGACTCTTTCTTCACCCCATGGCATGGAGCTCTCTATGGCGGGCTGACAGCGCTCGGCGGCTGGCTTGTCGTGATGGGCTGGCGGCGGCGGACGACTTCAGGGCCGGCCGCGGTCTTCGCGCCTCCCCGGGGATACGGATGGGCCTTGACTGGGGCTGTCGTGTTCGCGGCAGGTGGTGCCGCAGACATGATCTGGCATGAGATTTTCGGTATCGAGGCAGGAATCGACGCGCTGCTGAGCCCGTCGCACCTCGTGCTTTTCGCGGGCGCGGGCATGCTCCTGTCGGGTCCGGTGCTCGCCGCGCGAGCGAAGGAAGGCAACCTGCCGAAGACACCGCTTCTGCCGATCGTGGTGGCTGTTCTCGCGCTGTCGGCGGTGGCCGCGTTCGCGTTGAGTTTCCTGTCCGCGTTCCTCACCGATTCACCCCTGCAAGCGGTGGGCGACTTCCCCGAAGGAACACCGGAACACGTCGCGACCGAATCGAGGGCAGTGGCCGGCCTGGGCAGCTTTGTCGTGACCTCCTTGGTGATCGTGCTGCCGTTGGTCTACCTGCGCCGGACCTGGCGGCTGCCGTTCGGAATCGTGACCGCGTTCGTCATAGCGCACGCCACACTGGCGTCCATTGTGGTCGATTTCGCCTTCACCGGCGCCTGGTCCATCGTCGCCGCGGCGACCGCGGGCCTCATCGCCGACACCGCGCTGGACATCATGCGCCGGTCGGGACTCTCCTCACGGGTTCTGACCTTGGCGACGGCCGCCGTGATTCCCACCCTGTTGTGGTCGGCTTTGATGCTCACCCTGGAGTTGACACACGGCCTTCAGTGGTCTGCCGAACTGACCGGCGGCGTGGTCGTCGTGTCGGCGATGGTGTCGGTCGTGATCACCCTGCTCCTCGACCGTCGAGAGCTGGTCGCCGCGACAAGGTAAGCGGTGCCCATCCAGCGGCGGAAGCCGCGCGTGACGGTGTCCGCGGGCCGCTCACGCCGACGGGTCCACTTGCCCAGAAATCGATCGAACGGTGGAACCGCCGGGGTCAGGTCGTAGTGGACGACGTCGACGGGATGAAGTCCAGCCTCTCGCATCCGTCGCCACAGCCACCCGACCGGAAGAGCCCGGATGCCGGACTTCGGCACACCGTGCCGTCGCCCGGACGAACGGCCGAGCAAACCCTCGGCTCGCCCCAGCAGCCGAAGAAGCGGCCAGTACACACCCCACTCGAACAACCGGTACGGACTCAGCGGATTCAGCATGCTGACGAGAACGATCCCGCCTGGACGCACAACCCGTTCGAGCTCCCGCAAAACCGCGACAGGGTCGCAGTACTCCAGCACTCCCATCGCGACCACGACATCGAAGGCAGCATCAGGGAACGGCAACGCTTCGGCCACGCCGACCACCAGGTCGACCTCGGCATCGGCCGTACCGCCCGCGGCCTCGACGACCATGGCCGGCGACCGGTCGACGGCGGTGATCCGGAAATCTCCAGGGCGAGCATCGAGCACACGCCGGACGAAGACTCCCGGACCGCAACCGACGTCGAGAAGGTCACCACCCGGACATCGATCCAAAACCTCGAACACGGCATGCAGTCTCGAAGAGAAGTACCGCTGAGCAGGCCCCGACTCCCGATATGAAGCGGCGTAGGTGGAAGCAAACGACGGGTCATCGAACCGCGTGCGGATCTCCGCACAGCCGGACGGGCCGTCTGGATCTGTACCTCGCGCCTGGTAGCGAACCTTCATTTCCGCCCTCCCCGCAACAGCAACAACTATCCATGATAGTAGCCTACCTACTATCATGGATAGGAGTAACCAAGGAGCTTCGCCGCGCCCTGCCTCGCTGCCGCCAAGTGATACGATGAGCCCTAGTAGACAGTGCACGCGATAGCGCCGGACAGGACCATGACGGCCGACAAGGAGGTCTTATGCGCGGTCTCGGCGATCTTGAGAGTGCGGTAATGGACATCCTTTGGTGTGCCGAAACCCCGCTGAAGGTCCGTGAAGTACTCGAGCAACTCGACACCGGCAAGAACCTCGCTTACACCACGGTGATGACGGTGCTCGACAACCTGCACCGCAAGCAGTGGGCGGAACGCGAACGGCACGGCAAGGCGTTCGTCTACCACCCCGCACAGAGCCGGGCGCAAGCCGCCGCGAAGTCGCTGCGCGAGGTCCTGAACGAATCCGGCGATCCCGAAGCCGTCCTTCTCCACTTCGCCACGACGGTGTCACCCGAGGAATCAGCGGTGCTGCGCAAGGGTTTGCGCAGAACGGCCCGCGAATGACCGCGGCACTGGCGCTCCTGCTGGGCGCGGCCCTGACCGGCTGGTTCACACCCGCCCTGCTGAACAGGATCAATCCGGCCCGAACAGACCCTTCGGCGCTACTCGTCGCCTGGCTGCTGGCCGCCGTCGGCGTTCTCGCGGCGACCATCGCGGGCACCGTCCTACTGCTGTCTCCAGGCCACGGTGCCGGCACCACTGTGATGTCGATCGTCAACGAGTGCCTGGCGGCGATCTCCCATGGCACTCCCCCACGTGCCGAGGTCTTCGCGGGCCTGGCCGGCATCGCGCTCGTTTCGCTCTTGACCCTCCGGTTCGCCGTCATCGTCGTGCAATTCGCTCGACGACGTGCTCGCACCCGTCGGCAGCATCTCGAGACCCTGCAAATGGCCGCGCGCTGCGACGACCACTGCCCCCGCACCTGGTGGCTGGACCACGATGAACCGATGGCGTTCAGTTATGCCTATCGCCGAGGGGTCATCGTCGCCACCGAAGGTCTCGAACGACATCTCTCGGCCGCCGAGGTCGCCGCCGTACTGGCCCACGAGCGCGCACATCTGCGCGGCAAGCACCATCACGTGATCACTTGGGTCGACGCACTCGCCAAAGCCCTGCCGTTCCTCCCGCTCTTCCGCGAGGCTCCTTCGGCCGTGCGCATGCTCGTCGAGCTGGCCGCGGACGTCGCCGCGGTACGCGAACATGGCGCCGCAACGGTACGTACGGCGCTGCTCAGCGTCGCCGGGCATGGCACTCCGGATGGCACACTGGCCATGGGTGGCGGCGGCGTGGAGCTACGGCTCGCCGCGCTGACGAACGGGGGCGCACCCGCTGGGCGCGCGAAGCGGATTCTGGCGTGCGCTCTCGCCGCGGCGACGATGACCACGCTTCCGATGTTCACTGGCGCCGGTGTTCTGCTCTCGGTCGCCGTCGTCGCTTGCCCGTTGACCGGAGCCTGAGCACGCTCAGACTCCGGATCATGCCACCGGCCAGGACTGCATCAACAACTCGGCATTCCACTGCTGGCGAACCGACAAAGCGGCCACTCCGATGATGAGGATCGCCACGGCGCCACGCCGCCATCGCCGCGGCAAGCGAATCTCAAGCCAACGACCGGCGATCATCCCGACTCCGGAGCGGACCAGCATGCAGAGAACCGCGGCGGCGAGAGGGAAGACCAGCGGGTTGTAGCGGGCAGCAGCAGTCGCTTCCCCCGTTAGCAAGAGGAAAGTCGCCCGCGTACCGCCACACAACGGGTCCATAATGCCCAGGTAGTGCAGTGGTCCGTGAAGATCGACCGTCGGTACGCCGACCATTCGCAACATCACTGCCCCCGCCAAGAAGACGACGGCCGCGATGGTAAGTCCACGATGACGATCACGATCCAGCGATACGAGAACACGACCGGTCACAGCTGAGTCATCACTTCTCTGGCACAGAAGGCGCGAACGAACAGCGGCAACGGGCGGGTGCGAACCTGGGGTACAGGAACCAAGTCCGCGCCCGCCGCGCCGTAACGAGTGACCAGCAGGGAAACTCGCACGAGCCGAATACTAACCATGATAGTACCCGGCGCGCAATCCCAGCCCTCCAGCTCTCTACTAGGAGCTATAGTAGAGGATCGGACCCGAGCCCGAGGAGGCGCGATGGCCAGCTTCTGCCCACTCGGCGTCTCGGCGGCGGCCTACCTGATCGGCATCCTCGACGAGACCGAACGAGCGGACTTCGAACGACACATCCGGTTCTGCCGGAGCTGCCGCCAGGAAGTCGACGACCTGACGCCGGTCGTTCGGCTGCTTCAAGCCATGAAGGCCGACCTTGCAACGAAGAAGCGCACCCGGAACCGCTAACCCTCCCCTTGAAACGGAGAAGGCCACGTCGGCGATCTACCTACTAGCAACCGTAGTAGTGGTGTCGAAACGATCCGACCCGGCAGCGAGGAGCGACAGTGACGGTCTTCGGCACCCACGTGCCCATTTCGAGCTGGACACTGGTGGCGCTGGTCGCCGGCTGCCTGGTCAGCGTGCCACTCGCCAAGCTACTTGCGGCTCGCACCGGCTGGAGCAGGAACGCCACCCTGACTACGCTCATGCTGCTCGCCGCCAGTCTGGCCATCACGCTGACTCCCGGCGAAGATTCGGGCGTATACGAGTTTCACCCTTGCCTGTCCATCGGGACCGCGGATCCGATCGACGGACTCCTGCATTCCGGCGGCGGACTCGGCGGCACTCTGCTCAACGCCCTGCTACTGCTTCCCCTCACCTGCGCCGCGACCCTGGCGACCAAACGCGCGCTGCCGACGTTGTTCTTCGCGTTCCTGCTCCCCGCGCTCATCGAGCCGCTGCAGACCTTGATCCCCGGCCGGTACTGCAGCCTGTCCGATCAGGCCGCCAACACGGTCGGCGCCGTGCTGGGCGTGGCGCTCGGCTACCTGCTGCTCCGACGAGCGAGCAGGCATGGATCCGATGACGCCACGCCCGAGAAGGCCGGCGATCAGGGCCGTGGAGATGCTCGGTAGCCCAGTCCCTCGATCGCCTTGATCACGTCCTCGACGCTGCTTCGGTCCGCGTCCAGCTCGACGGTGCTGATCCCCTTTTTCATGGTCGTCTGCGTGCTCAGCACGCCGGGGAGGTCTTCCAGCGCGTCGTCGATGAGCAAGGCGCAGCTGCCGCAGTGCATACCGTCGACCTGGAAGATGAACTTCTCGGTTGATGCCATTGTGGACTCCTAGGACTCAGACGACGGTGATGACGCCGGTGTACATGCCCATGCTGCAGGCGTAATCCAGCCGTCCCGGCTGGAGGACACCGAGGTCGATCCGGGTCTCCCCCTTGACGGGCAGGATCTTCTGTTCGTCCCGGATGACGAACGACCGCACGCAGCCCTGGGCCCTTTCCGATTTGATCACCAGTGTGGTGGGCACGCCAGATTTCGCCTGAACGTTCTCCGGGCTGTAGGAACCGGTGCGCGCAGTGATCACCACGGTCTGCTTTCCGTCCACTGTGGATGCGGCTGTGGCGTCGGCACTTGCTTCCGAGCCGCCGACGGCTTGAGCGATGCGGCTGGCCGCCAGCGGTGATCCGGCGAGCTCCAAACCTCCGTTGAGGGTGTAGAGACCCATAGCCAGCACCACGAGCCCGGTCACCAGCGCGAGCTTGCCCTGCCATGCGGTCGCGGCTTTGCGGGCGGCGTAGCCGAGGATCGCGAACAACGGACCGGTGCCGAGCACGAATACCGCCATCGTCGCCGCGCCGGCGAGCGCGCTGCCCGAGGTCAGCGCCAGGGCTTCGACGGACAACGTCACCCCGCAGGGGATCAGGACGGTGGCCAGCCCGAGCAGCGCCGGTGCCAGCGCGGCCTGTGACCGTGTTCGATTCCGGACGATCTTCATCCACGAGATCGGCGGTTCGACGACCACCCGGCGGAACCCAGGTACGCCGAGCTGAGCCAGCCCGAAGACGATGACCAGCAGACCGGCTCCGATCTGCAGCCAGGTGCGGGCGCCGACGGAGAGTTCGACGGCGCCGCCGACGGCGCCCAGGAGCGCTCCGAGCAGCGTGTGCGAGACCAGCTTGCCCACGAGGAACCCGCCGACCGGCGCGAGGTCGTCACCGAGCTGGGCACGCCAACCACGCTGATCCGCCTCTTGTTCGGACCGGGCTCGAGTGTTCCCTTGATACTGCGTTCGGCCCTTGGCGGGGCGAGCCGGCGTGGCCGATGATGCGGCCGCGGCCTTTTGGCGGGTGATCAGCCCGGTCAGCAGTCCACCTTGGACCGCGGCACAGGAAACGCCGCCGGCGAACAGACCGGTGACCAGGACAGCAGCGAGATTCATGCGAAAGCCTCCTGCGAGGAAGTAGCGAGAAGTCGATGAGCGCTAGCCCGACACGGCGGCCAGAACGAGCGACCGGCCGTAGTGCGGCCAGTTTTCTCCTACGTCCGCAGAAGGCAGAGTTCTTCGAGTTTCGGAGCCCGAGACCAGATAACTGGGCTCGCTACAACGCGTACTCGCCTGAAAGCCGTCACCAGGCCCCGCAACCGTGAAGGTGGCAACGCCGCGACGGCCGCGACGACCGCGAAGAGGAAGGCGAGGCAGGTCGCCAGCGTCCCGCCCAAACCCTGATGGTCGAGCATTCCGCCGCTTTCAGCCGCACAAGGTGCGGCGACCCGCGTTTCCGCCGATGATGCGAGGGAATCGCAGGCAATGCGCGTCTCCGCGTGGCCCATGTCGTGCGCCATCGGCATAGCCATGCCTTCGGTGCACTGCAACCCGGCCGCGAACGCCACACCCGCCAGGACGGCCAGCACAGCAACAAGCCGGGCGAGCTGTCCTCGCACGGTCGTCGTCTGGGCTGTCCGCGTCACGACGGCGATGATACGGAGCACGGGCGTCAATTCCCCGTTCGGCTCCGGTCATGCTCCGCTCACACCGAACACATCGTCTCCAAATGTAGACAGAGTGTCTCCAAAAAGGCTAGCGTGTGCGCTCGAACTCACCGAAGGGACGCCGCCGTGACCACACCACCCGACCGTCCGGACACTCCAGCCGACACCGAGCCCGCCGATCGTCCGGAGCCGAGGCCCCGCTGGGTAGTCGCGGTCGCAGCGGTCGCGATCACGCTGCTCGTCATCTTCGTGGTCCTGCACCTGGCCGGCGTGAACATCGGCGGGCATCGATGACTCCGCGGTTGCGCAAGCTGTCGCTCACGGTCCACATCGCGACGTCGCTCGGCTGGCTCGGTGCCGTGGCGGCGTTTCTGGCCCTCGCCATCGTCGGCCTGGCCGCCGAAGACGTCCAGGCCGCACGCGCCGCGTACGTCGCGACGGAGATGGTGTCCTGGCTCGTGATCGTGCCGCTGAGCTTCGCCGCCCTGCTCTCGGGCCTCGTGCAGTCCTGGGGGACCGCCTGGGGATTACTGCGGCACTACTGGGTGACGATCAAGCTTCTGCTCACGACCTTGGCCACGATCGTCTTGCTGGTGCACACGCAGGTGATCGACCATGTGGCGGAAACAGCCGCGCAGCCTTCCTTGCCGCTGGAGCCGTTGTCCGGCATGCGGACCCAGCTCGTCGTCGACGCCGGCGCCGCGATCCTGATCCTGCTCGCGACCACGGCATTGGCCGTCTATAAACCGCGGGGGCTGACGCGCTACGGGCAGCGCAAGGCAAGGCGCGCGTAGGCTGATCAAGTGCCCAAGATCTGGAGTGAGTCGATCAAAACGCACCGGCAGGCGGTGCGGGACGCGGCTTTGGACACCGCCGCCTCCCTGGTCGGAGAGCGTGGCCTGACCGGCGTCACGATGTCGCACATCGCCGAGCGCGCCGGAATCGGCCGCGCGACGCTGTACAAGTACTTCTCCGACGTCGAGGCGATCCTGGTCGCCTGGCACCAGCGCCAGATCGCTCGTCACTTGAGCCTGCTCACCGCCGCGAAGGATCGTGCCACCGACCCGCTGGACCGGCTCACCGTCGTGCTCGAGACCTACGCCTTGATTTCTCAGGAACATCACGGCACTGAACTGGCCGCTTTGCTCCACCGGGGCGAGCACGTCGAACACGCCAGGGAACATCTCAAGGGTTTCGTCGAGACACTGATCGCCGACGGCGCGCGGTCCGGTGATCTCCGCGAGGATGTCCCGCCCGCCGAGCTCGCCACCTTCTGCCTGCACGCGCTCACCGCGGCCGACGGAATGCGGTCGAAGGCGGCCGCCCGGCGCCTTGTCCAGGTCACCCTGGCCGGGCTGCTTCGCCACTCCTGAGCAACGAGAACAAACAGGTGTCCCCGCCACCACAAGGTAAAGACTTGCCAAACAACTACTATTACTCTTAGTATCAAGTTTGCCAGAGCGCTCTCGTAGCGTTCCGCACCGCCCGCGTCGACCCTCCCCCTTGGCGACGCGAGTCAGCGGGTGCGGGGTCCCGCATGACTCCGCACCCGCCTTTTCGTATCGTCGGCGCCATATGGAAAATCCGATTAATCGCGAATATGGCACCTCGCTGGCGCCGTGCATCGGCATTCCCGCATCTCGGGACGCGATAGACGGCTCGCTCGACACTTGATCACACTGCGTTCAAATGAAGTTCACCCACAACTACCATGGGTAGTAGTCCAAGGTGAAATCGAGTGAATTATTCGCCAGCAGTAGAACTAATACGATTGAAGGTAGCAGACGGAAGATCTTTGCTGATACGGTCCGATAACTGTGAGGGGCTATCCGACTACGCCGCGTCGCAGAGTGAAGCCACTGCTGTGGCTCGTCACTCTGCTCTTCTGGCTTTTTTCGCTGCAGCTGGGCCAATGTTTCCCGCAAGCACACGCCCACGCGGACGAGCACGTCACCACCAGCTCCGCGACGCAGGCCCCACTGGCCGACGACTGCGAGCCGGAGCACCACGCACATCCACAACACACGACCACGGACGCTATTCATCGCGGTACCCGCGGAACGACGGATACGACGTGGTCGGCGATTCCCCTCGGGAATACGTTTACCGGATTATTCCGCTCACCGGTTCGTTCTCCCGGCCACGGAAGCCCGGGACGGGATCCGTGCATACCCGGACGCACCTTGCTCACCGAGATCTGTGTCACGCGAACGTGATCGGGCTCAACGACCCAGCCGACCCCGTTCCGTTCGACCGTCGCGCCCCGCGACGATTCACTGAAAGAGATCTCGATGAGGACACCCTTGTCCGCCAATGGCTCGACCGTGTCCGGGACCACCCTCCCCGGCCAAAGGACCAGCACGCACGGCCGCAATCCGGCCAGTGCGGTCGGCAACACCCCGGTGCTCTGGATCCACGAGCCGGACGCGGCGCCGGGCCGCGGCTTCTGGGCGAAGCTCGAAGGGTTCAATCCCGGCGGCATGAAGGATCGCCCGGCCTTGCACATGATCGCCCGCGCACGCGAACGGGGCGACCTGGCTCCTGGTGCGCGGATCGTGGAGTCGACCAGTGGCACGCTGGGACTCGGCCTCGCGCTCGCCGGAATCGTCTACGGCCACCCGGTCACCGTGGTCACCGACCCCGGCCTCGAGCCGATCGTGCACCGGATGCTGGCCGCGCACGGCGCCCGTGTCGAGCTCGTCACCGCCCCGCATCCGACCGGCGGCTGGCAACAAGCCCGCCGGGACCGCGTGCAGCAGCTCCTGGCCGAAGAGCCCGGCGCGTACTGCCCCGACCAGTACAACAACCCGGACAACGTGGACGCCTACCAGCCGCTCGCGCTGGAGCTGGTGGATCAGCTCGACCGCGTCGACGTCTTGGTGTGCTCGGTCGGCACCGGCGGTCATTCGGCCGGCGTCTCGCGGGTCCTGCGCGAGCACTACCCGCGGATGAAGGTCGTCGGCGTCGACACCATCGGCTCCACGATCTTCGGCCAGCCGGCGCGTCCCCGGTTGATGCGCGGACTCGGGTCGAGCATCTATCCGCGCAATGTGGACTACCGCGGTTTCGACGAAGTCCACTGGGTCGCACCGGCCGAGGCGGTGTGGACCTGCCGCCGGCTCGCCGCGTCCCACCACGCGACCGGCGGGTGGAGCGTCGGAGCGGTCGCACTCGTCGCCGGCTGGCTGGCCAGGACCGAAGCCGCCGACACGAGGATCGTCACGATCTTCCCCGACGGACCCCACCGCTACTTCGACACCGTCTACAACGACGACTACTGCGCGGCGAACGGCCTGCTCGGACAGACCCCCGCAGACGAGCCCGACGTCGTCGACGATCCCGCTGACCAGGTCGTCGAGCGGTGGACGCGCTGCGCCCATGTCATCGACCCGTCCGAGGTGCGGGCGTGAAGGATCTGGCCGTCAAGTTCCGGTCGTTCGACCGCCCTTCCCAGCTGTTGATGCTGAACCAGTTCACCATCAACCTGGGCTTCTACATGCTGATGCCCTACCTCGCCGGGCACCTGTCCGCGGATCTCGCGCTGGCGGGCTGGGCGGTGGGCCTCATCCTGGGCGTGCGGAACTTCTCCCAGCAGGGCATGTTCCTGATCGGTGGCACCCTGGCCGACAGGCTCGGCTACAAACCGCTGATCGTCGCCGGCTGCGCGCTCCGGACGGGCGGTTTCGCCCTGCTCGGCCTGGTCGATTCGGTTCCGGCACTGATCATCGCCTCGGCGGCCGCCGGATTCGCGGGCGCGCTGTTCAATCCCGCGGTACGGGCCTACCTCGCCGAAGACGCCGGCGAGGAGCGGAGGGTCGAAGCCTTCGCGTTGTTCAACGTGTTCTACCAGGCAGGCATCCTGCTGGGCCCGGTCGTGGGGCTGGTCCTGACGAGTTTCGCCTTCCAGGTGACCTGCCTCGTCGCGGCCGCGGTGTTCGCGGTCCTGACCGTGCTGCAGATCCGGTCCCTGCCGCCTCGGTGGCGTGCCAAGGGCGACCCGGCCGCACGGACCTCGATCCGGCAGGACTGGGCGACCGCGTTCGGCAACCGCTCGTTCGTGCTGTTCTCGCTCGCGATGATCGGCTCCTACGTGCTGTCGTTCCAGGTCTATCTCGCCCTGCCACTCGAAGCTCGCCGGGTCGGTGGGCCCGGAGTGGCCGGAACCACACTGGTGGCGCTGCTGTTCGCGGTGTCCGGCGGGCTGGCGATCGCCGGACAGCTGCGGATCACCGCCTGGTGCAGGCGGCGGTGGGGGTCCGGCAAATGCCTCGCCGTCGGCCTCCTGCTCATGGGAGCGGCGTTTCTCCCGCCCATGCTCACCGCTGACGCCACGACCGGTCCGGCGGCGTTGAGCTGGGCATCGCTGATTCTCTCGGCTGCTCTGCTGGCGCTCGGGACCATCGTGGTCTTTCCGTTCGAAATGGACACGATCGTCGCCCTCTCCGGCGGCAAACTGGTCGCGACTCACTATGGGCTGTACAACACCGTGGTCGGCGTGGGCATCTTGCTCGGCAACCTGCTCACCGGCACCGCGTTGGACCTCGCGAGAAATGCCGGTGTACCAGCGGCACCATGGGCCGCCCTCGCCGTGATCGGAGCCGGTTGCGCCTGGTGCCTGCGCGCACTCGACAAGGCCGAACGCCTGACCCCGGTGGCGGTGTGAATGCCGTGACCCTGACGCATCGGCCTCAGCGGATAGGTAACCTTGGGTCATGACGGCGAGCGCGCTCAGCAGAACCCAGCGGGTCTTCCTGCTGGGTGTGCTCGCCTTTTGCCTCGTGGCGATGCATCACCTCACGACGTCGACCGGTATGCCGGAGATGTCTCCGGCGGCGCAGGTCACCAGCGTCGGGCACGGTGAAGGAACCGCCGCCACCGAGCAGGATGGCGGCCATCCCACCTCCCCGCACGACGACCACGGCTTTCTGCACCTGTGCCTCGCCGTACTCGGTGCGATCGGCGCCCTGCTCGCCGGGCTGGGACTGCTTTTCCGGTTACGCCGGGCCCATCCGGTGTTCAGGGCGGCCGAACCGGCCAGTCCACGGGCCCCGCCGCCACCGTCCAGACCTCCGGACCGGCCCGGCAGGCTGATTTTGAACTCCTTGTGCGTATTGCGCGTGTGATGGACGGGTTTCCTCGTCGATCACACCCATTTCAGTAAGACAAACAAGGATGTATTCACCATGCGCAAATCACTGATCGTCAGCGGTGTCGCCATGGCCGCCGCGCTTGTTCTCGCGGGCTGCAGTGGCAACGACGCCGGAATGTCCGGCATGGACCACAACAACTCGTCGGCGGCTCCGTCGTCGGGGCAGCAAGCAGGCCAGAACGCCGATGACGTCGCCTTCGCCCAGCAGATGATCGAACACCACAGCCAGGCACTGGACATGTCCAAGCTGGTGCCGTCGCGCAGCACGAACCCTCAGGTCATCGACCTCGCGAGCCGCATCGAGAAGGCCCAGGATCCGGAAATCCAGCAGATGAAGGCGTGGCTGACCGCGTGGGGCGCGGGCCCCGCGGCGAGCTCGAGCATGCCCATGGACCACGGCTCGATGTCGGCGACCCCCAGTGCGCCGACTTCCGGCATGGACCACGGCTCGATGTCCGGCATGATGACCGAGGCCGAAATGAAGGAACTCGAGCAGGCCAAGGGCACCGACTTCGACAAGATGTGGCTCGGCATGATGATCCGGCACCACCAGGGCGCGGTCGACATGGCGAAGACCGAACTCGCCAAGGGGTCCAACGCCGACGCCAAGGCGCTCGCCCAGAAGATCATCGATGCCCAAGAGGCTGAGATCCGCGAGATGCAGGGTCTGCTCCCGCAGGGCTGATTCACCGCCGCCGGGCGCTTTCCGCGCCCGGCGGCCGCCATCGGGTCTCGACGGGATCCCTCGCCAGTAGGTACTATCACGTTTAGTACTACTTGCCGTGGTTCTCTTCCGACTCAGACGACAGGTGATCGATGTCGCGTCATGCGCTCCGGATCGTTACGCCGCCCCGGAGCCTCCTCGTGCAGCTCCTGCACTCATGGACAGAGGAGCCTCGCATCCTCCACATCGGCGCCGTGGACGATGGAGCAAGAGCATCGCTAGTGGACGCGGGATTCATCCTCACCGTCGCGACCAATGTGGACGATCTCGACATCACCTTG
This sequence comes from Amycolatopsis japonica, assembly GCF_000732925.1. Classification (NCBI taxonomy): domain Bacteria; kingdom Bacillati; phylum Actinomycetota; class Actinomycetes; order Pseudonocardiales; family Pseudonocardiaceae; genus Amycolatopsis; species Amycolatopsis japonica. The sequence goes on from NZ_CP008953.1 coordinate 8,149,250, forward strand.
CCCGCCGGAACGTCCTTCGGGTCGATCCTGCTGAGCCAGGAAGCCTTGTCCAGCAGGGAAAGTCTGCGCTCTCAGATCCATTTGCTCCACAAGGCCGCCGAACACGTCACGCCGAGTGGCATCGTTGTCGTCGAGGTATGCCCCGCGACGTCGGCCGAGCGAACCGAACCGCGGCACGGCGCGCACATCCACATCGCCGACGAGCTCGATCTGATCGCCGAGATGGCGGGATTGCGTCGCGTCCACCGCTGCCAGCTCAGCGAAGTCTCCGGCGATACGACCGTCGCGAGTCTGTACCGACGGAAGCAGTAGCGACCATCACGTTTCTGCTTCTCGCTACTCTACGCCACCTACTTAGTACTAAGTGAAATAGTGGACAAGTGCGGCTCGTTACCTTACGGTGACCCGCGGGCCTTCGGGGCGGTCCGTGACCAGGCTCGAAAACACGACAGGAGATCCAGCACCCGTGACACCGCACCGACGCCGTACGGCTTCACTGCGCGTCTTGACTGCCGCCGTTCTTCTCCCGCTCGGATTGAGCACGATCCCCGCGAGTGCGCAGCCCGCGCCGCCGCCCGCCGAGGCGCAGGACCCGATGGCTCGCTATCAGCGGCTCGGCGCCGACGCCGCCAAGGCCGAAGAAGACTTCTCCGCCGCGCAAGATGACCTCGCCGCACGGAAAGCCACGAGCGCCAAGGCCGACGCCGACCTCGCGGCCGCCAACTCGGCCTTGGCGGACGCGGAGGGCTCCATCACGAAGTTCCGGGGCGAGGTCGACAAACTCGTCGCCGCGAACTTCCAGGGAGCGTCTTCGGTCAATCAGCTCGCGGCCTTGCTCGACAGCAACAGCCGGACGGAGTTCCTGCAGAAGTCCGCGGCCATCTCCCTCCTGTCCGGCCAGAAAGCGGACGCGCTCGCCGGGCTGCGGACCGTCCTCGACAAGGCCGCCAAAGGCCGGACACAGGCGGCAGAAGCCCAGAAGCGGGCGAGCGAGGCGACAGCGGCCGCACAGTGGGCCGTGGATCAGGTCACCAACCGGAAGAACGACCTCGACAAGCAGATCAAGCAGGTACGCCAAGCTCTAGGAGCGCTTCCTGCGCAGGACAAGGCCAAACTGGGCAAGGTCCAGGACAGCGGCTCTTATCTCGGCCCTCCCGGAGCGGCGAACGACGCGCTGCAAGCCGCACTGTCCAAAAGGGGCTCACAGTACGAGTGGGGCGCCACCGGCCCCGCCGAGTTCGACTGCTCCGGCTTGACCTCCTGGGCCTACCGCCAGGCCGGCGTCAACATCCCCCGCACCAGCCGACAGCAGTACACGGCCGGAAAACCGGTCTCCCTCGACCAATTGCAGCCCGGCGACCTGCTGTTCTATGACGACGGGACCGGAAATCCCGGTGCCATCCACCACGTCGGCATGTTCGTCGGCAGCGGGAAGATGGTCGACGCTCCGACCGAAGGACAGCTCGTCGACGTGCGCTCGATGAAGGGTGACGGGCACCTGATCGGCGCGAGGCGCATCGTCGGCTGACCAGGGCGGGACGGTATCCTCCCTGGCAGGAGGTGTCATGCGTCGGTTGGGCGAGCTCGAAGCCACGGTGATGGACGTGCTGTGGCGCGGTTCGGAACCCATGCTGGTCCGCGAGGTGCTTCAGGAGATCGCCAAAGAGCGGGATCTGGCGTACACCACGGTCATGACCGTGCTGGACAACCTGTATCGCAAGGAATGGGTCGTCCGGGAAATGGAAGGCCGCGCGTACCGTTACCGAGCGATCACTTCCCGTGAGGAATCCACTGCTCAGGCTCTTCGTGACGTGCTCGACTCGGCGAGCGACCCGGAATCGGTACTGCTGCACTTCGCACAGTCGGTGTCCGAGGAAGAGTCGGACATCCTGAGCCGCGCCTTACGCCGAAAGCAGCGAAAGCGGTGATCCCCGCCGCCGCGCTTCTCCTCGGCGTCCTGATCGTCGGCTGGTGTTCCCCACCGGTCCTGGCGAGGTTCGGGACGCCGCAGGGCAGCCCGGCGGCGGCGATCGCCTGGTGGCTCATGACCGCGCTCGGCCTGCTGATCGGCACGGTCGGCGGCGTACTCCTTCTCGCGCTGCCCGGCCATGGCCCCGCGGATCAGATCACGCGCTTGATCGACGCTTGCCTGTCCTCGATCAGTCACGACGGGATACCGTCCCTTGACCTGGTGGCCGGCGGTACGGCCGGAGTCCTGCTGACGTTCGCGCTAGTCCGCCTGCTCTCGTCCTCCGTCAGGCGTCGCCGACACCGCAACCAGCTCCATCGACGTCATCTCGACGCGCTGCGGCTAGCCGGATCCAGGCCATCGGATCGCGTCCGGACCTTGTGGCTGCCGCACGAGGACCCGATCGCCTACAGCCTGGGTGGACGCCGCGCCATGATCGTCGCGAGTGACGGGCTGCGTTCCCGGCTCACCCCTGCCGAACTGCAGGCGGTGTTCGCCCACGAGAACGCTCACGTTCGCAGCCGTCACCATCTGCTCACCGGATGTGCCGATGTGCTGGGCAGGACGCTGCGCTTCGTCCCGCTCATGCGCGAGCTGCCGAAAGCGATCAGCCTGTTCGTCGAGCTGGCCGCCGACCGGACGGCAGCCGCGGAATGCGGAGCCGGTCCGGTCCGATCGGCGCTGCTCACCATCGGAGCCCCGGGCGGGCCGAAGAAAGCGCTCGCGATGTCGGGCGGTGACACCTCGATCCGGATCAGCCGGCTCGAGGACCGTCAGCGGTTGCCCTTACGGTCCGGCATGACCAGCATCATCGGCGGTTTCGCCTGCTTGACCGCCCCTGCGGTCGTTGCCGTCGCCCTCATGGGGGCGTTCAGCCTGGCCTTCTGTTGAGAGCCGGCTCAGCCGATCGGCAACAGGTCCGATAGCCCGGTACGCCGCAGCAACCGGCGGATCGTCGCCGAGGGCAGGAACCGAAGGGCTATACGGTCGGCAACACAGCGAGTGTTGAGGCCGACCAGGGCAGACAGACCGCTGGTATCGCAGAAGTCCACGTCACTCAGGTCGACCACCACGTTGTTCGGTCTCGGGTCGAACGCCTGACGGAATTCCGCTTCGAGGAACTCTCTGGTCACGAGATCGATCTCGCCAGACACTGCGATCATCACGTGTCCTGGACCTGCGCTGGTGGTCGTCACGGACAGTGGATGCGTCCTGTCTCCATCGTCTCCGCCTGACACGGTCATCCTCTTCCCTAGGGCGGCTGCGTTCTCGTCGAGCTTCGCATCAAGACCAGGGTGCCACCGTAATCTCGATTTAAACCTTCCCCTGAAACGCCGCGTGGAGGGCAGACCTGAACGGTCTCGCCCTCCACGCGGTGGTACAGCCGGTCATCGCACGACCGCCGGGTCACCTCCGGCGACTTCGCTCGGCTGGGCCTTCGGGGTCCGCAGGGTGGCCATGGCCAGGAAGCCACCGGCAATCGCGATGCCCGCGGCACCGAGGAACGCGGCCGAGTATCCGCCGGTCAGTGCGACCGGGTCCCCGATGCTTCCGGCGCCGAAGGACACGCCGACCGCGGTCATCGCGGCGAGGCCGAGCGCCGAGCCGATCTGGTACGAGGTGTTCACGATGCCAGACGCCAGTCCGCCTTCCTCCGGTTTCGCGCTGGAGATGGCGGTGCCCAGTGACGGGATGAACGCGAGCGCCTGGCCGAGTGCCGCGACCAGCGAGGCGGGCAGGACGTCGACGAGGAAGTTGCCGGTCGGGCTGACGAACGACAGCCACACCAGCCCGGCGGCGAGTGCCCACAGGCCGCCGATGACCATCTTCTTCGGCCCGAAGCGCCCGATCAGCTTCGGCGCGACCGCGACCATCAACACCACGATCAGCACCGTCATCGGCAGCAACGCCGCACCACTGGCGAAGGCCCCGTATCCGAGGACCTGCTGCAGGTACAGGTTCAGGAAATACCACATCGGGATCCACGCCGCACCGAGCAGGAACTGCGCCAGGTTCGCGCCACCGAGGTTAGGCGTCCGGAAGATACCCAGCCGCACCAACGGCACCTCCCGCTTACGCTGGATCAGCACGAACACTCCGAGCAGCGCGATACCGCCTGCCAGCGCGCCCCAGGTGCCCGCCGCGGCCCAGCCGGCTTCCGGTGCCCGCACGACGCCGAACACGGTCAGCCCGAGACCCGCGGTCGCCGCGACGGCGCCTGCCAGGTCGACCGAACCACGCCGGGCGGGAGCGGACGGCATCAGCTTGCCCGTCGCCGCGATCGCGACCAGGGAAATCGGGACGTAGAGCCAGAAGATCCACGGCCACGACAGCCACTCGGTGATCACGCCGCCGAGGAACACCCCGGCGGTACCACCGGCGGGCGCGGCCGCGCCGTAGAGCGCGAGCGCCTTCGTCAGCTCACGCGGCCGCGCGCCGAACAGCATCATCAGCAGCGTCAACGCCGACGGCGCGATCAACGCGGCACCGGCTCCTTGCAGGACCCGGCCGAGGAGTTCGACCCACGCGGTGCCCGCGACCGCGGCGACCACCGACCCGCCGAGGGTGACGACCCAGCCCGCGGTGAACATCTTGCGTGCGCCGAACAGGTCCGAGAGGCGCCCGCCGAGCAGCAGCAGCCCGGCCAGCGCGATGACGTAGGCGTTGAACACCCATGACAGGTCTCCCGGGGAGAACCCGAGGTCTTGCTGCATCGCGGGTAAGGCGACGCCGATGATCGAGGTGTCCATGATGACCATGAACTGGGCCAGTGCGATGAGTCCCAGCGCCCACCACCGTCGTGGGTCCGGGGTTGTCTCCGCCATGACGACCGTCCTTTCGAGACTAAATTACCCCTAGGGGGTATTTCGGACCTGAACGTAGACCTGATCATCAGCGTGGCGCAAGTACCCTTAGGGGGTATTGGTGTCACGATCGTCACAGGTGTCGTTTTCATGGCAAAACCCGTTGCGCGGCAAAGGGTCGTCACGTACAACATCGAAGACCTCAACGGCAGGTCGCCGAGACCAGGCAGGACTTGTGGCCCAACCGCGAGCCATCAGCGCTGGACAGGTACCCCCTACGGGTATAAAGTTCCTGCGACCGACCGACAGCATCAGGAGGAGCCGTGCAGCGTCTTCACTCGCTCGACCCGAGCGACGCGCCAGCCAAGTCCGCCGAGCTGCTCGACGACATCATCGGCCGTCGCGGCTCGGTAGGTCCGATGGTGGCCGCGATGGCCCACTCCCCTGCACTCCTTCAGGGGTACCTCGACTTCTCGCGGGCCATGAAGCGGGTCAAGCTTCCCCGGGCGCTCAGCGAGAAGGTTTCTCTCGCGCTGCAGGAGTGGATCGGTTGCGCGCTGTGCTTGCAGGCACACACGCGCGCCGCGCAGGCCGCCGGGCTCAGCGACAACGACATCGCGCTGGCGCGGCAGGGCACCTCGACTGATCGGCGGGAGGCCGCGCTGATCGCGTATGCCGTGCGGGTCCTCGCCGAACCGGCGTCGATCGGCGACGAGGACGTCGCCGAGTTGCGAGAGCACGGCTGGAGCGATCAGATCATCGCCGACACGGTGGGACTGGTGTCGCTCAACCTGCTGACCGGTTCGTTCAATCTCGTCGCAGGACTCGAACCCGTGTCTGCTGAGCAGTCCACAAAGGAGAAACACAACCATGTCGGTTGAGCACGACCACTCGCACCACGAACACCAGCACCACGGTGAGCACGGTGGTCATGGTGGTCATGGTGGTCATGGTGACCATGGGGGCCACGAACACCACCAACCCGCCAAAGCGTCCTGGGGCATGGCGGCATCGGCCACCCTGCACTGCCTCACCGGCTGTGCCATCGGCGAGGTGCTCGGCATGGTGATCGGCACCGCGCTGGGCTGGGGCAACGTCGCGACCATCGTGCTCGCCGTCGCGCTGGCGTTCGTCTTCGGTTACGCGCTGACCATGCGCGGCGTCCTGCGCGCCGGCGTTGGCTTCAAGCAGGCCCTCAAGATCGCCCTCGCCGCGGACACCGTGTCGATCCTCGTCATGGAGATCGTCGACAACGGCGTCATGATCGCCGTCCCCGGCGCGATGGACGCCGGGCTCGGCAGCTGGCTTTTCTGGGGCGCGCTCGCCTTCGCGCTGCTCGTCGCCTTCGTGCTCACCACCCCGGTCAACAAGTGGCTCATCGGCCGCGGCTCCGGGCACGCGGTGGTCCACGCCTACCACCACTAGGAAGGTCCACAATGGAGATCACGTACCACGGCGGCGACGGCTGTCCGCTCCACGCGATCTCCATCGGATCCGGGCCGCCCCTTGTGCTTCTGCACGGGGGCGGCCCGGATCATCACAGCCTCATCCCCCTGGCCGAGCAGCTTTCGGACCGCTACAGCGTCATCCTCCCCGACGTGCGAGGCTACGGCCGATCGGTCTGCGCCGACCCCGCCCGGCACACCTGGACCCAGTACTCCGACGATGTCGCCGCGCTACTCGATCACCTCGGTTTCCAGCGCGCCTTCGTCGGTGGGACCGGGCTCGGCGCCACGATCACCCAGCGCACCTGCCTCGAACATCCCGGCAGGGTCCGCGCAGCCATCCTGATCAGCGTCGAAGACATCGAAGACGACGAGGCGAAGCAGGCCGAGATCGCGTTCATGGACGCGTTCGCCGAACGCGTCCGGACGGACGGCATCGAAGCTGCGTGGGCACCGGTTCTGCCTGGGCTCGCTCCGGTCATCTGCGCGCTCGTACGTGACGCCATCCCGCGCTCGGACCCCGCGAGTATCGCCGCCGCGGCCGCCATCGGCCACGATCGCTCGTTCCGGTCCGTCGATGAACTCGCCGCGATCACCACGCCCACCTTGGTCTTCCCCGGTATGGACGAACGGCATCCGGCCGCGCTGGCGGAGAACGTCGCCCGTGTCCTGCCCAACGGCCGTCTCGCGCCGGTTTCCCTGTCGGACACCCTGCGCACCGCCGAAGACCTCGCCGACGCGTTCGCACCGGCCATTCACCAATTCCTCGCTGAGCACCACGACTACTAGGTGGCGTAGTGGCGAGCGAGCTCAGTCCTTGTGCGAGCAGCCGCGATGCTCCGCACCTACGCGGCGGATCTGGCCAGCGTCCGCGGCCGCATGATCTCGTCTGTGCGGACATCTGCGCGACCACGGGTCAGGTCTGTCCCGACGCATGGGCTACGACGTGAATCTGACACGGGGCCATTCCCGAGGGGTGCGCCGCCGCTACGAACAGCCTGCCAGGACCTGATCGGCACCCTGAGCTGATCCGAAACCAGGTCGATCCACTGAGGACAGAGTCACCAGCCCGACACGACAGAGAGGCGCTCGTGCGGCACCGAAAGTGCCGCACGAGCGCCTCGTCTCGAGCGAGGGTCAGCTCGCCGTGCTGCGGAATCCCTTGAGTCGCAGGCTGTTCGTGACCACGAAGACCGAGCTGAACGCCATCGCGGCGCCGGCGATCATCGGGTTGAGCAGCCCCGCCGCGGCCAGTGGCAGCGCCGCGACGTTGTAGGCGAAGGCCCAGAACAGGTTGCCCTTGATGGTGCGCAGGGTCCGCCGCGAGAGCCGGATCGCGTCCACCGCCGCCCGCAGGTCCCCGCGGACGAGGGTCAGGTCCGACGCCTCGATGGCGACGTCCGTGCCGGTGCCCATGGCCAGGCCGAGGTCGGCCTGTGCCAGCGCGGCCGCGTCGTTGACGCCGTCGCCCACCATCGCGACGACCTTGCCCTCGCCCTGGAGCCGCTTGACCACGTCGACCTTGTCCTTGGGCAGGACCTCCGCGATCACCTCGGTGATCCCGACTTCCGCGGCCACGGCACGGGCCACGGCCTCGTTGTCCCCGGTGAGCAGGACCGGGGTCAGGCCGAGCGCCCGCAACTGCGTGATGGCTTCGGCGGAGGTCGGCTTGACCGTGTCGGCGACGACGAGAACAGCGTGAGCCTTCCCGTCCCAGCCGACCACGATCGCGGTACGGCCGTCCTTCTCCTCGGCGGCCTTCGCCTCGGCGAGGTCCTCCGGCAGGTGATGCGCCCACTCCTCCAGCAGCGCGCTGCGTCCGGCCAGTACCGCCTTGCCGTCGACGATTCCTTGTACCCCAAGGCCTTCGACGTTGGTGAACTCCTCGACGGCGGGCAGCTCGCCCACCCGTTCGCCGGCCGCGCGGGCGATGGCCTGCGCGATCGGGTGCTCGGACGCGTTCTCCAGCGCGCCCGCCAAGCGCAGTGTCGTCTCCTCGTCGACGCCCTCGGCGACGTGGACGGCCACCAGCGACATCTGCCCCGTGGTCACGGTGCCGGTCTTGTCGAGGACGACCGTGTCGACCGACCGGGTGGACTCCAGCACTTCCGGTCCCTTGATCAGGATCCCGAGCTGCGCGCCCCGTCCGGTGCCGACCAGCAACGCGGTCGGCGTCGCGAGACCGAGCGCGCACGGGCAGGCGATGATCAGCACGGCGACCGCCGCGGTGAACGCCGCCGCGACCGAACCACCGGCCCCGAGCCAGAACATCAGCGTGCCGGCGGCGAGCGCGATCACGATCGGCACGAACACGCCCGATACCCGGTCCGCCAGCCGCTGGACCTGCGCCTTGCCGGTCTGCGCGTCCTCGACCAGTTTGGCCATCTGCGCCAGCTGCGTGTCCGCGCCGACCCGCGTCGCACGGACGACGAGCCGTCCGCCCGCGTTGACCGTCGCGCCGACCACGGCGTCGCCGGGTCCGACCTCGACGGGGACGCTCTCGCCGGTCAGCATGCTCGCGTCGACGGCGGAACTGCCTTCGGTGATGACACCGTCGGTGGCGATCTTCTCCCCCGGCCGCACGACGAACTGGTCGCCCACGACGAGCTGGTCGACCGGGATACGCACTTCCTCGCCGTTCCGGAGAACCGCGACGTCCTTCGCGCCCAGCTCCAGCAGCGCCCGCAGCGCGGCACCGGCCCGGCGCTTGGACCGCGCCTCGAAGTAGCGTCCGGCGAGGATGAACGTCGTCACCCCGGCCGCGACTTCGAGATAGATGTTGCCGTCACCGGCCATCCGCTCCACGGTCAGCTCGAAGGCGTGCGTCATGCCCGGCGTTCCCGCGCTGCCGAACAGCAACGCGTACAACGACCACAGGAACGCGGCGAGCGTGCCCATCGAGATCAGCGTGTCCATGGTGGCCGCACCGTGGCGCAGATTCGCCCACGCCGCCTTGTGGAACGGCCACGCCGCCCACACCAGCACCGGCGCCGCCAGCGTCAGTGAGATCCACTGCCAGTAGGTGAACTGGAGCGCCGGCACCATCGCGAGCAGGATCACCGGCACCGACAGCACCGTGGAACCGATCAGCCGCTGCCGCAACGGGGCGATCGGATCGGCCTCCTCACCAGGCTCGTCCGGGCCTGTCGTCTTCTCCGGTGCGGGCACGGCGGCCGAGTATCCGGCCGCCTCCACCTGCTCGATCAACCGCTGCGGCTCGACGTCGACCGGGAAGGTGACCTTCGCCTTCTCGGTGGCGTAATTGACGGTCGCGGTGACGCCGTCGAGCTTGTTCAGCTTCTTCTCGATACGCATCGCGCAGGACGCGCAGGTCATTCCGCTGATCGCGAGTTCGACGTCGGTCGTCCGCGTCTGGTCCACGTCGGATGTCATCGTGCTCACTCCTTTTCGACGCTCGCGTCAGCCGTGTCCGCCGTGTCCGTCATCGGCCGGAGGTGGGGTTGGGTTCTGGGTTGTCGAGGGGGCCGGGGCCGGGGCGGGTGTGCCTGTGGTGGCGGCGGTGAACTCGGCGGTGCGGACCTTGCCCTGGTGCTGGAAGTCCAGGAACAGCCGGTAAGTGCCGTTCGACGGGACTTCGGCGAAGAAGGTCACCGTGGGGCCGGGCTTCGTGCGGCCGTCACCGGGCTCGCCGTCCGGGTGGACGTGCAGGTAGGCGAGGTCGCCGCCGCGCAACGCCACCAAGTGCCCGTAGGCGCCCAGGTACGGCTGCAGATCGGTCACCTCGCGGCCGTCCTTGGTCACCGTCAAGGTCACCTTCGACGACTTGCCCGGCGTCAGCTCGCCGTCCAGGCGGACCTGGTAGCCGTCGACGTCCGCGACGCGCGACGGCTGGTACTCGGCGGGTTGGAAATCTCCGGCGGTGGCGATGTCGACACCGAGTGTCGAGGCCGAGCCGCCCGTCGGCTTGAAATCGGCGAAGACGCGGTAGCTGCCGGCCTGGGGAAGGGCCAGCGGGACACTCCACACGCCGTCGGGGCCGAGTTCGGGATGCACGTGCTGGAAACCGGCCGTGTCACGGCGGACGACGATGAGGTGCATCCGCTTCTCGTGTTCGACGTCGTAAGCGGTGACGGGCTTGCCGTCCGGGCCGAGAATCCTGAAGGAGAAGGGTTGGGTCGTGCCCGCGGTGAGCGTCGTGGTGGTGGGCGTGAGGGTGTAGCCGCCCCTGGACGACGCGAGCCCGCCGGGCTCGTCGGTCGGCGCCGCCTCCGCGACGGTGCCGCTGTGAGCGTCCCCATGCCCGGCGTCCTCGCCGCCGGGCAGGCCGGCAGCGCCGGCGAAAGGACCGACAGCGGTGCCTGCGGCCCAGGCGCCACCGGCGACCAGGGCAAGCGCCACACCGTAGGCGGAGAGCTTCGCAACTGTGTTCATCTCGAGTCCCTTGTGCGGGCGGTGCCCGCGATCGGGAGCGAACCGCGAATCAGGCGGTCAGCTCGTATCCGGCTTCTTCGACGGCCGCACGGACATCCGCGACCTCGGGTTCCTGGGAGCTGGTCACGGTCACCGCGCCGGTGGGCAGATCCACCCGGACGCCGGTGACGCCGTCGATCTTGCCGACCTCTTCGGTGACGGACCGGACGCAGTGGTCGCAGGTCATGCCGGTGACGGTGTAGGTGGTCTCGCTCATCGTTCTTCTCCTCCGGATTCGTCGCGTGGTTTCAGGAACGGACGAGGCGGGCGATGACGTCGCTCGCTTCCCGGATCTTCTCGTCGGCCTCGGTTCCGCCCTTGGCGATGGCGTCGGACACGCAGTGCCTGAGGTGTTCGTCCATCAGTCCGAGTGACACCGACTGCAACGCCTTCGTGGCCGCGGACACCTGCGTGAGGATGTCGATGCAGTACTTGTCCTCTTCGACCATCCGCTGCAGGCCCCGGATCTGACCCTCGATCCGCCGCAGCCGGGTCACGTATTCGTCTTTGCCTTGCGTGTATCCGTGCATCTCTCGGCCTCCTGAGGACGACTCTACATACCCTAGGGGGGTAGGGCAAGCGCGATACCCCCGTGACGTATGCCACGGCCCGCTTGCGCGGCAGTCGGCTTCGACGCACCGCCCCTGAACGGGCATGATTGAGCCGTACGCGGATCCCGAGCCGAGGAGTGAGCGTGGCCGATCACGGCGACGACAAGGAGCGTCAGCTCAAACGCCTACGACGCGTCGAGGGGCAGATCCGGGGCCTGCAGAAGATGGTCGAAGAGGACAAATACTGCATCGACGTCCTCACCCAGGTCTCCGCGGCCACCCGGGCCCTGCAATCGTTCTCCCTCGAACTCCTCGAGCGGCACATGGCGGGCTGCGTCGTCGAAGCCGCCGCGAAAGGCGGCCCCGAGGCGGACAGGAAGATCCGGGAAGCCTCCGAAGCGATCGCACGCCTGGTGCGCTCCTGACGTCTGCATCACGAAGAGCGGGCGGATGACCTTCAGGTCATCCGCCCGCTTCTATTCCGCCTCAACGACCGCCCTGGTCGCCGCGAACCCGGTCCGGACATGGGCGCCGTCACAGAACGGCTTCTTCGCCGAATTCCCGCACCGGCACAGCAACTGAGTGCGACCGGTCAGTTCGTATTCCTCACCATTGTGGTCGACCAGCCGAACGGGCCCCTTCACCTGATACGGCCCGTTGTCCACGACCTTGATGACGACAGCCGGTGCAGTTCCGGTCTCCTCGGCCATCGACATCAGCCGACCACCTCGTAGCCCGCCTCCTTGACCGCGGACCGCACCAGCTCCGCGTCGACCGGCCCCTCGCTCACGACGGTCACTTCGCCGGTCGCGACGTCCGCGTCCACGTCGCTGACCCCGGCCACACCGTTCACCGCCGTCGTCACCTTGGTCATGCAACCCGAGCAGGTCATGCCCTTGACCGCGTACACAGTGGTGTCCATCAGCTCTCACCCTTCGGTTGACAACTTGTTCCGCGGCGATCCCTTCGCCGTCACGACGCCACACTAACATTACCCCCGTAGGGTATGTAAAGAAGCTGTCGTTCTTGTCCCACAACAAGGATCGACCTCCCGAGCTTGTCGCCGGCGACGAGCAACGTCTCGACCCACAGGTTCTCCGATCATTTCCCACGAACAGGGACGCATGCCGGACCGTCTCCGACGAAGAAATCTGCTGCGCACGGCGGAACCATGAGCTCGGCCAAGCCTCTAAACTGCGCTGATGACCGCGGCCACCGGACTTCCCTCCGCGATGCATGTCGCCCGTGGTGTCGTTCTGGCCGTCGCAGCCGCAGCCCTCGGCATGACGGCTCACGTTCTCGGCGACGGCACGGTTCCGAATGCCGGGATGGCCCTTCTCATTGGCGGCTTGGCCGGTTCGGCCGGTATCGCCGTGGCCGACCGCTGCCGAGGCGTCGTCGCGGCGGTCGGTGCGCTGACGGCGGCGCAGCTCATCCTGCAGGCCGTTCTGCTGGTCCCCTCACGCGTGACTCATTCGCATGTCGCGCCCGTTCTCACCGGTCTGAACCCGATCGTCGAGTTCAGCTCACACGTACTGGCGATCGTGTTGCTCGGGGTCCTGCTCACCCAAGCCGATACGGCCGTGCGGGCGCTATGCGGACTCGTATGGCGAACGCTGCGCTGGGTGACGGCATCACCCACTCCGCCACGTGTCTTGCCTTGGACCCCACTCACTCGTGCGGTCGCGCCGAGTACCGTGACCGAAGTCCTTCTCCGTCGTTCACAGCCACGTCGCGGGCCACCAGCCACACGCTGAAGTACTCCCTACACCGTCGCTGCCACCAGCGCGCCTGCACATATGCCGATCCGGATCTCAGTGTTCGAGCCTCCGCTCCACGCCCCCGCATCGGCCACACCCAGTCTCAACGAAAGGTTTCTCCATGTCCGGCAAACCAGCACCTGCCGACAAGATCCGAAGACTCTTCCCCACCTTCATCACCCGAGGCAAGCGGTTCGCTGTCACCGCGGAGGACATCCTCCAGCGCGTCTTGGTGGCAACTGGGCTCCGCCAGCCCGAATCGAGGATCTCCGCGGACGCCCAGGACTACTGGCACCGACCCTCCGGCCCCCGATGGTCCGCCGACTCGCATTGGCGGGACTCATCGGCGTTTCGTGGCAACGACCTGTGGGAAAAGATCGGCCAGGAACACCTCGCCCTGTTCGAGGCAGGTGCTCGCATGGCCGAGTTCGCCCGCCCCTGGAAGCGCATCGTCGAATGGGGATGTGGCGGCGGCGCCAATGCCGTGCGCTTCGCTCCCCGCGCCGGCGAGTTCATCGGCGTCGACATCTCCACAGAGTCGCTCGCCGAATGCGGCAAGCAGGTCGCGAACGCCTGCGACACTCCGTTCCTGCCGGTGACCATCGAGGTGGCGGAGCCGGAGGCCGCGCTCGGCAAGATCGACGGCGAGTGCGACGTGTTCCTGTCCTTCTACGTCTTCGAACTGATACCGACCCCGGAATACGGTGAGCGACTGCTACGCATCGCTCACGAGCTCCTCGCACCGGGCGGACTGGCCCTGATTCAGATCAAGTACGACGCCGGCACCTGGCGTACCAGACCTCGACGACGGTCCTACGCGAGAGGCCTGGCGGACATGACGACCTACCGGATCGAGGAGTTCTGGGAGATCGCGGTGCGCTGGGGCTTCACTCCGAAAGCGGTGCACCTCGTCCCACGGAACGAACTCGACGAGCGCTACGCGTATTTCTTCCTGTCCAACAGGTGAACTCAGGTGCGGTCCACCGCAGGCTACGCCGATGGACCGCACCTGGTCGTCAAGGACGCGTGGCCGCGGCAAGGAACAGCGGAATAGCCACGAACAGGCGTCCGACCTCGGCCCTGCGTGCTTGGTCGGCGATCCAGGTGTCGGCTTGACCGCGATCGATGGCGCCGACAGCACAGGCCGACTCGGCGAACCCGGTCAGCATCGGCAGCATCAACCCATCGGTGAAGATCGCGGTCCGCACGTCGATCGTGACATCGGCGAACCCGCTGTCCAGCAGGAGATTGCGGTAACGACGAGCGGCCTGCGGACTCGGGACGCTGCCAGCGCGGGCATGGACGATCGTCCGCGTCAACTCGGGGTCGCCGGAATCGATGACGAAGGTGTCCCAATCCTGGCCGATGAGCACGATCCGCCCACCGGGAGCCAGCACACGCCGCGCTTCGGCCGTCGCAGCTGCGGGATCAGGGACGGCGTGGAACACCTTGTCCGCCCGATACCCCGCCACCGAACCGTCGTCCAGCGGCAACTCGCCGGCGGTGCCGAGCCGGAACTCCTGTTCGGACCAGCGCCGACGGGCGACGGCGATCATCTGCGGATCCGGGTCGATCCCGACCGCACGCATACCTCGGTCGCCGAGCTCGGCGACCGCGCGACCCGCGCCGCACCCGACGTCCACGACTGCCTGCCCCGGAGCCAGAGCGAGGAGGTCGTACGTGTCGGAGCGCAACTCGGCGACGCCAGGCAGGTCGTCGACGACGTCCAGCATCCGGATCAGGGACTCGGTCGCGTCATCAGGCTGGGTGGTCTCGGGCTGTGTTCTCGTGTCGTTGGACATGGCCGCCATGCTGCGACTTAATGGCGACATGAAGTCAAGCACCGCGGACTTGAGCATCGGCGAGGTCGCACAACGGTTCGGGCTGGCCACCCACGTGCTGCGGCACTGGGAGTCGATGGGCCTGCTCTCCCCCGCCAGAGCCACCGCGTCTCGTCGCCGCTACGGCTCCGACGACATCTACCGGGTCGCGGTGATCCTCCGGGCCAAGGAAGCCGGGTTCGGTCTGGAGGACATCCGCGAGCTGTTCGACGCACGAGACCCGGCCACCAGGACCGGGCTCCTGCGTCGGCACCGCACCGAGCTGGCCGCGCGGATCGCCGCGGCTCAGGCGTCCCTGGAGCTGATCGACTGCGCCTTGGACTGCGACCACGAAGACATCGTCAGCTGCCCGCATTTCCAGGCTGCTGTGACTGCCCGGATCAACCCGCCATCAGCGCCGAACGCCCTGACCTGAAGCGCTCAGTCGTTCGTCCGCTCGGGGCGGCCACGCACCTCGGCCACACTGGCCAGAGTACTGGGAAATCTGGGGCGCCATCGCCGCCCTGGGCGACCCGATGATCTCCGGACGGCGACCTCAGACAGTGCGGACGCAGGCGCACTGGCCTGCCGCGAGCGTGCCCTCCGCGGCCTTCGCGGCTTCCCTCGTGGCGACCTTTGTCCCGCCGGAGGCGACCGCGGCGCGGCCTCCGGCTTCGGCCTTCCCGGTGTGTGGCTGGACCGCCACTACCGTCTGCTCTCCGGCCTCGACCTTCTCGTCGCGCCGCCAGACCGCCAGTGCGGTGACCGCTCCGATCGCCGCGAGGCCCGCCAGCACGGTCCAGGTGGTCGTGAAGCCCGCTTGCGTGGCGACCCAGCCGGCGATGGGATACGTGACCAGCCAGGCCAGGTGGGACAGTGAGAACTGGGCGGCGAAGACCTGAGGAATTCCGGCGGCGTCGACCGCCCGGCGAAGCACCCGCCCGGTCGGCGTGATGATCAGCGCCATCCCGCCGCCGATCGCCACCCAGATCACCCCGGTCGGAAGCGTTGCGGCGATGCTCGCCGCGGACATCGCGACCGCCGCGCCGACCGCGAGCACCAGTACCGCGGCACCGATCAGCATCACGGACCGGTCCGCCACCCGGTCCAGGACACGCGGGAGGACGACGGCCACCAGCAGCGTCCCCGTTCCGGACGCGGCGAGCATCCAGGCCACGTCGGATTGGGTTCCGTCGAGAACGTCGCGGACGTAGTTCACGGTGTTGACTACCACGATGGAGCCGGCGGAGGCGACCACGAGGTTCAGTGCCATGACGCCGCGCAGGCTCGGAGTTGCCGCGAAGGTGCGGATCCCCGCCAAGGCCCGGTCCCAGGCGTTCGTATGCGAACTGGGGCGCGCGTTGGGAATGCGCGTGGACAAGACCAGCAGCGCGGACACGGCGAACCCGACGGAGGTGCCGAGGAACAGCAGGTTGAACGACATGAAGGTCAGCGCCACAGCCGCGAGCACAGGGCTAAGCAGGCTCTCCATGGTGGAGGCCACCTGCGACGCGGACAGCGCGCGAGTGTAGTCGGCCTCCTTGGTCACGATGTCGGGGATGACCGCCTGAAAAGTCGGAGTGAATGCCGCTGACGCGGTCTGGAGAACCCCGATCAGGACGTAGATGTGCCACACCTCGGTGACGAACGGCAGCGCGATCACCACCAGCGCACGCACCACGTCGAGGATGGTGAGGAACAGGCGTCTGGGCAGCCGATCGACGTAGGCGGCCGCGAGCGGTGCGACGACGACGTAGGCGACCATCTTGATCGTCAGTGCGGTGGCGAGAACCGCGCCGGCACGCGGACCCGCGAGCCCGTACGCGAGCAGCCCCAGCGCGACGGTAGCCAAGCCAGTACCGAACAACGCGATGATCTGAGCGCTGAACAGCCGCCGGTAGTCGCGAATCGCGAACAATCCCATGTCCTTCTCCTCCCGGGCAATCGCTGCCGCACTCCTCCGCATACCACTGGGGGGTATGTGTGCTGGGATGTTTATATACGGGTTGGGGGTATGCGTCAACGGTGATCGTGGCTCATACCCCTGCGGGGTAGTGAGGGCTAGAACACATTGAACTTCCACTGGGTTGCGGGCACTGTTTCCAACATCGGACAACACACCCCCCAGGGGTATGCGAAAGGGGATCGCGATGAACATGGGAACGCACCAGGCCCACCACGCTCACCACGGGCACGGCGGTGCCGCCGTGGAGGGGCTGCAGATCGCCAAGGACGGCTACGTCCTCGTTCCGGAGACACTGCGGCTGACGGCCGGGGAGGAGGTCGACTACCGGTTCCGGATTCTCGGGAAGGACGGCGTTCCGCTGACCGCCTTCGCCGAGACCCACGAGAAGAAGATCCATCTGATCGTCGCCCGCCGGGACCTCACCGGGTTCTGGCACCTGCACCCCGCCGAGCTGGGCGACGGTGTTTGGACGGTCCGGCTGCACTTGCCGGAGGCGGGCGAGTACCGGGTGTTCGCGGACTTCTGGCCGGACGGGGCGGAAAAGGGACTCACGCTCGGCGCGGACCTGGCCGTGGCGGGTGCCTACGAGCCGCGCCCGGTGCCCCTGCCGGCCGACGTGTTCGAGATCGACGGCTACGAGGTCGGCATCAAGGGCGAATTGCGGCCCGAGGAAACCAACCAGCTGGTGCTCGCGGTGCACCGCGACGGTGAACCGGTGACGGATCTGCAGCCCTACCTCGGCGCCTACGGGCACCTTGTCACGCTGCGGCTGGGAGACCTCGCCTACGTCCACGTCCACCCGGACGGCGCCCCCGGCGACGGCGAGACGCAGCCGGGCCCGGAGATCGCCTTCCAGGCCCACGTTCCCGGCCCGGGAACCTACCGGCTGTTCCTGGACTTCAAACACGAGGACGTGGTCCGCACCGCCCAGTTCACCCTTGTCGCCGAGTAGCCCGCGGGGGTACGGCATGTTCTGGTGCCCCGCTTGCCCGCGCCGGTCCGTTCCGCAGATGCCGTAGGCCGGTTTGGTCAGTGGTGACTCGTCGGACCGTCGCTGTTTGAGCAGGGCGAGGAAGAAGTCGCGGATGTCCTCGGCCAGCAGCTCCAGATCGCTGGCGCCGGGGGAAAGAACAGCGTCACTGTCGACTCGCGCGATGAGCCCACGGGTTGGCGGACGCGAAAGCGCGGTTAATCGCCCGTCTGGCGGGTGCCGCCTGGCGCCACTCCACGCGCATCGCCTACAGGTTCGGCCTCCAGACGCCCAACTTTCGGATCCGCCCTGATCGCGGGCTCCCCGGTCGTGGTGTCGGTCCCCATCGCGCTGTCGAACGTCGGTAGCTGGGCGGCTACGGCACCGATCTTGATCCTCGTTCTGCTGCTGCTGATCGTGTATACGATTCGGACGTTCACTCTCTGAGCCGGGTCCGGCTCTAGCTTGAGGTGATGACGCCCGCCGTCCGCAAGGTGGTCTCCAACGCCGGGTAGCTGTAGTAGTGATCGTTGTCCGTTTCCGCATCACGTTTGCATTTGGCCAGGAACTCAACGAAGTCGTTCCCTCGCGCCGGCCCGAGGTGCGCTGTGGCGTGAAAAAGCTGAACGGCGAGATGCGGCATGTCCGAAGCACGTCGGCACTGGTAGTTGTCGAACCAGGCCGCAAGGACTGATCGCAGCGTTTCGGACTCCAGGAACTGGGCATGCTGCACGGCCAGGCGACCGATCTGCTCGGCGAACCGGAAACCCCGTATCGAGGCGAGAAGTTCGGTGATCGTCGGAACGAAGTAGCCGCTCGGCCGGGCTTCCATGACAGATATACGTTGCTGCATGGACAAGCCGTCGAATCGAGCCAGCAAGGTTGGCATCCGATCGCGCGCGTACTTACTACCGACAAGCGCAGCGCTGGTGGCGATCTCAGCAGGCAACGGCTCGTACTCGCCGACCGTGATCGGAGAGTTGATCATCGCTTCGAGCTTGCTGGCCATTCCTGGATCGACCGTGTCCCAGAAGTAGTCCTGGTCGGCCATTCGCACCAGGGTTCGCAGTTGCACGTCACCGCTGGCCAGCTGGAAGCGGTCACGAGTTTGGACGACGGCATTGCTGACAGTCTGACGGGCGCAACCGGCGAAGGCGAGAAGCGTGATAGCCATCCGGTCGGCGTGCGCGGCTGCGGACATCCGACCGCCCGGATCGAGTTCCAGCATTGCGGCCTTGGCCGCGACGGTGATGATCGCTTTGCGGGTCGCTTCTCGCACGCGATCGTGAAAGGTGGCCTGCAAGTACGGAATAGACGGCGTGAAGAGTGGGTCGCAGACGTGGTCTTTGAATTTCTCAACCAGTTTGCGACCTTGGGTGGGTGGGTGAATCAGCAACGTGGTCAACGCGACAGCGAGGTGACCGCGCGCCATCTCCGGCCGTGGGATGTAGACCTCGCCCTCGGCCCGCAGGGAAGGGTGCGCGCACAGGTGGCGGTCTTCCCTGATCCGGTCAAGCTCTCGCTGGCCGATGGTGTCGATCAGCTCGAACTCCACCGCCTTGTCCACCAGGTCAGCTTCGATCCTCTGCATCAGCTGCACACCTGCGCGGTTCAGGCCCTGCTGCTGCGCCTCCACGATTCTTTCCCAGAACGACTTGACCTGCGTGTCGCCTTCATCAGCAAGCCGTGTCACTTTCACGATGATGTCCGCAGTCACCGCCGCCCAGGACGCGATGATGCTCGATCGAACCGCGCCGGCGTTGTAGCAACGCAGCGCCTCCTCGGCGAGTGGTCGCACCTCCGGGCTCCACACCTGTGCGATCAGTGTCTCCAGATCCGCTGCCATATGCGCCACCTCCGTCGACCACAGCTGTACCTCTTCAGGCGAGCCCAGAACGCTACGGACCAGCCCGCCAAGGTTAGCGCTGAGGCTCTTTCGTCGTCCGGGAGCTGTGTGCAGTGGGCTCAAGGTGCACCCGAGGGCAGGAATCCGGGCCTTCCCTTGGTTCCAAGGGGCAGGTTGTGCAGCCAGGTAGCCGTGATCACGGGTCCGGATCCTTGGCAGCAAGACTCAGGCTAAACGTCCTTCGCCGCCTTGTAAGACGTCGCTCAGAAGAGCGGCTACAGTAAGCAACCGAGGACTTTGTCTACCTCGCGGGCCTGTCCGGGCGATACCCCGGACAGGCCCAAGTTCGCTTCAAGCACCCAGTTCTTGAGCTCCACGAAACTTGATGTCGCAAGCAGGGCCAGGCATCACCTGTCACGCACCTGAGGCGCCGCTATGCGGCGGTGGGGGAAGCTTGCGCCGTGTCTGACGGGGCACGAGTGATGCGGCAGCCTCTGCGGACTCGCGGGCGAGTTCTGGGAGTACGTGGGTGTAGGTGTCGGCGGTGATGGCGATGCTGGAGTGCCCGAGGAGTTCCTGGACTTCTTTGAGGTCGGCGCCTGCGGCAAGCATCAGGGTCGCCGCTCCGTGGCGGAGGTCGTGCAGGCGTACGGGTGGCAGTCCAGCTTCCTCGGCGATCGCTTGGAAGCTGTCGGTGAGTTTGGCCGGGTGCAGGGGGCTGCCGTCCGACTCGGTGCAGACAAGGCCGTGTTCGACCCAGCGGTCGCCTGCTGCATCGCGCAGGTCGGCTTGGTGCTGTTTCTGAGCGCGGAGGGCGTGGACGGAGTCGTTGTCCAGGGCGATGACGCGTCCGCTGGCTTCGCTCTTCGGTTCGCCGAACTCGATTTCCCAGCCGATCTGGACGAGGGCTGAGGTGATCGTGGCGCTCTGGTTCGCGAGGTCGATGTCCCACCAGGGCAGTCCGCAGGCTTCGCCACGGCGGAGACCTCGGTAGGCGATGAGGTGCAGGAGTACGTAGTGGGGGTGGCCTTCGGCGTGGTCGAGGAAGGTGCCGGTCTGCTCGGGTGTCCACACCATCACCCGGGAGGGCCGCTCTCCTGTGCGTTGCCATCGTTCGACCCGTTCTGGGGTCCACAGGAGCGCTTTGGGTCGGCGCCCGGACGGTAGTTCGATGTGGGAGGCGGGGTTGAACCGTAGGGGAATCTTGGGGTCGCGGATGGCGGCGTTGAGCGCGGCGCGCAGGGTCGCGCGGTAGCGCTGCATGGTGGCGGCGCTGATGATCCGCAGGCCGTGAACGGTTTTGCGGATGTCGGGGTCGTCACTGGCTTTCGCGGCGGTGATGAAGTCGTTGCGCTCGGCCATGGCGTCGAACATCGCGGCGACGTGTTCGACGGTGAGCGCGTCGATGCGGTAGTGCCCGAGGTGCGGTATGAGCCAGAGTCTCATGTGCTGGTGGTAGGAGAGCCTTGTGCTTCCGCGCAGTTTTTTGCGGCTGGCCAGCCAGGTGTGCAGCCACTCTCCGACGGTCGGTACGAGGTTCGGCGTGTCACCTGACTCGAGTTCTTGGGTGATGCTTTCCGCTGTGGGGAAGGATTTTCCGCTCTTGAGGCAGGTGTCGATGAGGTCGCCGATGGCAACGACGGCGGTGTCGCCGTGTGGTTGCGCTGCCTCGACCAGGGCGGCCATTTTGTCGAGCACGGTTTGTGCGTCGGTCTGGGTCGCGTATCCCCCGCGTCGCCGGGTGCGACGGGTTCTGTCGCTACGGCGGGGAAGTTCGGCCTGGAAGTACCAGGTTCCGTGGTCGGATCTCCAGGACCCGTTGCGGCGTTTGAGTTTCTGGCATTTCGCTCCGAGCTGTTGCCCGGTTTCGGGGTGTTTGCAGGTGCAGCGCTTGAAGGTGTTGGCGGAGAATTCGTGCATCGGATTCGTTCCTCCCGAAATCCGCAGGCGTGGTTCGGATCACGGCTATGGACGCTCCAATGGGGACAGAGAGGAAGGACTAGCGACGAGGCTCTTCGTCCAGCCCGAGAAGCTCGACCAAGCGCGCCACGGGGACGCGGTAGTTGCGTCCGGCCCGTATGGCGGGCACGGGAAAGTCGCCTTGCCGTGCGAGGCGGTACGCCGTCGTTCGTCCTATGCCGAGCATGCTGGCGGCGGTCATGAGAGTGGTGGTGACACCGAGGCCGCGGAGGTGCTCGCGCGACCAGGCAGGGCGACGCTCGTCGAGGGATGCGGAGGTCTCGGTGTGGGCGTCGATGACGAGCTGTGGTTTGTGGTGCACGGTGGCCTCCTGGGACGAGGGCAGGTTGGGATAGTCACTTCTCGTCGATGGCCGTACCTGGGCACTGCGACGGTTTCTCGCCTGTTGGGGCCAGGAACGGCTTGGCAGGCGTGTCAGCGGGACTGTCGGGCCCAGTACGACGATCTGAGTGGTACTGCAGGTTTCAGGGCGTGGTGGCGGGAGGACCGCTACGGCAGGAAAACGGGCTACAGCCGTCCGGGTCGTCTTCATCGGCGTTGACGGTGCCGCGTGTGGCGTCGAGGTCGACTTGGTCGAGCGGCCGGAGCGAGCGGTGGATGAAGAACTGGCCGCGCAGCGGTTTGCCGTTGGCGTTGGCGCGGGGACTGCCGTGACGGATCGCTTTGTCGAACTCGACCAGGTCGGCCCACGCGTGAGGATCGGTGTCCCGAATGAACCGCAGCCGCGAGTTTCCCGAGTAAGGACAACCGATGCACGAGCTTTTCACGACCGTGCCCATACCTCGTTCTTGGAGAAGCGTCAGGCAGTCCGAGCGGGATAGCCCGAGGTCGAGGAGCGGGAAAATGTTGCGAGTGTAGTTGACGTCGGAGTCCTTAGCACGGTGAAACTCGTTGGAGATGCCGATCGCCTGGTCGACGAACACACCACGGGGCACTCGCGTGGGATGCGGGTAGCCGAGGATCTGGCGGATGGCTTTCTTGAGCGGCTTGATCTTGTACTCGCCGGTGCATTGCCGGCGGGCCATCCCCCTCGTGCCGTCAGGGTTCTTCACGAACAGCGGCATGGTGACAAACCGGGACTCTGGTTTGAGGGCGTCGTGACGGATGTTGCCGTTTGACACGGTCAAGACAGGAATCCCTGCCCGCGCGCCGATGCGACGCGCGGTGTCGAGCTGGGCGTAGACCTGTTTGGGTTCCCAGCCGGTGTCAGCGAAGAGGGCGGCGTCGAAGGGCGGGATCTCACCGTCGCAGGCGAGCAAGAACACGCACAGGCTTTGCACGCCGGCGCCGAGGCTCAGATAGCGACCGCGCGGGCGGCCGGGATAGCGCTCACGACGCAGAGTGCCCGATCGACGGGCCGCCGGTGTCGTGGGCGGACGGCGGCGCGCTGATAACTGTGTCGGCGGGCGTGAGGTGGCGGCACGCGCTGCGGACGGTGAACGCGATGCCATGCTCACCGCTCCTCCTTCCCGTCACTGCTGGTGGCGAATCCGTGGACGGGGGCGAGGAGTCGGTGCGGGATGCGCCGCACACTGGTCGCGGGATCTTGAGCCGCCCAGAACAGCGCGGCCGTGACCAGGGCACGGTGCGCGGGCTGGTCGGAGAGCACCCAGTACTCGACGGGACGGAAGACGCCGTTCTCGTCGCGAGTACCGGTGGCCTGATAGCCGGTGTACTTGATGTCGGTCAACATCGAGTCGACCGCTGCGGGCGGCCAGGAGATGTGTGTCCCGGGCGGTGGATAGCGGTCATGGTCGGCGTCGAGCCGCGCGGTGATGTGCTCCACAGACAGACCGGTGACCGCGCGCCAATAGAAGACGTCTTGCACCACCAGGGCGCGGCGAGGGTCCGGTGTCAGGCGGGTGCGAGGTCTTCCGCGGCGGCTCTGCGCTCCGGTCACGGTCATCGTGGTGTAGCCGTACGGCGGGTGGTGAACGTTCCAGCCCTCTCGGATCAGGACCGCGATCGCCTCGGCCGACCGTCGCGTCACCGGATGCTGCGCGGGCTGGACACCGGAGGGCGTGTGGCTGGCGAGTGCTCGGCTCGGTGGCCGCCGGTCGCGCAGCCGAAGGCGGTGGCGGGCGGTACGGAACCAGTGGCGCAGATAGGTCGCGGGGTGGCGTGTCCTGCTGCGTGTGGGCATGGCGAAGAGCCCTTTCAGGAAGTCGACTTTGTGGAAGCGGGTGGAGCGTGGCGCTCCGGGGCGGGCTCGGCGGTGTCCTCGCCCCGGAGCACCACAGGTTCAGCGACGCGAGCGGGTACCGCTGCGGCGGGGACCCGCAGCGGTGGAGGTCCGGGTGGTACCTGGCGGGTGCGTCACGCGACCGCCCGCCCGGCCCGGTCGGCTCACACCGGAGCGCCTGTCCCGCGTCGTCGGGCAGGCCGATGGGTGGCAGGGCGGACGGTGCAGGTGAGTGAGGTCGTCCAGCAGGTGGCGTAGTGCGCGCGCGGCCTGCTGGGGCATCACCCCGTTGCCCAGAGCGCGAAGTTGCGCGGTGCGGGGCAGCTCGAGGTGCCCGGCGGTGACCCAGCCTGGGGGAAGGCCCATGAGCCACTCGACGAACGGCGGTGCGAGCACGGGGCGTCCGTGCCGGCCGGGCTGGGTCGGGTACGGGGCGGGGCGGCCGGTGATGAGTTCCCATCGGTGCACGGCGGCGGCATACTCGCCCCAGTTCACCGGCCCGCGTTCACCGCGTGCTGTGCGGCGGGCGCGCGATGCGCGTGCGGTCGTCACGGTCCTTCACCCCCTTCCGCGCTCGGGACTTCGGTGCGGGTGTGGTGACGGCGATGACGACCGAGGGCAGCATCAGATCGCCCTTCGAGCCGCGCTGCGCGGGACAGCCTTTGGTGCCGTCGGTCGCGCGCGGGGTCGGCAGAAGTCGTGGCGTGTCCATGAGAGCTGGGCCTCCTTGTCATGGGCGTGACGGAGATTGCGGTGGACGAACCACCGTGCGCGGTCGGGTGTCGGCGGCAGGGCCCCACGCACCGGTGGAAAGGCAGCGATCGATCCCTGCGCTGTGGGCCGCGGCGCACGACGTTCCGTCCAGCGGTGGCGTCGGGGTGCTCAGGGCGCGGGCGCGGTCGGGAAGAGACGGTCCGCCGTCGTGCGTGTCGTGGGTGCAGTTCTTCGCGTCCGAGGCGGTCGGGGTCGGCAGCAGCCGCACCGAGTCGGTCAGCGTCACGCACCCTGCCGGGATCGGGCGGCCCGGCTTCCGCACGGTCTGGCTCGCCGCCGACCGCGAGTCCGCCGCTGTCGGGGTCGGGGCCGGCAGAAGGTGCGCAGCCTTGACGACCGAGTCGACCACGTCGTTGAGGTTTACCTGATGTCCGCCCGCGCGCCGCCGTGCTGGATCGACTGGTCCGCGGGGTTCGCCGTCGCGGGCCTGCGGGGTCGGCATCATCCGCATCCCGTCCCGGGGCGGGGACGGCACACAGGAACACGCGTTCGCGGCGGTGGGCGGCGCCGATGTCGGCGGCTCGTACGCAACGCCAGACCGCGTCATACCCCGCTTCGGCCAGCCCGCCGAGTACACGGTCGAGGCCGCCGTTCTTCCAGCGGAGGGCGGCGACGTTCTCCACGACGACGAGGCGGGGTCGTAGTACGCGAATGGCGTCCAGGATGGTGTGCCACAGTCCACTGCGAGCGCCTTTCTCGATGCCCGCGCGCCGACCGGCGGCGGAAATGTCCTGACAAGGGAAGCCGGCCGTGAGCACCTCGACCGGTGCGACGGAGGCGAAGTCGACCGCGCGCAGATCGCCCAGGTTCGGCACGCCAGGCAGCCGCGCGGCGAGGATCGCGGCCGCGTGCGGGTCGACCTCGCAGTACCAGGCGATGCGCCCGCCGAGCACGGCGGCGACGCCGAGGTCGAGACCGGCCACGCCGGTGCACAGCGACCCGATCACCGGGCCGTCGGTCGCGACGAACCGCAGCGGATCCGCAGCGTCGGTGTGGCGCTCAGGCATGGTGCGCCTCCCGCGCCACGGGTCGCCGGTCCGAGTCGTCCCTCGGCGGCGGGCAGCGGTGTCGGGTGGCGGCGCGCCGGGCTGTGGCGGGATGCCGGAAGTGCGCGTCCCAGCCGCAGTCCCGGCAGTGCACCCGCGTGCTCACGATGCCCTCCGCCCACGACTCGCGTCCCCGTCACCCGACAAGGCCGGCGTGACGCTGGCCGTGAGGGGCTTGGCCAGGACGATGACGTCCTCGTGCGCGATCAGATGCAAGGGCAGGCCCTGCTCACGCTGCTTGCGGATGAAGTCGCGCTGAAAGAAGCTCCCGCGGGCGACCAGCTCGCGGTCGGCGACTCGGGCCAGCAGGGCGACGCAGCGTTCGACCGGGACCAGCCCGGCGGCCTGGCCACAGGCGATGATCTGCGAGGGCAGATCAATGAGCTCCGAGTGCTCGCGCCACGGGCGGACAGTGATCGCGATGTGCCCGCCGGGGCGCAGCACGGCCGCGCAGCCGGTGAGGATGCGGGTGAAGCCGGCCAGCAGCCGGTGGTGGCCGACGTTGGCCAGGTTCCCGCGATCCAACGCGCTGCCGTAGCGGTGGTGGTACTTGTGCACTTTCCCGTCATGCGAGTCGGTGCTGGCGGTGACGACCTGCCCATGCGTGGACGGCCCATACGGCGGGGAGGTGATCACCAGCGCGACCTGCCCGCGATATTTCTCGGGCAGCAGGGACGGCAGCTGCCGGGCGTCGCCGTGCACGATCTCGCCGTCGTGCTCGTGGCCGCGTTGACGGGCCAGGTCAAGGTTCGCCTGGGCGACGCTGACCCAGTGCGGCTCGTACTCGACACCGACCGCGCGGCGCCCGGCATCGATCGCCTCCACCAAGGTGGTGCCGGACCCGGCCATCGGATCGAACACCAGCTCCCCGGGACGGGTGTAGGCACGGATGGCGTGCGCCGCGACGGCAGGGAGCATCTTCGCCGGGTGCGCGGTCGACTCGGGCACATACCGGCCTTTGCGCTGGGTGGCCGGGGAGGTCTGCGCGGTCGCCCACACCGACAACGGCAGATCGCCGAGGTCGAACCCACAGGTCCTACCGCTCGGACTGACCGGATCGTGTCCGGTCGCGATGTCCGTCGGTGTGGGGCTGGTGTCGAGGGCGTCGATGAGCGCGCGGGAGATCGGCACGGTCGGGTCAGCGCTGCCGTGGTTGGTCGATGTCGCGGGGTGCTGGTGACACATGAGGGCGCTGCCTTTCGCAGGTGCGGGAGTGGCCGGGGACGGCCCGGCCGAGTGCGGCGAGGGCGGGGTCATTGGTCACGTCCGGCGCCGCCGGGCGGGGCGGGCGCCGGACCGGCCCCGGGGAGCGGTGCGCCGAGGTCGGCCGGTTGCGCGAACGCGAGGACATCGCCATGCGCGCGCAGATGCGGGGCAGGCAGTCCGCGCACCGCCGCGCGATGCCGGGCGCGGTCGTACTCGGCGGCCACCGCCACGCTCGGCGCGGCCCGCAAGCGCCCCTTCTCCACGGGAGCGTGCAACGTGACGATGTGCTGCAGGTAGAGCAGATCGGCGTGCTGCGCAGCGGCGACGATCGCGCCGGTCGGATCGACCAGCCGACCCCGCGTCCAGTCGCTGTGCGTGTACACCGCGAGGATGCCGCCCTGACGCAGACGGTTCGCCGCCAGTAGCGCGAGCCGGTCCAACGAAACCGACTCGGCGGCGTGGCCGGGCAGGGACACGATCACGAGATCCGCCCGCGCGCCGCGCTCGGACTCCGGTCCTTCCGCGCTGGAGGGGAGCCCGGTGCACGCCGGGACCGACGGTGTTCCGGCCAGCGCCGCGGACGGATCACTCGCGTCGGTGACGAGATCAGCCCAGAACGGTCGCGACGACGCGGCGGAGCCACCGTCGCCGCGGTGGAAGGTAACCGTGTCGGCGGTGCGGCCGACCGCGCGCACCGCCTCGTGCGCCGCTGCCACGGACGCTTCGCCGGTCGTCGCCGAGCCGTCCGTGCCGGAGCGCGTGCCGGTGATCGGTGCGGGGTCGAGGTCGACCAGGACGACGTGCGCACCGGGGTCGGTGAACGCCGCCGTGATGGACTCCACGATCGGTACCGGCCACATCGCGTGGGCGTCGATCGGGTCCGGCCCGCACGTCCACACCGTCGCCGGTGTCGGCGCGGTCGACGACGGCGCCGGGCGTCGACGCGACGAGGTCGGCGTGCCCTCGGGACGCGAGGTGCTGTCGGTCCCGCCGACGCCTGCCGTGGTGCTGTGCACGCGCGCTCCGGGGTAGGGAGCGCGGTCGCCACCGCGCCGGGTGCGCGGCGGACGATCCGAGTCTGTCCGGCGACCCGGACGGCCGTCCGGGAACTGCGAACGCTGGGCCATGAGAGTCCTCCTGCGAGCGAGAACAGCCGGGACGACGCCCGGCCTGGTTCGTGCTGTCGGCGGGCAATACCGAGAAACCCCCCGATTTGCGACACGCTCTCGCCAAAATTTTTGAGAATTCTCGACCTCGCCCCAGTCGCCGCCCACACCCAACAAGAAGCCGTCACCGACCAGGGATTCTTACTATCAACTCTCCCGAAGAAATTCGAGAGCTCAGAGCGATAAGGATTATTCACCCAGCTTCCATGCGGATGCCTCAAACCGTCATCGACCAGCACTCCACCTTGAGGCACCTCTCGGAGGCACAGTCCAAATAGAGCGCTTGGCACAGCTCAAACGCCTATCCAGAGGCGCCTCAAAGATCAACAAAGTCCACCGGCCCTGTCCCGGAATTGGCAATCAAGCCATCACATACTTGTCCACTTGAGGCGCTTACGAGGCGCTTTTGTCGCGACTTTGAGGCGACCTTGAGGCGGTTTTGAGGCGGCCCGAATGACTTGATGGCAGCTCACGAATCACCACATTCACATGGGAGCTGTCATGGATTTTCCCTCACATGAAATCAAGGGCCAGGAACGCGTGTTCCGCTTGGGCCCTAATCCCGATTTCGTCAAAGACTCCGACGTGTTCGCGCTGGCGCGCTCCAGCTTCGCGTGGTTGGTGACCGGGCCGGATCCGGTCAGTGTCGACGGACGCGAGATCCCCGGGTTGCCACAGCGTCCGGTGCCGCTGGACGAGCTCGGCACGCTGCTGCTGGCTGAGGATTGCGCGCAGGCAACACGCGACGCAGCGTGGGCGTACTTGATCACTCGCGCCCGTGCCGAACGCGGCACGTGGATGGTGGCGTGTGTCGGGCTGGGGCTGCCGGTGCTGCTGCGCGTGGCGACCATCGTGACCCGCCACTTCACCGGTGACACCCATGACCTCAACGCTGCCGTGCTCACCGGGTTCCTCACCGGCCTGCACGAAGTTGATCTGGTCCGGCCGGCGATCCTCGCTCGGTTGTACTACGCGGCCTACCGCGAGGGACGGGTGGCGTTGGACGAGGCCACTGGTGGCCCGATCCTTGCGGGCGATCTGATCAATGAGCTCGCCGAGTCGCCCAGCCCGGAAGAACACCCCGATCTCGATCTCGATCTCGATCTCGATCTCGTGCTCGCCGCTGCTGTACGCGCTGGCGCGATCACCGCCGACGAAGCGGGCCTGATCTCCGTGACCCGCCTCGGCACGACCTCTCTGGCCGAAGCCGCACAGGCGCGCGGAATGACCTACAAACAACTCGCGAAAATCCGCGAACGCGCCGAACCCCGTCTCGTCTCCTACCTGACCAAGCAGTCCGCGGACACCTCCGAGACGCCACCGGCCGATGGGGCGGAGTCGTCCGCGCCAGCTCGCGTGCGTCGTGGTCCCACTAACGCCGGGGCTACCGAGACCGGTCGCACGAAATTACCCACCGTGACCAGGGGTGGAGCAGTGCGGGAGAAAAAAGTTCGGCGAACCGTGTCGCAAAACGGCCCGAAATCCCGCATTGCCTCCCGCGGGGCCCCGCACCCCGCAGATCGCCGTTCGCACGCCGCCCGCACCAGTTCCGGTCCGGCCGCGCACACCAGCCGGGAGGTCCACTCATGCGACTGACACCACGCCGCCATCTCCGCGCGCCCACACGCGGCACGGCATCCAGCCGTCCCGGCTCCCCTGCCCCAGCGACCCGCCCACGCCGGGCAATACCCCGGGCCGCGACCGCAGACGTGCGGCACGCCGAGCATCGCTGCGCAGGTTCCGCTGGCACCGCCTCAACGACGACACCGGCATGGCAACCGCGACATGGGCACCGACGCCGCGTCGTGCTGCTCCTGGGGTGGCTGATCGCCACCGTAGTGGTGCTGACGTCCTCGGCCGCGCGGGCGGAGACCGTCCACTATGTCGCGCTCGCGGCGACTGTCGATCAGGTCCTCGGCAACATCCGCAACTGGGTCATGGGGATCTTGGCCGGGGTCGCGGTCGTGTTCATCACCATCGGCGGTCTGCGCTACCTGATGGCCTCGGGCGACCCCGGCGAAATCGAGAAAGCCAAGGGCGCGTTCAAAGCCGCCGGCATCGGCTTCGGGCTCGCCGCACTCGCCCCGCTCGTGGTCGAGATCCTCAAGGGAATCGTGGGCGGGGTGTGAGCGATGACCACCCCGCGCCACACACCGTCCTTCCGTCCACGCCACCCCACCCGAACTGCCGAATCCAGTCCTCACCATGACGGCACGGACACGAGGTCGGGGCGCGGCGACCGGCTCATGCTCGGACCACCGGCAGCACCCGCCCGACGCCGTCGCGGACGCTGGCTGCCCCAGCGGCAGTGGGCCCGCGCGCTCGCGGTGCTGGTGCCGCTGTTGGCTGCCGTCGCCGGAATCGCGCTGACAGCCTCGGCCGCACCCGTGCCCACGCCCGTGGCGGCTGTGGCGGCGTTGGTGCCCGCGCAGCCACCGGTACTGCCGCTGCCGCCCAACCCCAGCTGCGTGCCAGGCTCTGCCGAACCGGCGTGCCTTCTGCCGGGGACGTCGTCGCCGCGCCCCGCGCCGCCGACGGGACTCCCGAGTGCACCGCTGGTTCCCGGCTCGTCAACGCCGCCGGTGTCGTGTTTCCCAGGATCGGTGCTGCCCGAGTGCGGCAATCTCCCCACCCAGCCGCCCACGAGCCAGCCCTGTGACGGCCCGAACTGCATCCCCCAGCCAGTACCCCGCGACCCCGGTGACGACGACAGCGAGTGCGGGTTCACCGACCCGGTCGCGTGTGTCACCGAGGCCATCGACACCTTCTTCCGCGGCCTGGTGATCGGCGCACTGAACCCGCTGCTCGATCTGCTGGGCAAGACGGTGCTGTCCACACCGGACCCGAGCCTCCTGCCCGGCATCGGCCAGGCCTGGACCGAGTCCTGGCACCTGATGCTCGCCTTCTACGGCAGCATCGTCGTGATCGCGGGCCTGATCCTGATGGCCTACGAGACCCTGCAGACCCGCTACACGATCAAGGAGATCGCGCCCCGGCTCGCGGCCGGGTTCCTCGCCGGGACGCTGTCGCTGTTCCTAGCGACCCAGGGTATCGAGATCTCCAACGCCGTGAGCGCGACGTTGATGACCGACGCGGTCAATCCGAACACAGCTGCCAAGGCGATGACCGACATGATCCTCGGTTCGCTCAACGGCGGGCAGGGCTGGCTGCTGTTCATCGGGCTCGCGCTCGCCGCGCTGCTCGTCGTGCTGCTGTTGACGTTCATCGTGCGGGTCCTCGCGACGATGCTGTTGATCGCCGCCGCGCCGTTCGTGCTGATGTGGCACGCGTTGCCGCACACCGAGGGCGTCGCCGTGTTCTGGTGGAAGGCCTACGGTCTGCTGCTGATCATCCCGATCGGACAGGCCGGTGCGCTGAGTGCGTCGCTGCGGGTGTTCTTCACCCCCGGCGGTTTCACCATCTTCGGGCCGACGCTGAACGGGCTGACCAATCTTCTGTTCTGCGTCGCGCTGATGTGGATTTTGGTCAAGATCCCCTTCTGGTGCCTGCAACCGCTGCGCGGCGGTGGCGGCCGGTCGCTGCTCGGGTCACTGGTGCGCGGCGCGATCGCCTACAAGACCATGGGCCTGCTCGGCGGCGCCACCTCGCTCTTCGGCCGCAAGGGCCGCAAGCCCGGCCCGGCACATCGTGCGCGCGGACGCGACACCGCACCCGCGGATCCGCCGTCGACCCGTTCGGGCCAGTTCATGCTGCCGATACGGGTCCGCCGCACACGCCTTACTCCCGGGCGATCCCCGCGTCTGGGTGAGATGACGGACACCGGCACTCGAGCGGGGAGGAAACCCGGACAGGGACAGCTGTCGATGTTCACCACGAGTGGCTCCGGGGACGAGCAGACAGTCGCGGCGAACCCGCGGGCGCTCCCACCGGACTCTCTGCCCGGCGCGCTGCCCCGTGACCAGCTCGGGCTGCCGATCACCACACGCAGGATCCCCGACCGGGTCGGACGCCGGTCCCTGGCCGACGACCTCGCCGCACGAGGCGCCGGGATGCCGCCGCCGGTGCCCCAGCCCGGGTTGCTCACTTCGGATGGGCGGGTCAACCGCAATGCCCGCCCGCCCGCGCATCTACCCCGCGCGCTGATCGCGCCGAGCGCCGGGATGCTGCCGATCCACCTGCGTCCAGCACCCCCGGCTACGCCTCGGCGGTCGCTCGCCGATGACCTCACCAACCCGGTGCCGGCCCGCCCACCGCGGCAAACCGGGCCTGGGCTGATCACCCCGTCCGGCCAGATCAACCGCGCGGCCCGCGCCTCCCGCCGTCCGGCACGGGATGCCTACACCGGCAACCGGTCACTCGCCTCCGGCCAGTACCCGCTTCCCCTCGGCGTCCGGCGCCAGCCCACACCCCCGCCACCTGCCAGCGACGCGAGCGCTTCACCTCCGCCGAAACGGCGAGCCGGAACGCAATTACGCCTGCCCCTGGACCTGCCCGCCCGGCGGGGCCCGAAGACGAAGTGAGGACCGATTCGCCATGACTTCTCCTGTGCGTGTGCCCGCCGACGTCGACCGCCCGGACAGGGTGCTCGGTCCGCTGACCGCCCGGCAGCTCACGATCCTCGGCGTCACCGGCCTCCTGCTCTACAGCCTGTACTCGCTGACCCGTGGGTTCGTGCCGCTGCCGGTGTTCCTCATCGTCGCCATCCCGGTCGGGATCACGGCCACCGTGCTGGCTCTCGGGCAGCGCGACGGGCTGCCCCTGGACCGCCTCGCGCTCGCCGCGATCCGCCAGCACCTGTCTCCGCGGCACCGGGTCGCCGCGCCCGAAGGCGTCCGCGCGGCCCCGGCCTGGCTCACCGCCCAGCACTCCGACACCCGCGCCCGTAGCCGTGGCGGACGGCGTCGGTCACCGACCGGGACCAAGCCGGTGTCCCCGGCACCGCTGGAGCTGCCCGCCCACGGTGTCGCCGACACCGGCGCACACGCCGGGATCGTCGACCTCGGCACGGACGGGCGCGCGGTCATCGCCGTGTGCAGCACCGTCAACTTCTCGCTGCGCACACCCGGGGAACAAGAAGCGCTCGTCGCCAGTTTCGCGCGCTACCTACACTCACTGACCGCGCCCGTGCAGATCCTCATCCGCGCCGAACGGCTCGACCTCGCCCCGCAGATCGCCGAACTCCGCGCCCACGCCGGCGGTCTCCCGCACCCCGCCTTGGAAGCGGCCGCGCGGGACCACGCGGACTACCTCACTGAGCTCACCGCCCAGGCGGATCTGCTCCGCCGCCAAGTGCTGCTTGTGCTGCGCGAACCGCTGCGAACCGGCCCAGCCACACCTGCCACCGCGTCGAGCGTGCTGCCATGGCGGCACCACCGCCACGACAACGGACCGGTGGAGAACGGAGTACGGCAGGCGGCCGAACAACGCCTGGTGCGCCGCCTGGGCGAGGCCATCGAGCTGCTGACCCCGGCCGGGATCGTGGCCACCCCACTCGACGCCGCCGCCGCGACCGGCGTACTCGCGGCGGCCTGCAACCCCGACACCTTCCTGCCGCCCTCGGCCGCACTGGCAGGGGCCGACGAGGTCGTCACCTCCACCACCACCTTCACCGACCTCTACGGCCCCGACGACCCCGCCGGCGATGCCGACCTCGCGGCGTCGTCTCACCCGGCTCCGCCGCGTCCATCGACTGTCGCGCCGCGCTCCGGTCGCTCGCAGGCGCCGGGCCCGTGGCTGTCCGAGGACGAGGACTGGGACTACGACGACGACGAGATCGAAAGCAGGTAACCCCTGATGGCACGCACCAGAAACCACAGCACCGTGGCCCGGTCCGGGTCGGCGGGAGCGTTCACCCCGGACGCGCTGTCGGTGTCCGCCCGGCACCTCGAGGTCGGCAACGAATTCGTCGCGAGCTTCGGCGTCACGGGCTATCCGCAGGAGGTCTACCCCGGCTGGCTCGCCCCGCTGCTGACCTACCCCGCCCGCTTGGACGTCTCGGTCCACGTCCAGCCCGTCGACCCGGCGACCGCGGCGAGCGGACTGCGCAAGCAACGCGCCAAACTCGAATCGTCCCGCCGCCGCAACGCAAAGCATGACCGGCTCGACGACCCAGACCTCGACGCCGCCGCCGAGGACGCCGCCGACCTCTCGCGCAGCATCGCCCGCGGCGACGGACGCCTGTTCCGCTTCGGGCTGTATCTCACCGTGCACGCCCCGGACGAAACCTCCCTCGCTGAGGAAGTCTCCGCGCTGCGGTCGTTGTGCGCGTCCCTGCTGCTGGACGCGAAACCCGCGACCTACCGTGCTTTGCAGGGCTGGGTGAGCACCCTGCCACTCGGACTGGACCCGCTCGGTCTGAAAAGGACGTTCGACACCGCCGCGGTCAGCGCCGCGTATCCGTTCACCTCGCCGGACCTCCCGCCGACCGACCCGACCACCTCCGCCCCCTCTGGGGTCCTCTACGGCTACAACGTCGGCTCCTCCGGGCTGGTCCATTGGGACCGGTTCGCCTGCGACAACTACAACTCCGTCGTCCTCGGCCGCTCCGGCGCGGGTAAGAGCTACTTCGTCAAGCTCGAGACCCTGCGCAGCCTCTACCGCCGACTCGGCGACACCGAGAACGGATGGGCCACCCACGGAGTCCAGGCATTCGTCATCGACCCCGAAGACGAATATGCCCGCCTGGCCTCCCAGGTCGGCGGCACCTACGTCCACCTCGGCGCGGGCGGAGTCCGGCTGAACCCGTTCGACCTGCCTGTGCACCTCGGCGCGAACGGACGCCGGACCGCGCCACAGGACGCCCTCAAGCGGCGCAGCTTATTCCTGCACACCGTCCTGGCTGTGCTGTTCGGCGCGGAGGTCACCGCCGCCGAACGAGCCGTGCTCGACACCGCGATCACCGCCACCTACCACCGCGCGGGCATCACCGGTGACGCCCGCACCTGGACGCGCCCAGCGCCACTGCTGCGCGACCTGCGCGACATGCTCGCCACCACCGGCGACGGTGGCGACGCGATGGCCGCCGACCTCGCCGCCCGGCTGCACCCCTACGTCGACGGCTCGTACGCCGACCTCTTCGACGGGCCCACCACGACCACCCCGGACGGGCACCTCGTCGTGTTCTCCCTACGCGACCTGCCCGACGAGCTACGCACGATCGGCACCCTGCTCGTGCTCGACACCGTCTGGCGGCGCGTCTCGAACCCGGCCGACCGCCGGCCCCGGCTGGTCGTGGTCGACGAAGCCGGCGTCCTCATGCGCCAGCACGTCGCCGCGCTGTTCTTACTGCGCCTGGCCAAAGCCGCCCGCAAACACTGGTGCGGGCTCACCGTGGCCACCCAGGACGCCGCTGATCTGCTCGGCAGCGACCTGGGCAAAGCCATCGTGAGCAACGCCGCGACCCAGGTGCTCCTTCGCGCGGCACCGCAGGCGATCGACGAGATCGCCGAGGCCTTCGACCTCTCCGTCGGAGAGCGGCGCTTCCTGCTGTCGGCCGACCGCGGCCAAGGCCTGCTCAGCTCCGGCACGCTGCGAGTGGCGGTCCAGTCACTGGCCTCGCCCACAGAGAACTTCTTGATCACCACCGATCCCGCCGAACTGGCCCGGTTCGCCGAACAGGACCCGGACGCCACCGACAGCGGCCTCGCTGAGGCCTACATCGACCTCGGCCCCACCGAGACCACCGGCTCTGTCTACGAGGCCGGCAGGGCCGACATCGACGACGGGTTCGACGACGCAAGACAGGTCGACCTCGACACCGCGTGATCCCGGCCCCGTGCCGCTTCCCGGCTTTCCCTCGTCTCACAGGAGTTTTCCCGGAAGGGAGTTCCGTCATGTCCGTACACAACGCGGCATCCCCGGTGACGCAGAACGGGGTGAGTGACTATCTGCGCGACCCCGGCGGCGTCACCGGTCGCCTGCTCACCGCCGCAGGCGACTGGGCACTGACCTCGGGACCGGTCATCGTCCCGGCCCTGGCCGTCGCCCTGGCGGGCGCTGTTGTCGCGCGCCGCTGGTGGCGTAGTCGCCGCCACGCCGCGCTGCTGGCCGATGCTCGCCGGATCACCGTGCTCGCCCCGCCGACCGTCGATCCCGCCGGCGGGGCCGCGGTCTGGTCCAACCTCGTCGGTCTCCTCCGCCCCGCCTGGCGGCGGTTCTGGGCCGGGCAACCGCATCTGGCGATGGAGTACGTGTTCGGCGAGCACGGCGTCACCGTGCAGTTCTGGGTCCCCGGCCTTATCCCACCCTCACTGGTGGAACGAGCGGTCGAGGCCGCCTGGCCCGGCGCACACACCCGCACCAACCCAGCCACCTCACCCTTCCCCGCGCTGGAGACCGGGCGCCGGCGGATCACCGTCGGCGGCCAGCTACGCCTCGCCCGCACCGAGGCCCTCCCGATCCGCACGGCGTTCGACGCCGACCCGATCCGCGGGCTGCTCGGCGCGCCGGTCGGACTCGGCCGCGACGAGCGGGCTTGCGTGCAGATCCTCGCCCGCCCGGTCACCGGCCGCCGCGTCGCCCAGGCCCGCCGCGCCGCCCGCCGGGTCCACCACGGCTCCTCGGGACGGCTCGGGGGACGGCTCCTCGATGCGATCACCCCCGGCGCGAACGCCACCCGCACTCGCCGGACCTCGGACTCGCGCAGGATCAGCCAGGATCCGCAGCTGTCGCTGGAATATTCGACACAGAACAAGGCGATCGTGAACAAACAGCGGGGTTCGCAGTACGAGACGGTGATCCGGTACGCCGTGGCCACCGACCTTCCCGCCGACGCGGCCGACAACCTGGTGCACCAGGCCCGTGACACCGCGCGCGGGCGCGCGCACGCGCTGGCCGCCGCGTTCGCCGCCTACACCGACCACAACCACTACACCCGCACCCGCCTCCACCGGCCCGGCCCCACGCTCGCCGACCGGCGTCTCGGCCGCGGCGACCTGCTCTCCGTGCCTGAACTCGCGGCGCTCGCGCATCTGCCCACCGACGCCGAGATCCCCGGCGTCGAACGCGCCGGAGCCAAAGCCGTCGCCCCACCGCCCGGCATCCCGACCCCAGGCCCGGGTGTGATGCCCCTGGGACAGTCCGACACCGGCCACGCCCGCTCGGTCGGCCTGCGGCTCGCCGACGCCCGCTACCACCTGCACCTGATCGGACCGACCGGTTCCGGGAAGTCCACCCTGCTCGGCCAGATCATCCTCGACGACGTCGACAACCAGCGCGGTGTCGTCCTGATCGACCCGAAAGGCGACCTGGTCACCGACATCCTCAACCGGCTCCCGCGCCGCGCGGCCGAAAGAGTGGTGCTGTTCGACGCCGACTCCCGGCACCGACCACCCATCCTCAACCCGCTGGAGGGCGGGGAAACCGACCGTGAGGTCGACAACCTCGTCTCCGTCTTCCGCCGCGTGTACTCGGCGTTCTGGGGACCACGCACCGACGACCTCATGCGTGCCGCCTGCCTCACCCTGCGCGCCCAAGAAGCCGTACCAACCCTCGCCGACCTCCCGAAACTCCTCACCAGCGAAGCGTTCCGGTCCCGCATCACCAGCGGGCTGACCGATCCGGTGCTGCGCGGCTTCTGGGAGTGGTACGACGGACTCACCGATAGCTCTCGTTCTCAGGTGATCTCGCCGTTGATGAACAAGCTTCGCGCGTTCTTGCTGCGCCCCTTCGTGAAAGAAGCCATCGCCGGAGGACGGTCCACAGTGGACATGTCCCAGGTGCTCGACGAGGGCGGGATCTGCCTCGTGCGCATCCCCAAAGGGTCCCTCGGGGAAGAGACCACCCGCCTGGTCGGATCGCTGGTCGTGGCGCGCACCTGGCAGGCCACCACCGCCCGCGCCCGCGTCCCGCAGCGCCTGCGCCCCGACGCCCACACCGTCATCGACGAATGCCACAACTTCCTGCATCTCCCCTACCCCATGGAAGACATGCTCGCCGAAGCACGAGCGTTCCGGAACGGATTCATCCTGGCCCACCAGCACCTCGGCCAACTGTCGAGAGAACTGAAAGAAGGCCTCTCCACTAACGCCCGCAACAAAATCATCTACTCCTCATCACCCGAAGACGCCCGCGAACTCGCCCGCCACACCACACCCCGGCTCTCCGAACACGACCTCTCCCACCTCGGCGTCTACCACGCCGCCGCACGCCTGGTCGTGCACGGCGAGGAAACCGAGCCCTTCACCATGACCACCACACCCCTGCCCGACCCGATCCCCGGCCGGGCGCGCGAAATCCGGGCCGTGCTCCGCGCCCAGCGCCGCGCACACAACACCGCAACCAGCACAACCTCCCGCGCCGGAAGCCCAGCGGCCACCACCACCGCGACGCGGGTAGAGCGCCGGGTTTCCCCGACCCGGCCGCCCCGGACCGACCCACGCCGCACCCGCCCCTAGGCGCCCGCCGGACGCGGATTCGCCTTCGCGCCACACGGAAACAGCCGCTGCCCCCGGTTCTCATCCGTGGCCTGCATCGGTCTGCCCACAGCAGTTGTCCACAGCCTGTTGACAATCAAGGGAGCGTTCGTTGATCACGACCACTACCCGCCAGCACACTTTGCGGGATCATTTGCCCGGACGTCACACCGCCCGCGCCGCCAGCTCGGTCGAGCACCAAGCCATGCTCGCCTCCCGCCTCACCGCCCGCGACAAGTGGCTCCTGGCCCTGCTGCACGAGCACCGGGTCCTGACCAGCTTCCAGATCCAGGACGCGGCCTTCCCCTCCGGCCGGTCGGCACGCCAGCGGGTGCTCGACCTCTACCTCTGGCGCGCGATCTCCCGGTTCCGGCCGTTCCAGCAACTCGGCTCCGCCCCGATGCACTACGTCCTCGGCCCGGCCGGCGCAGCCGTGCTCGCCGCCGAACACGGCCTCGAGGTCAAGGAACTCGGCTACCGGCACGACCGTGCCATGGCCATCGCCCACAACCAGCGCCTCGCCCACACCGTCGGCGTCAACGACTTCTTCACCTCTCTCATCGCCCACACCCGCCACACCAAGGCCGACGAGGCGGTGACGGCCTGGTGGTCGGAATCCCGCTGCGCCCGTCACTTCGGCGACCTCGTCATCCCCGACGGCTACGGCCGCTGGCGCACCCACCACCACGGCACCACGAAGGAGGTGGAGTGGTTCCTCGAATTCGACACCGGAACCGAGTCCCTCACCAAGGTCGGGCGGAAGCTGGCCGGATACGCGCGGCTGGCCGAGTCGACCGGGATCGCGACGCCGGTGCTGATGTGGCTACCGACCACCCGCCGTGAAGCCGGTGCCCGCACCGCCCTGGCCCGCGTCCACGCCGGACTCGACGCCCCTCGCACGGTGCCGGTAGCCACCGCCGCGGCCGACCTGCTCGACCCCGCCGCACCGCATCCAAGCCCGGCCGAGGCGGTCTGGCTACCACTGACCTCGGCCCGCACCGATCGCGCCGACCCGCGCTACAGCCTCGCCGACCTTGCCGACGCCTGGCCCGGCCTGAAACCACCGGCCGGCCCCGGCACCGAGGACGGTGACGGCGAGGCCGCCGCGGCGGCCTCGCCGTACCGGCTGCCACCACCGAGTCCGATCCCACCGCGGGCAACGCCGAACCGGATCGCGCGCGGCGAGAACTGACCTGGCAGCGCCAACTCGTCCGTAACGCGTCCCGTTGCCACCTATCGCCGTGAAAGGAGCGCGATCCAGCCATGGGAAGCAAACTCGGGGCCGCCGTCGCCGCCGTGATCCTCGCCATTCCGTTGCTCATCGGCGCCGGTGTCGCCGGCATCGTCAGCTCGTTGTCCGGCGGCAACGGCGCGAGTTCGCTGCTCTGCACACCCGACGGGACACCGACCGGCACGGTGACGGGCCTGACCGCCGAGCAGATGGGCAACGCCGCCACCATCGTCGCGGTCGGCAGACAGATGGCGATACCCGAGCCTGGCTGGGTGGTCGCGATCGCCGCCGCGATGCAGGAGTCCAAGCTCCGTAACCTGCACTACGGCGACCGCGACTCCCTCGGACTTTTCCAGCAACGCCCCTCGATGGGCTGGGGCACCCCGCAACAGATCACCACACCGACCTACGCGGCGACGAAGTTCTTCGAGCGTCTCAATGCAACACCGAACTGGCAGAGCATGAGCGTCAACGACGCCGCACAGACCGTGCAGGGCTCAGGGTTCCCCAATGCATACGCACAGCACGAGGACAAGGCGCGTGCGGTCGTCGCGGCTGTGTCCGGGGTGCGCTGTCAGCCCGCGCCCGCTACGGCCGGAACCGGTGACTGCAACGACATCCAGGCGCCGAACGCTGCCGCGATGACCGCCATCAACTACGCGTGCGGGCAACGAGGGTTGCCGTATGTGTGGGGCGGCAACGGTCCGTTGAACGGTGACAGCGGATTCGACTGCTCAGGCTTGACTAAGGCGGCGTACCACGCAGCCAATATCTCGCTTCCCCGCACCGCACACACTCAATACCACGCCGGGCCAAGAGTACCCGACGGGCAGCTCCTGCCGGGCGACCTCGTCTTCTATGGCACACCCTCGAAGATTCGGCACGTAGGGCTCTATATCGGGGCCGGGAAGATGGTGAACGCCCCGGACTTCGGTCAAGTCGTGCGAATCGACGACTACCGGCGTCCCGGCGACGACTACGCGGGCGCCACACGGCCCGCACAGTGATCTCGCTGCAAGCGAGCTCTGCTGCTGCGCAGATCTTGTGCCTCAAGTCGCAGTACAAATCAGCCTTCGAGGTCGGCGGATCGTACGCGTGGCTTTGCTTTCGGCTGGTCTCATAACGCCATCCACGCCTGACCTGTCGCGAATGTCAAATGCGCGCCGTCGCTACCGTCGAGGCTATCGCCGAAAATTCCCGATCCCGTGACATTACACGGATGCGCCGAGGCAAAACATATACCTGGCTTGACATTCCGACGTGTACGGAGCGTCCCTGGACATGCCATAGCGCGGATCGCGCACCATGCCAACAAAGGGATGTGTCTCTTATGGACGGAACACGGGCAGCCGTTCCCGGCTATGCCGCGGCACTTCCGGTGTTGCCGGAGGGCGAGGTGTGGGTGGCGATGCCGTACAAACCGGCATTCCCCGGCATCATCCCCGGCGACGAGACACCACCGGGCGTCATCGAAGACCAGACCCGGTTCCCCGCCCTGCACAATCTAAACAATGACGTCGAGGTCGGACTGCGGTGCCGCCCCGCCGTCGCGCGCTGGATCGGGATCCATCTGGAACCGTTCTACAGCAACGCCGAGTACCGCTTCACCTGGCGCGGGGACATCCTGGAAATCCACGACGGCGGCCCCTGGGGCGAAGCCGACGGTTCACCGCCGCGCGTGATCCGGCCCGGGGACGACGGCCGTTACGAGATCCGTGACCTGTGGTACCCCGTCGCCCCGGTGGCGGTCGGTGAGCTGTATCAGCGGCATCCTGACGCACTGGTCACGCTGGCACGCGACGACACCCCGGCCCCCGTCCCGCACATGGTGGCGTACCTGACCGATCATCCCGGTGCGCCGTCGTCGTTACGGCGCGGCATCGAGACCGCGCTGGCGAAACTCGCCACTGACCTGGACCGGTGACCACCGATGACAGCGGTGGTCACGGCCTACGACGTCCCCGAGATCCGGGCCCGCATGACCGAATGGACCCGGGACCCCGGCCTGAACGGCGCGGGCAACTGGTACCTGTTCTTCGTCGGCCCCCGGCCCGAGGACTCGGCGGGAGAGCCAGCCTTCCCGCCACTGGATGACGTCGGCGCCACGATCGCGGACACACTCCGCGCCCAGATCCCGGCCGCCGAGCTGTTCTACGTCTCCGCCGACCTGACCGACCTCGCCAGCCACGCCGCGACCACGCTGGTCGACTACCGCCTCCATCCCGAAGACCTGCCCGCCCCCGTGGGACTCATGGTCTACGAGCACCCGCCCGTCACCCGGACCGCCAACGCACTGCACAACGACGTCTCTCTCGTGTCGTGGGGCCCCGGGCGGGGCGGCCTGTGGGTGCAGACCTGGGGCACCATCCCCGATCCGCTGCCAACAGCGGTCGACGTGGGCCGCAAGCTCGCCCGGCTACCCCGCGACCACGCCCTGTCTCAGATGCGGAAAGCCGCCGCGCTGAACCTGCCGCTACCCGCCCTGGGCAACAAACCCTCCAGCCACGACGACGCCGTCGACCAAGCCGCCAAACACCTCCTAGCCACGTTCATGAGCAATACCGAACGCGCACCGATTCCGCCGAGTTTCTCCCCGCCACACGGCTACCAATGGTGCGG
Organism: Amycolatopsis japonica; assembly: GCF_000732925.1. Lineage (NCBI taxonomy): Bacteria > Bacillati > Actinomycetota > Actinomycetes > Pseudonocardiales > Pseudonocardiaceae > Amycolatopsis > Amycolatopsis japonica. The sequence continues at coordinate 8,191,389 of NZ_CP008953.1, forward strand.
CCTCACCCCCATGACGTTCACTGACATGAAGGGCTGGCCCAGCGCACTGACCGAAGGCACCTCCGCCGCCACGATCGACGCACAGCTCGCGTTGCAGCGCACCATCCTCACCACCTGGCTCCTGATGGGCCAGACCCTCGTACGTTCCGAACGGATAGCCGCGCCCCGCGCCGCCCGCCGCCGCATCGAACGCTACGACCCCGCCCTCAATCAGGGCGTCCGGCTCGTCGACCTCCGGCGCGCCCGCACCACACCCGCCGACCGCCATAGCGACGCCTTCGGCCAAGGCACACGCGAATACCACCACAGCTGGATCGTTCGCGGCCACTGGCGCAACCAGTACTACCGCAGCCGAGACGACCACCGCCCCATCTGGATCGCCGACCACCTCGCCGGGCCAGAAGACAAACCCCTCATCGGCGGCGAACGCGTCAACGTCCTGCGCCGCTAACGCCCGGACACAGCCACCTGCCGTGACGCGATCGGGCCGCGACTGTCCACAACAGACGACCTGCACCCGCAGGCGATTGAAAACAATGGGAAAGGAACCCGCAACATGACCACCACAGAAAGCATCGGCACCCCGGTGACCCAACCAACTCCGGCCCCCGTGGCGATCGTGGGCGATTTTCACGACGACACCGCCGAGCTGCCGCTCCGGGACATCGCCGCCCGCATCCGCGAGGACCTCGTCGCGATCCAGGAAGACGACATGATCCACGCCGACGCGGAGTTCGCCGTCGCGGCGGATGAATCCGGTCCGCAGAACCAGATCCGAATCACGATCACCGGACTGCCCCACAGCGACCACGGCACCGCCGACGCGCCGACCATGGACGTGACGCGGGAGGTCTTCCGGTCGGCATTCGCACTCGCCAGCCACTACAACCGGTTCGTCAGCAGCCCCTATCAGCTGCGGTACCTCGTGGTCATCCAAGCCGTCCACAACAGCGGCACCGTCTACGCCGAAGGCGTCGGCGGCATCGGTCTCTGGGGCACGCTGCCCCAGACCTGACCCGCCCCGAAACGACAACATGCCCACTACGGGGCGCGGCCATCACGGGCCGCGCCCCGTAATGGGTTGTCAGCTACGGCACCGTCGCCCGTACCGGTGCCGCCCCCGGTTGCGTGACAACCGGGGGGATCGCAAAACGCCGAAGCACCCGACGGCGGCACCCACGCCTGGCCCGGTTCGTATAGGGGACAAACACTAAAACACAATGTGTCCACATGAGACACGTGTCTTGTTTGACGGATCACTTGACAATGGCGCGGTGACGAAGCGTCCATAGACGTGTAGCCCGAACAACCGGATGCGCACCGGCGGGCCAACGCCCCGGCCGGGGCATGACCATCCCGTTCCATACCCAACCGCATGGAGTCCGTCATGTCCCGCAAGAACCGCAACATCAGCACCGCCCCGGTCCCCGATGCCACTGACAGCGACCGCCACCTGCACGCCGTGTCCGATGCACCCGGCACACAGAACACGCCCACCACGGAAGACAAAGTGCTGGCCGCGCTGACCGCCAATCCCGCCTCCACGACCGCCACTCTGGCGACGGCCGCAGAAGTCGGCCGTTCGACCGCCGCGAAGATCCTGGCCCGCTGGGGACGCGACGGCACCGCGATCCGGACCGCCGGAGACGGCCCGCGCAACCCCGACACATGGACGCTCGCCCCGTCGGACCGTGACACCACCGCGCCCGATACCGACGACGCACAGACGGACGCTCCGGCGGGCAACACCGCCGAAAGCAGCGAAGCGACGAAGACCGTGTCCGACGCCGACGACGCCCCGAAATCCACCGCCACGGACACCGCCCAGGACGATGCCGGTCCGACTACTGCAGCCGACGACGCCGGAACCACTCCCTTGCCCGACACGGCTCCAGAGGATCCGACGGACGGCGCAACCAAGCCCGAACGGTCTGTGACGGGGTCGCCTGCGGCCACCGACACCGCACGCCCGGACAAGGACCGACTGCCCAAGGGCGGGCTGCGAGCCATGGTGGAGGAGTACCTGACCGAACACCTGGGCGAGGACTTCGGGCCCGCCAAAATCGGTAAAGACCTCGGCCGTTCGGGCGGCGCGGTCAACAACGCCCTGGAGAAGCTCGTCGCCGATGGGTACGCGCGCAAAACCTGCGAGGCACCGAAGCGGTTCGCCATCAACCCGGACAAGACCGACGTCCCGAACACGAGCGACGACGCCACCGAGCCCGCGCTGAAATCCTGACGCCCGCCCGCCTAGTCCGCGCGCAGGACCGCCCCTTGGGCAACCGGTCCTGCGCGCGGACTTCTCATGACTCCGGCGCGCTGGTCCAGCCCCCCCGTTAGCGCCGCGATCGCCTACGCCACGGGTTAAGCGGGCGATGGCCAGCGATAGCCTCGGCCGCGCCGGTCCGGTATGGCGGTGGCACTATTCCGGCCGCCCACTGGCGGCATCGTTCCCCGCCCCACGGACACGAACGTGGTTGTTTCTTTTCTTGCCCCATACCGTCGATGGGCCGCATCCCATGCGCTGGTGACAGCGGCCGGGGGCCTGTCGGCTACGCGTCGATGATGGCGTGCAGCAGGGCGCGGGTTTCGGCGTCGGTGGAGTAGAGCACGGTGCCCGCCGTGGCGCGAGTGAGCAGCACGCGGTAGGTGCGACGCACCCATAAGTCGACGTCGTCGGTGGTCGCGCCGTCGAGGGCGTCGTCGTGGGTAGCGGCGGGGTCGGTGATCCACCGGTCGTCGCGCCACAGGAGGTCGGGGCCGAGGATGACGCCGCCGTAGTCGTACTCGAAGCCTTGCGCGCTGTAGACGTTGCCGATCTGGCCGGCGCCCGCGGGATCGATCGCCCACAATGGCGAGGGCGGCAGCCCGTTGACCGAGCGCTGGCCCTTCACACTCCACGGGCGGCGCCAGTCGCCGATCACGATGTCCTCGACCAACGGATTTCCTGGACTCGCGTCGCTCCACGGCCAGCACAACCCGGCCGTGATCCGGGCGCTCGCCCCGACCTCGGTCTTCGGACGCAGCAACTGCTCCAGCTCGCCGGGGCTGTCGGCCACCCGCAGCTCGAACCGCGGCGCGGCGTCCTTGTCCCCGCTCCAGGAGGTCGGCGGGCTGAGTGGGTCGTCGAGGCCGAGTAGGCGACGGACCCAGCTGTCGTAGCGGACGTTGTGATGGCGGTGCTGGCTCGTCAGCTCGGCGATGTGCACGGTGGTGCCGCTGGCTCGGGCGGCTGTCGCGAGGTAGCCGCGGGTGCCGATTTGTCCGGGACGGATCGCCTGGTCCTCGTCGAGGAGGAACACCACGACACGGGCGGTCTCGAGCAGCTGTGCGGCCTGGGTGCGGTCGCTGCGGCGTGAGGCGGGGGTGTAGCGGGTGTTCGAGGTGGCACGCAGTTGGTGCGCGTCGTCGCACACCAGCAGGTCCAGCCCGTCGGGCTCGGTGTCGGTGGCGGTGCCGAAGTACTGGAAGAGCTTCTGGGTGGCACGGGAGCCGTGTCCGGCGGTCTTGCGCAGCGCAGTGGTGAACGCCTGCGAGCCGGTGGCGTGGCGAGCCAGGTAGCCGGCGCGCACCGCCTCGCCGAGCAGAGTCAGCGCGAGGGCGCTCTTGCCTGTGCCCGCGGCGCCGGCGACCACCACGACGGCCCTCGGGCCGTCCTTGTCGGCGAGGCACCGTCGCACGTGGTCGAGGACGGTTTGCTGATCGTCGGACAGGGCGAACACGTCGACGTGGTTGAGTGAGCGGGCCGCGAGATCGAACAGCGTGGGCGCCGCGGGGCGCGAGGGGGATCCTGCGGTCGGCATGATGAGTTCGGTCCTCCTCACTGGTGAGACGAACGTGCGTCAGGGTCTCAGGACGTCGGCCCACACCTCCACCGGATCCGTCACCTGCTCTGGCGACGGTGTCGCGGCCGGGCGCACCCTACCCTCGGATTTCTCCGAGACGGGATCTGGTGCTCGCCCAGCGAGCGAGGTCGGGGGTGCGCCGGGCGAGCCCGCGGCGGTGCAGAGTGTGGTCATCGCGGTTCTGCTTCGACGGTCGTTATCTGGTGGCCGGGACGAATCCAGCGGTGAGTGTCCGGGTCCCAGGTGGCGGTGGTCATCAAGCGGTTGAGGTCGGGGAGCCCTTCCCCGTATGTCCAGCCGAACTCGAAGCATTCGGCCGCGCCGGGCCATCGCCCGGACCAGGTGTCTTTCGGGCATGGGCATGCTTCGTCGTGGCCTGTGCGCTGCAGCCCGGTGGCCAGACAGCGGGCCACGTCGCACCACTCGTGGTGAACATGGCCGATCTCGGCGTGGCAGTCCGGGCATGACGGCTCCAGCGACGGGGTCGTGGGCTGGGTGCTCATGCCGACCTCCTGGTCGCGTTGTGCTGGCTTTCGAAGTACTCGTTCCACTCCTGTGTTTCGCCGCTCACGTAGGTGTCATGCAGGCGCACATCGGGGTTCGCGAGCAGGTGACGGTGCGCGAAGACCACTCCGGCTCCGGAGGTGATGGCCTCGGCGAGCCGAAGATGCAGATGCGCCCAATCGAGGCAGCGCCGGTATTCACCCTGGTCTACGGCGCGGCTGCTCAACGTCGGGTAGATCGCGCGGGCCCGGGAGAAGAGGGCCTCGGCGGCGGCGCAGTGCTCGGCGGCGCTGCGCGGCTCCCCCGCCTCCGTGGAGGCGGAGTCGACAGGTGCGGTGTCCGGTGACATGGTGTCTTCTCCTTCAGGTTGTGGGTCTGGGAGGCGGAGGTCAGTAGGTGGTGAGCACCGCGCGGGCGCGGGGGTCGTCCAGCACCGGGTGCGAGGTGTGGCGCTCGTCGGTGGCGATGCCGACCCGTACGCCGAAGCGGGGCGGCCCGCCGGACGGGTCGGTCCATCCGTAGAGGGCGGGCAGCATTGACAGGGCGTGCGCGACGGTGTCGGCGGCGGGGTCGCCGTCGCGGTAGCCGAAGACCTCGAATGCCAGCTCCACGTCCGTCTCGTCGGCAGTGAGGGTGTAGCGCAGGTGCGGCGGCAGCTGTGCCCGGAGGTCGGTGAGGGCGGTGGGTTCGCCCGGGCCGGGCGGTCCGGTGACATCGGCGAGGATCCGCAGCCCGAGCTGGGGCAGGTCGTGGCGGTACGTGTCGCCCAGCAGTGGGCCGTAGCGGCGGGCCGTGGTGTCGGCAGCGTCGATCCCGGTGTAGCAGCAGCTGTCGCGCATGTGCGGGAATTCCAGTGGTGTCTCGTCGGGCCCGGGTGGGATGTACTCGTCGGCGCGCAGCGACCACCGGTCACCTCGTCGCGCGGTCCACACCGCGTCGGTGTCGAAGGCATACACGTAGTCGGTGCCGTGGCTGGTGGGCCAGGGCCACGGCCACTCACGGTTTCCAAACGTCACCTCGCCGGCCTCCTGAATCTCGGCGGTGCGCAGGAAGAGGGCGACGAGGGTGATGAACCCTCCCGCGGACCGGGCTCGCGTGATCTCGTCGAGCCAGCGGCCGTTGCGGGTGCCGAGGCGAACGGATCCGAGCCAGTCGGCGTCCGGGCCGCGCCCGAGGTAGAAGTCGTGCGTCGTGCTGCTCATCGGGCGTCACCGCCGATGATGGGCATGTCGGCGGGTTTCTCCCGCATCAGCGGCATCGGCACCGACGGTGGCGCTGCCGGATCACGCAGCCACGCGTACAAATCGGGCGGCCCGAGCGGGTCGTCCCCCTCGGGAAACCACGGGTTACTCGGGTCGATACGGTGCCAGCGGACACCACCGCCCACCGTGGCGAACACCGCGCCGTCGCCGGGGTCGAAGGTGATGATCCAGGTGCTGTTGTGGCTGGAATACCACGGCCACGGCCAGCCGCCCTCGCGCCGATACGCGCGGCCGAGACGTTCCTCCTCCCACACATCGAAAGCGTCGGCCACGGCGGCGCGGAAGATGGCCTCGGTCGTCGCGGTCACCGCCAGCCGCACAGGTGGGACAGCGAGGAAGTTCTCGGGATAGCACTCCCCGTGCAGGGAGCCGATCCATTCCGCGTCCTCGCCGCGTCCGAGATAGAAGTCGGTGTTGCTCGACATCGCCAGGTCCCCCTTATCGTGACGCATGGGGGTTCGGGGTCACGGGTGCCGGGACACAGGCGTACGGATCGGGCGGCGGATATGGTGGAGCGTCGCCGTCGTGGGTGGCGTCCTGGTCGTGTTCGGTGGCGCGGCCGAGGATGTAAGCGAGCACGATCACCGGGGTCCACGGGCCGGGCAACATCACAGCCAGCACTGTCCACATAAGACGCTTCTTCGTGTCACGCATGATGTGTCGCCCTTTCTGTAGTTCGGAAAATGGGTTGGTCAGCTGAAGGTGGGAATCGCGCCCAGCGTGCCGACGACCTCGGCCACGACGGCGGGCACGTCCATCACCGCGAATACGGCGTAGCCGCCGAGTTCGGTGTTGGCGGTGGCCCCGACCCGGCCGCCCAGCACCGCCTCGCAACGGCCGCTAGCCCACTGCTCGAACGAGACCTCCGCCTCGGTGAGCATCCGCCACGCGTCCGGGCAATACAGGCGCAGTACCTCGGGCCACGCGCGCTCGGGCACGTCGAGCTCGCCGCAATACAGCGCGGACACCACCGCGACAGTCGACGCGCGACCGGAGAGGATGTAACCCCAGTTCGGGTCGAATCGCTCGACCGGGCGGTACCGCCTATCCCGTCCGGTCAGGGCGGGCAGGATCTCGCCCGCTCCGGGCTCGGCGTGACGGTAGAGGTCGTGGGGAATAGGCAGGAACGTAGTCATCGTTGGTCTGTCCTTTCTGGACTCTGAGGTCGTGAGATTTGCGTCAGAGCAAGTGCGAGTAGTCGGTGGCGGGTGTATCGGGCGGGCGGTGCACCGGGAGCGGGACCGCTGGTGCCGCGCGGGGGTCGCGTAGCCACGCCGCGAAGTCCGGCGGTCCGCACCGCAGCGGCGGGCGCGGGTCGTCGGGGTCGAGGCGGTGCCAGCGGTCGCCACCACCCGCCGCCATGTGCGCGGCACCATCGAAGTGGGTGAGGATCCAGTCGTTGCTGTGGCTGGATTCCCAGTCCCATGGCCACCCGTTCCGGGGTTCGTGTGCGGCGCCGAGTCCCCCGACCGCCCACATCAGCAGCAGGTCCTTCACCGCCGTCCGGTAGGCCGACGGCTCCCGCGCGGTCAGTATGGCGCGGCCGGGGGACAGGACAGCTTGAGGAGGTTGTCGGGGTGGCAGGCGAACTGCAGCGAACCCAGCCAGTGCGCTGTCGGTCCGGTGTCGAGGTAGAAGTCGGTGCGCGTGACCATCACGAGGTCCTCTCCTGGGTGGGCTTGCTGGGTCAGAGGTCCTCGCGGACGGGGCATCCAGGTGTGTGGCCGACGCCGAAGGTCAGTCCGGGCGGGCACGGCACCGAGGTGCCCGTGGCCCGTGCGTCGAGGTAGCGGCCCAGCGCGGCAGGGTCGTTGGCCGCGAGCAGCGGCACCTCGCCATCGCACTCCGGGCACGGCCCGAGGACACGCAGGTCGTCCACTTCGCCGTTGTAACAGGTCAACCGGTACTCGGTGCCGCCGTCGGCGATGGTCACCAGAAACCAGTGCCACCCGCCGTGCTGACGGTCGGGGTCATCGGTCACCGTCACCGCCGTCCTCGCCACACCGAACTCCTCGGCCACGTCACGCCCCAAGGCGCGGCGGAGGGCGGCACGCTTGAGGTAGGCGGGATCACGGCCGACGTCAGAACCCGGGTCTTGTCGGCGGGCCCGGTCGAAGGCCTCGCGAGCGCGCCCGGCAAGCGTGGTACCTCGGCAAGCCGGAGGCCTCTCGCTGTGAAGAGTGATGCTGTGCCAGTCATTCTCGACGTTGTCGATGCCGCGAACAACGTCGGGCAGGTACAACACTCGACGGCCGTCGAAGGTGTATGCGCCGCCCACGTGGAGGTCCTTGCGCCGCCACGTCTTCCACGTCGCGAGGTCGTGATTGCAGCCGGACACCGCTGGCCCGAAACCGCACATCGACCACGCCTCAGCCAGGGTGTCCAGCGCGGCATAGAAGTCGGTCTCGGTGGCAGCGGTCAGGAATCGCCGTCCGACAGGCAGCAAGGCGACGGTCGCGGGATCTGGTGTCCCGTCCGGGTATGCGGATTCCAGGTAGCCGACGTACTGGGTCCCTGGGCCCGTGCCGAGGAAGACCTCAACGCGGGAGACCTTGTGACTATTGCGGGGGCGCAGGCCTGTGAGGGTGGCGTTGATCGTGGTCATGTCGTCTCCTGGGTTTCCGTCGATGTGGATGGTGTGGTGGTGTCGGTACGGAGTGCCTGTGCGAGCGCGGGAATGCGGGCGAGCGCGTCGTCGACCGACATGGTCAGCGTGATGCTCATGCGGTCGCCCCTCAGGCAGTAGATGCGGGCGGGCTCGGGTGCCTGCGGAAACGCGCTTTCCAACTGGTCGGCGATCTCGCACTGAGCTTTGTATTGGCGCGTTTGGGCTTGGATGCGTTCGCGTCGGGCGGTCTGGGCGCGGTCGAGCCACTGGTGGAAGGCCGGGATCAGTCGCTGGTGGATGTGTGTCGCGACCTCGGCGGCCGGGGCACCGACAGCGAACCTGACAACAGGGAATGGGTCTCGGCGGTGCCAAAGGAAGACATCGTCAAGTTCTCGCGGGAGGTCCCCGGGAACGAGCTGGTAACACCACGCGCCCGGCCCTGGTACCGGTTGGAACCCGACACTGACTCCGGTGGCCAAGCACACGACGTCGGCGACCTGGTCTCGGTTTCGGCCACGGCCAACCGTCCACTTGCCCGGTAGCGCGGTCGCGACGTCGGTCGCAGCAAGAGCCACCCGATCTTCTTTGCTGATGCGTGCGGGTTTGTCAGCGGTCTCGACGGCTGTCGTTGTCATGACAGGGGCTCCTTTCGGTGTCCCGCGCGGAGTTCCGACGCGTTCGCGGAGTAGAGGCAGTGCGGGTGATGGGCGGGGTCGCCTTGGAATTCGAAGGGTGCGGTGTCGAAGAAGTGCTCCTCGGACTCGGTGTCGAGGTGGGCGCCGAGGTCGGCGAGGCCGGCGACTCGCGCGATGGGGACCCGCGGTGCCCCGCAGTCCGGGCACGGGCCGAGCAGCAGCCAGGACCACATCACGAACCCGGACAGGTCGGGGATGAAGTACCAGCGGCGGCCGTCGTTGGTGACCTCGATCAAATCTCCCGGGGCGAGGGTGGCCCCGGTGCCGCAGTGGCGGTCCGGGTCGTCACGCACGAGCACGGTGTCGGCACCGACGCCGAGCGCGGCCGCGATATGGCTTGTGGTGATCGCGCGGCGATTCCACGAGGACTGGGCACCGTGACGATCGGCGAACGCGCGCGGCGCGATGGCGCGGTGAAGGCGGGCGACGGTGATCGCGCGGTCGGCCAGCGAGGCAGGTGTCCTGCTGGGTGTTTCGTCGGTGGTCATCACGACCACCCCAACGCGTCGGTGACGGGCGCGGGCACGTATCCGACCTGGTCACTCGCGCCGAGCCACACCACGGGCTGATCGGCGCGATCCGGGGTGCACACGACGCGCGCGAGCAGGTTTTCCAGGGGGTAGGCGGGTTGTGTCGCGAGCCGTACGGGGGCGGCGGGGTCGTAGTGGTCGAGGGCGGCGATCAGCTCGCCGACGGTGGCGATGGTGGTGTCGGTCATCGGTGGTCATCTCCAGTTCGCGGGTGGTTGTGGGCCCGGGCGGGGCGGGCATGAGGGGGAGGGTGTCCGCCCCGCCCGGGGTCTGTGGGTGGTTAGCGTGTGGCTCGTAGTGCGGCGGTGGCGGCTTGTCCGATGGCGCGGGCGGTGGCGGCGGGGTCGGTGAGGGTGTGCAGCGTGACGCCGTCCATCGGCTGATTGCGCGGGTCGTCGTCGGGTAGCAGCCACAGGACCGCGCACCCGGTGGCGCGCAAGCGATCGAGGAGCCGCTGGCCCGGTTCACGGGTCTGTTTTTCGAAGATGCCGTCGGAGATGATCACCAGGAGGCGGGCGGCGTTCGGGCGGGACAATTCCAGCGCGCCGTCGAGGGCCTCGGCGGCGTCGTCGATGGCGTGTCCGCCGTAACCGGTGGTGAATTCGGTGACCCGTGCGGGGGTGGTGCCGGGGTGGGTGATCGGTGTGATGCGGCCTGAGCCGAAGGTGACGGTGGCGGTGGTGGCGGGCACGTCGGTGTGGTGGGCGGCGTGGGCGAGGATCCACGCGGCCGAGGCGACCGGTTTCCTGTACGCCTTCATGGACCCGGTGACGTCGCAGGCGATGCCGAGCCGGAGTGGCGGTGCGGGCACGGTTTTGCGGGTGGTGCGGGTGAACGGTTCGGCGGTGGGGATGGCGCCCGCCGCGCGTTGTGCGGCGGCGGTCATCGCCCCGCGCACCCGCAGCCGCCCGGGCGGTATGGCGGAGGTGGTCGTGGTGGTGGTGCGGTCACGCACTCCGGCGGTGGTCAGCGCACGGGCCAGTTGACGCGCGGCGGTGCGTTCGGCCGTGGTCGGGGGGCGGGTGCCAGTGATGTGGTTGGCGTTCGGGCTGGTCCCGCTCCCGAAGGTTTTGTTCGCCGCGCTGGCCGCGCGGGCGCGGGCGGCGTCCTCGGCGGCACGGGCCTCCATGGCGTCGGTGACGGGGTCGGTGGGCGCGGGGTCGGCGGCAGCCGAGTTGACGATGGCGATGGCTGCGGCGGTGATCGCTTGCGCCAATGGTGACGGCGTACCGTTCCCACTACCGGGCTGCGCGCCCGCGTCGGCGGCCCCGCGCTGGGGCGGCGGCTGGTCGGGGTCGTCGCCGAGGACCTCGCACCAGCGGCGCCCGAGTTCGATCATGGCGGTGGCGTTGTCGTCGGCGACACGGTGCGCCGTACGCCAGATAGCCCGCAACTGGGCGAGGGTGTCGTCGCCGAGAATGCCGCGCACGACCCGTTCGACCCGGGCGACTTCCCGACCGTTGAGGACACCGCCGTCCACACGTGCCAGCAACAGCGCGGCGGACTGCGCGGCATCCTGTTTCGTCATGGTCGGTGCGGCGGCCGGGTCGTTCGCCCGGGTGTCGGCGAGGATGAGCTTCGTCGCGCTGCCACGCAGCCAGTACCGGTCCTGCGGGCGGCGCCGCAACTGCGCGGCTTCGATCCGGGACTCTTCCAGCAGGATCGCGGCCGCCGCCGCGCCCGGTGGCGCCCCGGGAGGTTCACGCCATACCGAGTGTTTCGCGTGGGCGGATTCGTGGGTCAGCAGCCCCCATGCTGTGCGGTAGCGCTTGCGGTCCCCGACCCGGTGTGGTTCGACGGTGGCGGGGTCGACCCCGCTGGGGAGGTGGATTCCGTCGACTTCGATGGCGGCGAGGTCGGGGAAGAAACACGCTGGGGCGTCGTGTCCCGCACCGGGGGCGACGGTGACAACGAGGTCGTCGCGGTCGGCGATGGCGGGGACCTCGTCCCCGAACCGGGCCGACAGGGTCAGCCATCCCGGGGCGGCGGGAAACACGGCGGTCAGCGTGGCGGCGGGTGCGGCGATGTGCGCGGTCATCGTATGTCCTTTCCGGACGGTCACAGGCGGCAGAAACCGGTGGGGACGCGACTAAAACTGTTCGCCGACCGTGAGCGGGGCGACGTGGGCGCCGAAGGTGTTGCGGACCACGTCGGCGACGATGTCCTGGTCTTCTTCCGGCGCGGCGGCGATCAGGTTCCCGGCGGCGGTCATCGGGTCCAGCGCGGCGGCGGTGTCTTTCGCGGCGAGGAGTTCGCGCATCTGGGGCGCCCACCCGATCTCGCCCTTCTTCTGCCGTCCGGCGAGATTTTTCGCGACCCGCACCACTTTCGGGTCGACCCCGATCCGCGCGGCGAGGTCGTAGTCGGTGGTCACCTCGATCTTGACCCGGAACCGCGACGCCAGCGCGGGGCTCAGTACCGCGCCGTGCACCCCGGGGTTGTGCCCACCCACCACGTAGAACCCGGGTGCGGCGTCGACACGCTCCCAGTCGTTGGCCTTGATCATGATGTGCCCGCGCCCGTCCATGACGGGGTACACCACCGCGAGCACGGGTGCGGGTATCAGGGTGAAGTCGTCGATGAAGAACGCGCGCCCCTCACGCATCGCGGTCACCAGCGGCCCGTGCGCGAACGCGTAACTCCCGCCCGATGTGGGCACGTACCCGCCCACAATGTCATCCACCGTGGTGTCACTGTCACCCGGCAACGTCACCGCGTCACCGAACGCGGCCTCGACCAGCGACGTCTTGCCCGTACCCGGGGGCCCATACAGCAGCGAGGGAATCTTGTTCTGCCGCAACCGCCGCAACACCGTCACATCCGAACTGCCCGCCAGCTTGCGCGGGTGGTAAAGCTGCCCGTTCGGGCGCCGTACCGGTGCGGTCACCAGCGCGGGCGCGGCCGCCTTTTTCGGCCCGGGGCAGCGTTTCGGCGCGATGGGCGCGGGCGGCGTGGCGACGTCGCCTGTCGCAGGGTCGGTGGTGCGCGTGCTGATCACGGCGGTCGCGGCGGCGGTGGGGGTGTTGGCGTTGGCGCGGTAGGCGCGGGACGGCTGCCCCATGTAGTCCGCTTCCCCGCGCGTTACCAGCGTTTCCAGGGCGTTGCCCACCGCGCCGGATGACCGGTTCAGGAGCCGGGCGGCGGCGCTCACCGTCAGTCCGGCATTGGCGGGTTGCTGGCTGAGCAGTTCGGCCACCATGCGACGGAGTTCACCGTTGGGCAACCGGTGTGCCGCGCCCGGGGCGGCGGGCGCGGTGCCCGTGGCCGGAGTCGTGGCGTGCGTGGTCATCGTGCTGGTTTCCCTTCACAGCAATGGGTTTCGGCGGTCATAGCGCGGCGGGGACCGGGGCGGGGTGGCGCGGGGCGGCTACGCGCGGCGCAACGTGGTGATGAGCGCGACCACGGCGTGGCCTTCGCTGGGGGCGGGGTATTCGGTGCCGTCGGCGGTCACCACCCGCCATTCGGATTGCCGCACGATGTCGGCGGGAAAGTAGCTACCGATGAAACGCCCGTCGGGACCGGTTACGGTGCCGTACAACAGTTGTTGACGGTCGGCGGGGTCGATCAACACACCCGTGACGGTGCAGTCGTTTTCGGTGTTGGTGCGGGTCACCACTTCGGGTTGCACGTCGCGGCTCATGGTCGGGTCGACCACGTACACCACGCGTTCCGGCGGGTTGTCGTCGTGGTTCATGGTGTTGCCCCTTTCGTTGCGGTGTCGCGGTTTCGCGGTCGAGTGATCAGTGGGCGCGGCGGGGAAGTCGGCCGACGACGGCGACGGTGTGGGTGGTGTCGTCGTAGGTCGCGGCGTCGATCACGTGCCCGCATCCGTCGCACTTGTACAAGGGTTCGACCCACCGTTCGGGGGCGTGGGCGGTGTCATCGCCGTTGCTGTCGATCATGCAAAAACCGCTACTGTGTGGCGTGTTCCCGCACACGCACACCCAGCGTTCGCAGTCGTGGGCGGTGATCGTGGCGACGGTGGCCGCGCGCATGGTCGGCACGTCCGGGTGCGGCGTGGTGGTGTTGTGGTTCATGGTGTTCGGCCCCTTTCGCGGTGGGCACGGTGGGCGCGGTCAGTGGGTGGCGGCGAATTCGGCTTCCGCCGCTTCAGCGTCCCGGGTGTGGGATTCGGCGGCCGCGTCGGCGGCGTCGTGGTCGGGGTAGGTGTTGGACCAACCGCAATAGCAGTGCGCGACGGCGGTGCCGTCCGGGTTGTCGGTGGTGTCGGCGTAGCACATAGCAATCCCCAATCACGTGTTTGCCGGTTTTCCGCTTTCCGGGGGAACATTCGCGCCCGGTGCGGCGGTTTGTGATGATTTCCGGTTTTCCCGGTGACACAACAAACGTAACTCGACCCCCGGGCGCCGCGCAATAGTTTTCCGGGGTCAATTTCGGGGAATTTTGCCTATATTTTCGCGTGAATGCGCACACTTTCACGGACATGTTTGCCCAGGTCAGGCGGTTGCAGATTGCCCAAGAAGGGAGCGGCCGGCTACACCCGAAACCGCGTATAAATGTAGTTTGTTTTAATAAAAGAGAGAAAGAGAAAGGAAGAAAGGGGGCAGGTGAGTGAGGTGCAAGGGTGAGCGCTGGTGAAACAATGAGGAAGCCGCGTGACATCGCCGCCGGGCCTGATGTGTTCACCTGCTTGGTGTCAAGCGAGTCTGGGATACCGGTGGATCCCCCTTCAGGGGGCGTGACCTGCGGGAACGGCTGACACGGGGGGATCCGCCTTAAGCGGATACCGGAGAACGAGGCTGACTGGCCGGGTCGGCGGTCCCACGGTTGGCAGTCACGCTTCGCATAGTCGGAGGCGGCGGGGGCGACACTGAGTGACCGCGCCGTCGGCTCGGGCCTGGTGTTCAAGGCGGTGTCCGCGCGCCGGGTATACGGGTCGCCACGGTGGCGCCGGAGTGTTTTTGTGGCGCGCGAGAGTCGCCGATAACACTCGACGAGAGTCGATGTCAGAGGTGCAGGGGAATGCGGTTGTGCGCCCACGAAGTTCTTTTTCTTTGGCCTCGATGGTTGTGCTGCCACGGTCGACGCTAGCATCGGCGCGGGCGAAATCGCGGCGGGAAATCGAGGCATTTCGCTGTTCCGCACAAATACCTTTACCGCACGGGAAAGGCGCCTCGATCCCGAATGGGCAGGGCGTGTTCGCGAACCGGTGGCGTGTTCATTCATGGCGCCGTGGATCGGGAGAAGTCCCCGACCGGTATCCCGGTGTCGCGGGCGCGTAACCGCTCGGCGAGGTCGGCGGTGTCCGCGGTGGGCGTCGTGTCGATTTCAGCGAGGCGGGTTCGCAGGAGGTCCAAGGTGCGGGAGATCGCGTCGTGCCGGCCGAGTGCGTGCTGCAGGCGCATGATGTCGCGGTAGATCAGTTCGTTGTGCGGATCGAACGCCCGCGCGGTTTCCAGCAGATCCAAGGTGTAGTCGGGGTCGGCCTCAACGCGGACGCGGGCGAGCGCGGCCACGGCGTCGAGCGCGTCGCGCCGGGTCGCTTCCCGGGCGGCGATGAGCCAGTCGGAGTCCAGGCCGTCGGCCAGGGCGCCGCCGTAGTGCGCCACGATCGCCTCATAGGCGTCGGTGCGTCGCTCAGCCGCGGCGGTGCGTCGGCGGGTCACCGCGTCGGCGAAGGACCAGTAGTCGACCTCCACCACGGCGGGGTCGAGCCGGTACTGGCCGTGCTCGGCCAGGACCAGGTCGCCGGCGGTGCCGCGAGTGGCGGTGTCGAGGGCGCGGCGGATGCGGGACAGAACGGTGCGCAGCACGCTGGCGGGGTTGCGGGGCGGGTCGTTCGGCCAAAGAGCGTCGACGATCGCATCCCGGGACACCCCTCCGGGATGTACTGCGAGGAAGACCAGCAGTTCGAGCGGGCGGTTGCTCAGCGCGCCGGACACGTCGCGCAGCTCCCCCTCGGCCTTGCGAGGGTCGGAGCGCCAGTGCAGGGCAGGGGCACCGAACACTGTCAGCGCGAGCGGCGCCGGTGGGCTCGGATCCCTGCCGGCCACATGTGGGTGTGGTTCCTCGCCCGGTTCGCTGGCCGGGGGTGAATCCGGCGCGGGCGGTCCTGCAGTGATCTCCAGTCGTCGCGGGTCGCCTGCGGCGTTCTGCGGCGCGGCCCGGGGCGTCGTGCCCGGTGGTGTCACTGTCTTCCCAGGTGCGGGGTTGGCACGGGGCGGGGCCGCGTCGGTGGTGCCGCTGCTGTGGGGTGCGGTGGTGCGGAGGAAGGCCAGGAGGTCTCGGGTCGCGGTCTCGGGCAGGGTGAAGGCGCGGGTTCCTCGCAGGGGTTCGCCGAGTCCGGGATCGGTGGCCGAAATGACTCCGCCGGCGGTGACGTAGGCGGTCACGCCGGCGCGCCATTGGCCCAGCAGCAGCGCAGTGATCCCGTGCTGGCCGTTGTTGTCGAGCAGGTGCTGCAGCCGCAACTGCTGCCCAGGGTCACCGGGTGGGGCTGCGATCACGACAGCGCGCCGCGGCGGCGCCGCGGCGGCGAAGGCGGTCAGGGCGGTGTCCAGGTCGTCCACCACTGTGATCGATGTGGGCAGGTCGGTGGCCGCTCCTGGCACACCGAGCAGGCGGGCCACGTCGGCGCTGGGCACGTAGACCCTGAGCGTGGGTGCGTTCTCGGAGGAGGTGGCCAGGAGGGTGAGCAGCAGGGCGCGGGCCGCGGCGTAACCGCCGGGCCCAACCAGGCCGAGCCCGTGGACACGGGCCAGGTCGAGGGCGACCTGAGTCCCCTCACCTGCTGCGGCGGCCTTGCCGTCGAGGTCAGGGGGCGTGGTGTCGAGCGCGATGTCGACCACGGACGGCAGCGTCGCCGGTCCGACGCCAGTTCCGGTGTGTGTGGCGGCGCCGATCACGCAGCGGACACGAGGCGCGAGCACCCTCAGCCGCCCCTCGTCACCAGCTCCTTCTGATGCGGTGGTCGACCGCGGTGCCAGGTCTCCGCCACCAGGTTCACGACCATGCTCACGACCGGCCAGGCCGCCGATCGCGGTGTCGGTCTCGGCGTTCAAGTCGAGGTCTTCGTCGTGGTGTCGGGCGCGCAGATGGGCCAGCCGCAGCTGATACACCACCGGGGCGACCGGCAGGTCGTCGTCGCGCCGGCCGCTGCCGGGCAGGTAGCGCGCGTGGCGCCGCCGTCGCGCGAGCACGAGCAGGGCACTGACCGCCGCGGCCAGGCCCAGGCTGACGAACACCTCACCGCTCCCCCAGCTCACCGCGCCCCCGGCAGGTCCATCCGCGGCAGGGACGGCCGCTGGCGTCGGGCGGGACGTCGTGACCGGAGGAGTTTGCGAGGAGGGTGGCGTGGTCGTACTCGGTGCCGGTGGTGCTGATTCGGGCGCGGACAACGAGGATGCGGGCGGCTCCGGTTGGGGCGGCGTCGGCGGGTCAGGTGGCCGGCTGGTGGCGGGAAGGTGGAGGGTGTCGCCGGGGTGGATCAGGTTCGGATTGGTCAGGATCCGTCCTCCGGACTGGACGCTGCCGCGGTTGAGGGCCCAGAGCTCCGGCCAGCGATCACCCTCGCCCAGGCAGCGCTGCGCGATCCTCCACAGCGAGTCGTACACCCCGTTCTCCGGTGGCCGGACCCGCTCGATCCCGGGCTGGACCGGAAGCTGCTCATGGACGACCGGTGTCGTGGAGACGGGAGCGGTGACGGCCACCTCAAAATGACCGGCGGGGTACATGTCGGCGGGGTTGAGGGGCGCGGCGGTGGCCGTGCGGCCCAGCACGGCCACGAGCAGGGCGCCGATAAGCACGGCCGCGACCCGCCGCACCGGGCCTGTCTGCCGTTTCAGGTCCGGCAGCCCGCCGCGGGCGACGTCGGCCGCGCACGCGGCGAGGTCGAGGACGAACACCAGCCACACCAGCCAGGCCAGGCAGGCGAGGGCGTCGAGCAGGAACCGTGCCGACATGGGTGTCATCAGCGCAGTGCCGATCTCGTCCAGGCTCGGCAGGTGATCCGGCAACGGCCAGCCCACGCCGTGAACCAGCGCCCACGGAACCCCGGCAACCAGCGCGGCCAGCACGACTGCGGCGAGCAGCCCACGCACCGCCCGGCCCAGCAACCGTGCGGTGCGCGTGAGCGGCGCACGGCCGAACATCAGCTACTCGCCGCGCCGACCGCTGCGCTGCCGCGGCGGCCAGCGTCCTGTGCAGGTGCGGCGGGCTGGGCGGTGCGGGTTTCGGTGGCCGCGAGGGTGCCTGGGACACGGTTGTTCGCCGCGGTGCCGGGGCGTTTGCGTTTGCCGCCGCGGGCGGGCTTGGTCACCTGGTCTCGCCAGCGGGTGAGGTCGGCGGTGGCAACGTCGGTGACCTCGGCGAGCTCGGGCACGTCGATGACGTCGCCGGCCGCGGTGAGGACCTCGCCGAGCTCGCGTTCAAGGTCGGCGAGCCGCTCGGCCAGTTCGGCGTGCCGGCGGGCCAGCTCGCCCACCGTGCCGGCCGCCTGGGCCCGGCGCGCGCTGCGCGCGGAATCTCGCTCCTCGAGGCGGCGGGTGATCTCGTCGTCGGTGGTCACCATGCCGGTGTTCTCCCTCCAGTACGTGCCAACTGGGTCAGGGCTCGATGCCGCTGACCCCGCGCTGCGGATGGGCGGCGCCCCGCCCGTGGGTGTGGATGTCGCCGATCCCGGCCAGCGACAGCAGCTGTGTCCGGTACACGGCGGTGACCTCGACGGTCACCGTGTCCCCGGCGACCGCGACAGTGCCGGTGGCGCCGACGCTGGCCAGGTACCGCTGCGCGAGGTCACGAGCCCGCCCCGGTTCGATGCGGACAATGCCGTTGGCGCGATATGCGGCGAGGTCGAGCGCCTGGGCGCCGGCGCGGGCTGCGGACTCGGCTTGCCCTCCAGCGCGGACCTTGCTCGCCAGGGCGAGACCGCCGTCCAGGCTCAGCCCGGTCAGCGCAAGCAGTCCGAGCAGGAGGGCGATCACGAACGCGGTCACCCGGCCTTCCTCCGCCCGCCACCACCAGCGCAAGCGGTACACGGACGTGCCGCTGCCCGGCCTGCCTGCGGGGTGAGCAGAATGGGTGGCATGACCGCGCCCGAGACGGAACCGCCCGACCTGGGCGAGGATCGTCTGACCGCGTGGCATGAGGCTGGGCACGTGGTCGTCTATCTGCTGCAGGGCCGGTCGCTGCGCTACGTGACGCTGCGGCCTCGTGGCATCGGGCGCGTGGGCTTCACCGCTGTCCGGCCGCGCCGCGTCGAACTGTCGTCGGTGGCGGTCGTCGCGCACGCCGGGCCGCTCGCCCAGGCCCGTCATGTCCTCGAGGTGACCAGCGAGGCCGAACGGCTGCATGAGGGCGTGACCGCAGAGGATGTTCGCCTCGGCGCCTACCTGCACGGCGGGCACGACGACCTCGCCCTGATTGTCGAAGCCCGCCGCGCGTACGGACTCGCCGACGATCAGCCCGATCTGTGGGCCGAGATCGCGCAGGACCTCGTCGACCGGCACTGGACGGACATCAGCCGCATCGCCGAGGCGCTGCTCGAGCACCGGACGCTGACCGGCGCCCAGCTCCGCGCTCTCGTGCCGGGGCTTCCACTCGCGCGCTGACGACGTCATCGGGCACCGCCAGGGCGAGCTTGGGACCGGTAGGTGTCCACAACTTCGCTGGCGGACGATTCCAGGGTTTTCTCGCCGGGGACGCCGAGCAGCGTGGCTTGTCCAAAGTCGACGGAACACCTGACGTACACGGTCACCGCGCTGGCGGGAACCAGCGAGCCCGACAGCGTGGTGGTCACCTCGCGGCACACCACACCCGCCTGAGCCAGCGCGGTGCCGACCGTGTCGCGAGCGGCGGTGGCGGCGGCCGTGATGGAGCGGTGCAGGGTGGCAGCGCGGGCGGCCTGGTGGGCGGCGTCGTCGAGCCGCAGCCGGGCGTCGACACCACGGTGCACCACCACGGCCAGCAACACCAGCAGCATGACCAGCACGGGCGTCACCAGCACGGCTTCGGCAGTCACCGAGCCGCGCTCAGCACACCACCAGACCCGGATCCTTCCCGCCTGTCGGCTCTCTCGCCGCGTCACGACAAGCCCTCCCCTGCCGGGCCGCCGGCGCCACGCGGTGCGGTCGCACGGTGAGGTGGGACCAGCGTCAGCCGGGGCCACTCCGTGGATGGCCGTTCCCAGGGGAATTCCCCGGCCTGGGTGAGGTCGCGGGCCGCGGTGACGTGAGCGAACACGTTCTGCGGCAGCACTTCCGCGGCCTGGGTCAGTCGGCGAAGGTGGTCGTGGCCGGGCAGAGCGGCTAGAACATTGCCGGTGCGGTGAGTCAGGTCGGTGCGCCGCAGTTTCGCTTCCCACGCTCGGGTCAGCAGCAGGCAGCCATGCAGATGCCGGGCGACCTCGCCCAGGCCGTGGTCGATCGTGGTGACCGCCTGGCGTGCCGCGGCCACCAGGTCCTCGCCGGCGTAGGGATCGGTGGCGAGTTCCTCGGCGAGGGCGCGCGCGTCGCGGCTGCGGTCGAGACAGCACAGGGCCTGCCACACC
Organism: Amycolatopsis japonica; assembly: GCF_000732925.1. Lineage (NCBI taxonomy): Bacteria > Bacillati > Actinomycetota > Actinomycetes > Pseudonocardiales > Pseudonocardiaceae > Amycolatopsis > Amycolatopsis japonica. The sequence continues at coordinate 8,211,340 of NZ_CP008953.1, forward strand.
ACCCGGTGCGCCTCACCGGGCAGCGCGGGGTCGATCCAGACGCGGGCCGGTGTGCGGTGCAGCTCGTCGACTCCGGCCAGCAGTTCTCGCACCTGCCTCGCGGTGTCGGCTCCGAGGTCGGCGAAGTCCCTGCTGCGCCAACCCTCACCGCGACGCAACCGGGTACCGGGAGTATCACCGTGCGGCCCCCGCCCCTCGCGGGCCACGCATGTAGCACGCCATCCGGCGAGCACGACGATCAGGACCACGGCGGTGAAAATGAACTTCCCGGCGAATCCGTTTCCCACCACCAGCGCGAATCCCACGACAGTTGCCCCAGACAGTCCTTTCAGGACAGTTCCCGGTCGCACCGCGGCGACGATCTGCCGACGCCGCCAGCGGCGTGCGGTAACGGCGGGATGAAGCAGCACGGTGTCCGGCCCGTCCGGGAACACCCCGTCGAGCACCGGCGAACGGCTGAGGTTGCCCATTAGAAGACTCCTGTCGATCTCGCACCAGAAACTGGCTCTGGATAAGGAAAAGTCAGGGCGTGGTGCCCGTGTCGGGCACGAAGCGCTCGACCTCGCCGGCGGTTTCGGCGTGCACGTGCAGCTGCACGCCGGGCAGGACCGCGGCGGCCTCACCACGGATACTCACCGCCACCGAGGTCGCGTCACGGGTCACGGTGAGCTGGGGCTCGCGTAGTGGGCCGGCGGCGAGGTCGTCGAGCAGCCGCTGTCCCGCGGCGTGTCCGGTGCGGGCGGTGCCGTGCTGGACGCGGGCCGCGGCGAGGGCTTGTGAGGCGGCGGTCTGGGCGACGTGGGTCGCGTGGGACCACACGGCGAACTGGATGATCGCCAGCAAAGCCAGCAGCAGCAACGGTGTGGCGATGACCAATTCGACGGTGACCTCGCCGCGGTCGCCGGACAGCGCGTGCCGGACCCGGTGAGCCAGCGGGCCGCGTAGTCGCCGCGGTGAGCGGTTTCGGATCGGCATGGTCAGCCGATCCCGAGGTTGATCGAGTTGGCCTTTTCGGTCAGTTTCGCAACGATGATCGCGATGATCGCGATCGCGGCGATGGCCATCAGCGCGGTGACGATGACGGTGGTGGTGATCTCACCACGCTCAGGTTCCGCTCGCAGCACGGCGATCCTCACCGATACCACTGTCCATATCGTACGGACGTATTGCTTCATGGCTCCTTCTTTCGTTTCCGTGCAAGGCTTCTCGCCGCAACTCCACGCGGTCTAAAGCCCGTTGAGGACCTGAATGACAGCGGGATAGGCGATGAATCCCAAGAATCCGAGGAACAGCAACGTCACCGGCAGTGCCATGCGCTCGGTTGCAGCCTGGGCATCGGTTTCGGCGTCGGTGACTTGGTGAGTCCGCAGTGCTTGGGCTTTCGCCGCCAGGGATGCGCGGACGCGAGCACCTTCGGTCCCGGCCAGGGAGATCGACGCGGCGAGTTCGGCGAGTTCGGTGATGTCGAGTTCCTCGCCGAGCCGGCGCAGCGTGGCCCAGGGGGTGGTGCGGGTCAGCTGGGCGGCGTGCAGTGCGCGGCGGATCTTGTCGAACGCCGGCCCTGTCCCGACGGCCGCGGCGTCGCCGAGAGCGGCCTCGACCCCAGCTCCCCCGGCGAGGGTGATCCAGACGAGGTCGAGGAAGGCCGAGAGTACGTCGCGGAACTCGCGCCGCGACTGGGTGGCTTTGGCGCGGACCTCGAGGTCCGGGGACAGGAAGCCGAGCGCGGCGAGCACGAGCCCGGCCAGCAGTGGCACCTCGACACCAAGCGACAGTCCGCCCAGTGCCAGCACGGCTTGCAAGAGCCACGGCGCCAGCAGCCCGGACATGGCGAGCACGGCTTTGGATGCCAGGTGGGTGTCGACGCCGCGGCCGGCGACCCGCAGATCGGCCTCGATCTTCGTACCGGGCAGCCCGAGAATCCGCAGGCCGGGCACGAAAACGCGGCCCCAGGCGCGCACCCACGCGGCCTCGCCGGTGAGGACGATCGGCGTAGCCAGCCGCCTGGCACTGACCTTGGCGAGCTGGTCGCTCAGCGCCGGGCGAGGCGGCACGGCCCAGGCCAGGAGCAGCCAGAGCCCGGCGCCAGCACCGGAGCCGAAGACGAGTGCCGGGATCATGAACGCTCACCTCCCCCGACGGTCACGCCCTCGCCGTCTCGCGGACGGGTCGCCTCTGGGGTGTCCAGGGCGAGGACCCGTGGTTGCCGTCCGCCGGTCGCGATCCGGGCGAGCCAGGCGAACCCGGCGGCGAACAGGGACCCGATGAGCAGCAGGACGATCTGGCCGGTGGCGGCGTTGTAGACGTCGAGGTAGGCCCGGTTGAACAGCACGACCCCGGCGGCGAAGGCGAGGGTGGTGGCGACGATGACCCGCACCGAGGTCCGGGTCCTGGCGCGGCCGGTCTCCACGCGCATCCGCATCGCGGCCTGCTCGCGGGCGGTGGTGGCCAGGGAGCCGAGCAGGTCGCCGAGCTGGCGGGCCTGGTGCTCGGCCGCGAGGACGAGGGCGGCCAGGACGAGGTCTGCGGTCGGGTCGTCCAGCTCGCGCGCGAGTGCTCGCAGGGCCGGCGCCAGGCGCTGCCCGCTTTCCAGCCTCGCGGTGAGGGTGGTGACCTCGCCCCGGATGGCCGCGGGCGCAAGCGGGGCGGTGGCGAGGATGGCTTGCTCGAGCCCTGCCGCGGCGGACAGGACGTCGCGCAGCATCTCCGTCCACGACGCGATCGCCTCGATCCGCGCGACCCGGCGGGCGTGGGCGCGGTCCGGGCCGACCAGGCGGGGCAGGAACCACGCCGCAGCGGCGGCCAGCACCGCGCCGCCCACCCACCCGGTCGCGGCCCCGGTCAGCGCGCCCGCGCCGACCGCCACGGCCAGGCGCAGCAGCACCCGTCGGCCTCCGGCCCGGTCGCGTGCGGCGCGCAGCAACGTGTGAGGACGCGAGGACGACGGCACTGCCGCGGGCCGGCGCCAGGCGGCCACGATCAGCAGCAGACCGACGCCCGCCCCCAAGCCGAGAGCGGCGGCGAGCATGGTGGTGTGGATGTTCATGGTGTCCACCACCCCTCCGGACGGGCCAGCAGGTCGGGGTCGAATCCGGCTGCGGCGAGGTCGTCGAGGGTGTCGGCACGCAGAGCGCCGGCCACCGGGACGGCGCGGCGGTCCGGGCCGCGGCGGTAGACCTCGTTGGAGATCACCGCCCCGTCCTCGGCGTCGATCACCTCCCGGATCGAGGCGATCACCCGTGTCGTCCGGTCGGTGGCGCGGTCGAGGTGGACCACGAAATGCACCGCTGACGCGACGAGCAGCGCAGTGGCCTCCAACGGGAGCCGCTCCGGTCCCTGGGCGGCATAGGAGGCGAGGCGGGTGAACGCGATCTTCGAACTACTGGCATGGAGGGTGGCCATGGAGCCGTCATTGCCCTGTGACATGGCGTTGCACATCGGGATGACCTCAGACCCGCGGATCTCGCCGACGATGACCCGGTCCGGGGACATGCGCAGGCCCCAGCGGACCAGCTCCGCCTGATCGATGGCGCCCTCGCCCTCGACGTTGGGTTCGCGGGCCTGCAGGGCGGTGACGTCGGCGTGCAGCTCGGGATCCCGGTCGAGACCGAGTTCGAAGGCGTCCTCGACCGTGACGATCCGCTCCAGCGGGTCCATCTCCGCCGCCAGGCCCCGCAGGAGCGTGGTCTTCCCTGCGCCGGTTCCGCCGGTGATCAGCACGTTCTTCCGCGCCCGCACCATCGCGCGCAAGAACCGTTCCAGCCCGATGTCGAGGGTGCCGCGGCGACGTAACTGCGGGAGGGTGGCGGTGAGGTAGCCGTGCCGGCGGATCGTGCACGCCGTCACCCCACCCGCCGTCAAACCGAGGACCGCGAAGAGCCGCTCGCCGCCGGGAAGCTGGAGGTTCAGCGCCGGACTGCCACGATCGAACCGGCGCTCCTCCGACGACGCCCGAGCCGCGAGAGTGCGGATCAGGTCGGTGAACTCCACGTCCGACGCCGCCACCGGCGCCACCTGGGCACGGCGACCGTCGTTGTACTGCACGAACACCCGGTCGAAGCGGTTGACCGCGATCGTCTCCACCGAGCGATCCGCCAGCAGCGGCTGCAGCCCGCCCAAGCCGAACACCTCGTCCAAGACCTGGTCGACGACCCGCTGCTCCGTAGCCGAATCCACCAGGGCACGCCCGGCCAGGAGTTCGGTCTCACTGTGTGCGGCGACCGCGGTGTCGAGGACCTCGCGGCCGATCTCGCGACGCCGCGCCACGCTCAACGCACCGCCGCTCGTCCGGGACACGGTCTCGACCCGGCCGGGCAGGTCCGTGGTCAACGCCTGCCGGAGCCGGGCGCGTAACCGCTGCTCGGCATCCCTCGGGCCGGTCGCGGCGGCGGACATGGCGGGGTGGTCGGCCTCTGTCATGCGCGTTGCTCCTTCCCGGCAGAGCTGGGCTGATGGCCGTTGTGTCGCGGATCCCTCACCTGCGGCGGCGGCGCGGACGCCGGGTGTGGCCCGAGGCCGGGCGGGCTGATGAGCACGCCACCGGGCCGGCGCACCTGCTGGGCAGGTACACCCGGGACACCGGGCGGCATGGTCGCCGGTGGTGAGGCGATGGGAGTGGCGGGTTCGGCCAGGGTGCGGGCGAGAGCGGCAGCGTGGCGGGCAAGGCCACCGTTGTCACCGCGGCGGCGAGCGGATGGCGGCCGATGACCGGTCAGCGTGGCGGCAGCGGCCGGGTCGTGCGGGAGACGCCCGATCGCGGGTACCCCCAGCTCACGCTCGACATCCACGGTCGGATAACCATCACCGGTCAGCAACAAGCCGGGGCGTGGCGTCCAGCGCGCCAGTTCCCCCAGCCGCGCCGCGGCGTGGGCGAGGTCGTCGCCCTGAGAACCAATCACCAACACCAGAGCATCGGCGCAGCGCGCGATCGCCTCGGCCGGTGATCCGGGATCCACCCGCCCGCAATCCGCGAACACCACCACACCCTCGTCGCGGGCCACGACGGGCAGCAGCGGCCCGTCCGGGGCCGTGGCCAGGGTCGACAGTGCGGCGCGCGCGTGCGTGCCACCCGGCGGGGCCACCAGCGCGCGGGCGCCGCCGGGCAACGCTTGGGTGTGGTCCCACACCACCGCGGGATCACGGGTGCGGCGTGCCGCGGCGGCGAGGCTCACCAGCCCTGGGGCGGCCGGCAGGCCGAACCGCATCGCCAGATCGCCTCCGGACGGGTCGACCTCGGCGACCAGACGGCGCATGCTCTCGGCATGCGGCCAGGTCATGGCCAGCGCGACAGCCAGGGTCGTCACGCCCGGCGAGCCTTTCACCGAACACAAGGCGATCAGCATCACCGCTCACCGCCCGCCGGTTGCATCACCAACGCCAGCTGGCCGGCCGGGACCTGAGCCAGCTGTGAAGCCGCGGTGGTGTCGATTTCCAGCGACACCACGGTGGTCTGATCCGTTCCTGCTGGGGTGACCCCGACGACCGTGGCACGCCAGGACGTTCCTGGTGCTTGTCCGGTGGCCGAGGTTCCTGCCGCGGTGGCGGCGGTCACGACGACGGTCACCGGGGCTCCGGCGGCCAGCTCGGGCGGGGCCTGCCCCGGCTTCACGACGACCGCGACCACCGCCCGGCCCACCGCTGGGATCGCGGCAGCGCCCACCGCGTCCGGCGTCAGCAGCGTTCCCGCGCCGAGGCTGGTCGCCATCGGCCGCCCCAGCACGCTCGCCGCCCGATCCGCCGGTATCAGTGCCACGCCCGGCGCGGCGAACACGTCGATGCTGCGTAGGTCCGCGGGCGTCAGCACATGCCCGAGCGGTACCGGCTTCGCCAGCGCCAGCACCGGAACCCGGTCCTGGGTGCTGGTCATCCACCACACCGCGCCACCGACACACAGCACCACCAGCAGCACCCCGGCCACCAGATGCGGCAACCGGCGCTGCCGACCGCGACGCGCGGCCGACCTTGCCGGTGAACCCGAGGAATCCAGCCACGACACAGGCCGTGCTTCGCCGGTCGCGTTGTCGCCGCGCGCGGGACTGTCGGTACTGGTCACGATAAACCCCTCCAGGCATAGCTCACCCGCACCACGTATTCACCCGGCTAGCAAATGCCGCCGCGAATACACGGTCAGGAAAAGGAAAGAGAACTGCTGATTCAGTTTGGGGACGTCGTCCGGGTTATCCGGTGCCCAAGGCTTGAGCCTCGGCGACCCGGAAGGACGCTGTCGCGCTGGTGGTCATGTCCGGGAACGTGCCCGACGCCCCGGCGCCCGACCACGTGATCCGCCACGACACCGTCGCCACGGCCGGAAACCGCTCGCCCGGCGCACCGGCCGACGAACGCTGGTAGGTGTGACCGCAATCGGGCGACGCCGCCCGCGGATCCCCGTGGGCGGGGAACGGTGTGCCCGGTCCAGCGCAGGACACGGTGCTGCCATCGCCCATGGCCCAGGACACCCCGGTCGGGGTCGCTGTCGCGGTGACCGACACCCCGGGAACCGAAGCCGTCGCCGACTGCGGCCGCCACATCGCCCGGTCCAGCCACAGCCACGTCGGCAGCTGCACCAGCTGGGTTCCGGCCGGGCTCGACGCGATCACCGGACTCGGCAACCGCAGCTGCGACCGCGCCTGCTCGGCCAACTCTTCTGGCGAGGGCAGCGGCGCGGCACCTGGTGCCTGACCATCGGGGATCCACACCGGCGCCCGGTAGAGCGCGTCCCGCTGCCCCTGACCGGAACACTGATAGACGTACCACGCGCCGCCCGGCCCTGGACCTTGTGCCAGCACCACACTTTCGGGCCGCGGACGGGCCAGCGACACGAACTGCACCCCACCGGAATCCGAGCGGCGTGGGTGGAAGCGGATCGTCTGCACACCGTTCGCCGGTGGCTGGTAGTTGCTGCGCACGTACGAGCAATCGGCTTGGTTGTCGTCGCCGCCGACAACCCGGTCGCCGGGCGGCGGAGCGGCTTTGCCCTGTTCGCCTGCCTGCGACTTCGGGCCACCAGGTTTCGGGCCGGGCACGGGGCCCGGGATAGGAGCGGAGTGGCCGCCGCGACCAGCGCCGAGATCGCAGGACGGGTTTCCGGCTTCACCGCACTTGACGTTGCCCCAACCATCGGCCAAAGCCGGGCTTGCCGCAGCGAGAGAAAGCACGATCGCCGCGCCCGCTGTAAGTGCGGTCCTGCTTACCCGGTGCATGATCCGACCTCGTGTACCGCGAAGGTCGTCACTTTCCAAGAGCCATCGACGGCTTTCTTCACCAAGGCCTCGATCTGTCGGCGTCCGCTTGGCCCGTCGTTGGCTGGCTGGCCATTGTCAGCCCGGTACTTGAGCCAGTTCGTCGAGTCGCCGCAATCGGTGAGCGTGACCGAAGTCGGGTTGTCCAGTGGCTCTACCGAAGCCGACTTCGGGTGATTGACGGGCTGCCCTTTGGTGACCAGGCCATTGTAGTGATCGGCGTACAAACTTCGGGAAATGGTCTGCAGCGCCTCGCCTGTCGCGTTCTGAGCCAGTTTTGGTGTTTGCCAGTCCGAGGTCGTCGCGGCTTCGGCCATGTCGCTCCACATGCCCAGATAGGCGTCAGTGGCCTTCTGCTTGGCGATGTCGGCGGGCGAGACGGCTGTGGTGCTGGGAGCGATTGGCGGGGCTGGCGTTACGGAAGGCTGGGTTGCGCTGTCGTCCGAGCTGCAGGCGCTCAAGCCAAGTCCGGCCGCGGCGGCAAGGCCGGTCAGGGCGAGGCGGGTGCTGCGGTAGTGGGTCATTACGGTCCCCCTTTTCATCGACGATCGCAGATCAGAGCGGGCGGACCGCACCTCCGTGATGCTCCACTGCAGCAGGTTCGCCTCAAGACCGACTTTCGTGGTGATGGCGCTCCGGACAGCAGCACTCGCGTGAAGTTCACCCGTTGGTTTGAGAGCCGGTCGACCGGAAGATCGGGCGGGCAGGATGGCGTACAAGGTGATCAGACGAGGGGTGGAGGACTTGTGCAGCTGACGGCGAGCAGCTGGTGGTGGAGTTGCGGTGCCGCCGCCGGCCTGGTGCTCGGTGCGGCGGCGAGCGGGCTCACACGCCGGTTCCTGCGACAGGAGCGGAGGCTGGCCGCAGCGTGGTGGTTCGGCGCGGTGCTCACGGCCGCCACCCTCGGCTTGCTGGGCTGGCGAGTGGGAGCACGCGGCGAACTCGCCGTCTACGGGTTCGTGACCGTCCTGGCGGTTCCCCTGGCGGTAATAGACTGGTGCGAACACCGGCTTCCCCGGGCCTTGATGTGGCCTCTGCTTGCCGGCGCCATGGCGGGTTTCGCTGTCCTGTGTTTGGTCCGTCGCGACCCCGCGCCGGGTGTACGAGCGCTTGCCGCACTCGCCGCAGCGGGAGGACTGTTCCTTATTCTCGCCATGGCCACCAGCGGGGGTATCGGTGCCGGCGACGTCAGCGCCGCCGCCGTGGTCGGACTGGTGACCGGTTGGATCGGCTGGGCCCAGGTCGCCGGGGCACTGCTGACGGCCTCGTTGCTCGCGCTGGTCATGGTCGCTGCGCCCGGCGTCCGACGCCGTGATGACGACGGCACCGTGGTGGTGCCGTTCGGCCCGTGCCTTCTGGCCGGCACGCTGGTTATGGTGCTGGCGAACGGTTAGAACGCCTGTCGCCGTGCGATGTGACTCCACGGGTGCCCGGCTCGTCATCGTTCTTCCCTGCTTCCCTGACAACGTCGTAGCGGGACTGTCGTACCTGCTGGCTTTGTGCGCTTGCGGGGTTGCCGGGGTGGCGCTTGAGGGGAGGGGCGCGCCACCCCGGCGGCTTCCGTCGATCCCCCGATGACACCGACGGAGCGCTTGTTGCAAGCAACTAGTTGGGGTGCGGCGTGACGGGCCAAACTGGGGCGGAGAGCTTGGATTCCCGCCACGCCGCGTCCGGGGCGCTGACCTCCCCGGAGCACCAGGGCAACCGCCGATCAGCAAGTCTCGGGCCAGCGGTGGCAACTCTGGCGAGTCTCGATCACGCTGGGCCGTAATAGCCCGGAATACAGCCGAAGCCCCCGTTCCACCAGGCACCAGTCACCCGCCATCTGATGACCGGCTGGAGATCGGTCGTGCCGGGCCCGACGCAGTAGCGGAAGAGACCACCAAAGATATCCTCGACGTCCAGCATCACAGTGGACCCGGTACCGCCATCGCAGTGCCGATACTTTCCCCAGCCGAGAAAGCCACATCCCTCGCTGACGGTGACAGGACTGCCAGCCGCTGCTTCCCTTGCCATGGCAGCGTTTGCCGTCACACCCGACCCTGCGACCGCGAGCGCTGCGACCGCTCCAGCCAAACCGTATCGAACCGCACGAGTCCGCGAAATTCCAATCATATCCTCAACCCTTAAGAGTAATGGAACCGAATAGTCGAACGACGAGCCACTGATAATCCACGAGACCGATGAAATCGATCTCGTGGCGGGTTGCATTGTTCTGCTATTCACTATCCACCGCCGCAAGTTGTGCGGGAACCCTTCAGGCGAGCACAACGTTGTGCCGATTCTGTGTTGATCTTGTCATGACCCTGTCAAGATGGCAATGGTTTTCATTAACCACGAAGACCTCTAGAGCCCAGGAAGACAACGTGCCACCAGGCGCCGAAACCAGTGTGAGACCAGCCAGGCTAGATCTGGCTGGGCTCACACTGAATACCAAATTCATGAACCAGAGAGCGCATGCCTGCTTAGCCGCACGACAGGCTCGAACCATCGCATTCAACCGTGGCTACAAATGCGTTATCGTGCCCACGAAGGAAAGAGTGGAACTGTACCAGCTGGCTCGTTCTTCGCTGCCCACTCAGGTTTTCCGCCCAACGCGGCGCGCGCGCGAATTTCGTGTGCCCGGGAATCGCGGAGGCTTTCCAGCATGTCGGCGGCTTTTTCGTAGGCGGCTGTGGCCTGCGGACGAAATCCCAGGGCTAGCAGGGAATCCGCTCGGGCGATCAGTGTGTCAGCGAGGTTCCATCGTTGCCACGGACGCTGGCGAAGGGAGACCGCGGCATCGAAGTGCGTAAGAGCCGCCCTATGTTCGCCTCTGCGCTGCAGCAGGAGGCCAAGGCTGTGGTGCACGAAGCTGTGGATGTCATCAGAGTCACGCCTTTGAGCGAGACTCAGCGCCTCGCGCGCAGTGTCGACGGCTCGCTCGCGATCACCGGCCTCATGGAAGGCAAGGGCGAGTGCTGCCCGGTTCATGACGACGCCGATGCCGTGGTGAAGTGCCTGGAACCGGTCGTCCGCCACCAGGAAGTGGGCGATCGCTTCACCGTGCCGTTGGCTATCGGCGAGAGCGAGCGCCAAGCCGTGTGCGGTCCATGCCGCGGGCAGCTCGTCGCCGAGTTCGACGAATAGCTCGAGGGCTTGCGTGAGATGCGAGATGGCTTCAGACGTCCGGCCGAGGTCCCGCTCGGCCCAGCCGAGGACTTGCAGGCTACGAGCAGTGCCCGCAGTGCTTTTCGCCGCGATCGCGGCGTCGAGCCCGTCGTTGGCGGCAATGAGCCAGTCGGTCCAGCTTCGAGTGATGGCGAAGTACGGGAGGAATGCCGTCGGTAGGACCCACAGGAGGTCCTTTGCGAGGTGGCTGCGGGTGTTCTTCGCGATTTGCAGGGCGGTCGCGACCTCGGTCTGACACCAGGACATCGCCTCATCGAAGCCAGGGCTGCCTTGGTCGAAGTTCGCGAGCAGGCTATCGATCGTCGAGTCACGCCAGTTCGGGATAAGCGAGTTGTTGGCGGAAAGCGCCCGCGCCGTGTACCACCGGAGAACCCGGTCTTGGGCCTTCTCGACGTCCCGGAGGTGCTCCTCGACCAGCGCACGCTGATGTGCGTACGCCCGGAGGAGGTAGTCGATGCAGTAGCGGCCATCCGGCATGGGCGTTACCAGGTGAGCCTCCCGAAGCACGGTGAGAAGTGACTCCGCAAGGTCGGGTTCGATGCCGGCGAGCACGGCAGCGGAGTCCGCGCTGACGATGCACGCGGGACAGATCCCCAACAGACGGAACAGCCGTGCCGCGGCCGGCGGCAGAGCGAGGTAGGACAGGTCGATCACGCCATGGATGTTGACCGTAGGGTCCGGCGAGGTGAAGAGGTCCAGCCGGTGGCGGTCGGTCGCCAGCTGGGCGGCGATCTTGCCCAGCGTGCTGTCGGGACGCTGCTGGAGGTGTTCCGCGACGATCAGGACCGCCATGGGAAGCCGGCCGCAGCGCCGTACGACCGCTTCCGCGGCAACGGGGTCCGCGGCTAGCCGATGACGGCCGGCGCGGCTGGCAAGCAAGGTCAGTGCGTCGGCGACCGGCAGGGCGGGCAAGTCGATCGACACGCCGCCGGTCCGCAGCAGCAGGCTGGCTTGGTGCTCGCGGCTGGTAGCAACGACGACGCTGCCGCCGCCGGGCAGCAGATGCCGCACCTGGCTGTAGTCAGCGATGTTGTCGAGGACCACCACGGCTGGGCGTTCGGCGAGGATCGATCGGAACCGTGCGGCCCGGACCTCAAGTGCGCCGCTCAGGTCTGCTTGACCGGCACCCAATGCCTGCAAGAAGCCATCGAGTACCTCCTCCGGCGTACTGGGCGTACCGGGGCCGAGCCCGCGCATATCAGCGAAGAGGCAGCCGCCGGGAAACCGATCCAGATTTCGAGTAACCCAGTGCACGGCCAGGGCCGTTTTCCCGACCCAGAAGCCTCCTTCGATCACGATCGTATGGGCGCCCCCCTCCGCCCGGCTCGCGAGTGCGTCGTCCATCGTCCGCAGGACGTCTGTCCGCCCGACGAACCCTGGGACGTCGGCGGGCAACTGCATCGGCTTGTCCCCGCCCGCCGAGCCTTCGGAGCGTTGTTGTTCGGCGAGGCGTTCGAGTTGCCCCTTCGCGTCGAGGACCGTGTCGATCTGGCGCACGACCTCCGGCAGAAGGCGCCGTTGGCCGTGGAGCAGCTTGGATAAGTAGCTCGGGCTGTAGCGGGCTTTCGCGGCCACATCACCCAGGCTCATTCCCCGCTCACGGCGCAGCCGGTGCACCGCCTCGGCAAAGCTGTTGATTTGTCGCATCTGCGTCTCCCCATCCGCAGAGCAATCGGCCGCGCTAGACGCGAGCCGCTCTTGCCCCGCTGCGCCGGGGCGAGCCCGGACCTGCCTCCTGCACTGGCGCCATTGCGGTCACCATCAACTTCCTCCGACCTTGAGGCTCCAAGCCCGCTAGCCCACCTGGGTGGCGAACTTTCTCCTCAGTTGAGACATCGTGGACTCGAGACTATTCTCAGGAGAAAGTTCTTTTCAACTGACGAGAAAGTGATCACCCGATTGGGTGTCTCATCAGTGAAGACACGGCGGCTGTCATGGAGGCCTGGGGTGGCAGGGCAAGCGACGCGAACGCTCGCCGCGAAGCTGAACGACCTCTTCGCGACGAAGAAGCGACCGGACGGCAAGGAGTACAGCAACGAGCAGGTCGCCGAATTCATTGTCGCTGGCGGATACGCCAGGACGGCATCTCAGAGCTACATCTGGGGACTCCGTAACGGCACGAAGACCAATCCGACGAAGAGCTACCTGGAAGGGCTAGCTGCCTTCTTCGAGGTCCCGGTCGCGTACTTCTTCGATGACGACAACGAGCTGGTACGGCAAGTCGACCAACAGCTGGAAGCGCTGAAGGCGGAGCGCGCCAGGATGGCCAGCTTGTCCGGTGACGAGGAGATTCAGCTGCTGGCGATGCGCGCCGGCCAGCTGTCACCCGAACGACTGAAGCTGGTGAAGGACATGCTCGAACTCGTCTACCAGCAAGAGCGAGCCGAGAGGCCCACGCCACCCGATGGAGGGCTTCCAGGCGTCTAGAACGGACTGGCCATAGCGATTTCTGCGATGCTGCCTGAAGTCGCTGCTGCGAGGGGAGGGTGCGGGTGTCAGAACGGCGCATACGCCGACAATGCCGTGAGATGCTGAGCAAGCTCGATATTCGCCCGCCCCTGGACGTCACCGAGCTATGCCGTCAGATGGGCGAGATCCGCGGCAAACCGATCCGCCTAATCGCCTACCCCATCCCTGTCCCCGGCCCTTTCGGCATGTGGATCTCCACACGAGAAGCGGACTACATCCTCTTCCAGAAGGAAACGTCCAAACTGCACCAGGACCACATCGTCCTGCACGAACTCGGCCACATCCTCGGCGGCCACCAGGGTGCTCTCGACAGCGACGTCCTTCCCGACGGGCTCACGACGCCAGACACACGATCCCTGAGCGAGCAGTACCCGGATATCGGCGATGACGCGGTGAAACGGGCGCTTCGGAGAACTGCCTACGACACCGACCACGAACGGGAGGCCGAAGCTGTCGCGACGATCATCCTCGAGTGGGCGTCCATCCTGAACATCGCGGCCCCGCGGCCCTCTGACGGCGCAGCGCGCGGCATGGACACCGCTCTCGGCGCCCGGATCGGCTGGCTATGAGCTGGCTCATCAGCGCCGCACTGATCTGCTGCCTCCTCGGCGGCCTCATCTGGAAGGGCTATCAGCTCAGCAGGCAACCCTGGAACCTCCCCCTACAAGGCATCGTCGGCTTCCTCGCCTTCGCGCTCATTGGGCGCATCCTGCGTGACGTCGTCGGCGACGCGTCGCTCGTGCGCGGGGGCCCGGTGTGGTCCGCCGTCGCATGGCACGCTCCCACGTCGGCCGCCGTTCTCTCCCTGCTGTTCTTCTTCGATGCGGCGACGCTGCCTCGACAGGTGGCCAAACGCCGCACCCGTCGCAACGTGCTGGTCCTCCTCGCCGCCGAAGTCGTCATGATCGGTGCCGCCATCCTGGCGCCGGCGCCGATGTCCATCCCGTACATGTCGGTCATCTACTTCGCCGCGAACGCATTCATGGGCTGCGCGCTGGCCGCCTGTGCAATCTCAGCACTGCGCTACGCGCGCCAGGCCGAGCGGCGACTGGCCCTGGGACTCCGCGTCGCGGCTGTCGGCTTCGCACTGACAGCCGTAACCAGCGGAATATTCGCAGCGATCGACGTGGAGTACTGGTTCACTGGAACCCTGTTCATGAACATCATCGGCGTGAACGGGACGCTGTCGTTCACCGGCATCGTCGCGATCGTGGTCGGCCTTCTCTATCCGGCGGCCCGCATGCGACTGACCGCCATACGTATCTGGTGGCGGCAACGTCAGGCCTACCAAGCACTTGGGCCGTTGTGGACAGCGCTACACCACGCGTTCCCTGAAGACGAATTTCTCCGCGCCTCCACCACGCCGTGGGACTCCCTCCGCGTATGGGACGTGCACCGGCGCTACTACCGGCGGATGATCGAATGCCGAGACGGACTCGTCCGAATCAGCCCACGCGTAGCGAAACTCCGCGAAGACCATCCAGCCAACACGCCGCTGTCAGACCTCATCGCCGAAGCCCTCCAGGGCTCCCCTGTCGACGGCGAGCATCAGCGGGCCGTCCCTCTCGCAATCCCGGAGACCAACTCGGCGCACGACGAGGTCGACGAACTCGTAGCGCTCTCACGTGCCTTTGCTGCCACACGTTCAGCTACTTCAGGGAGGGCCGCGTGACCCATCACGCGATCATCGTCGGCGGCGGCATCGCTGGATCCGCAGCTGCCCTAGCTCTGCGCAAAGCCGGCATCACAGCCGAACTCTATGAAGCTCGGCACGACGGAGGCGACTACAGCGGAGCCGCGCTACGCCTTCCACGCAACGGTCTCAACGCCCTGCGCGCCATCGACGCACACGACATCGTCACCGAGATCTCCTACCCCGTCGCCAACACGGAACTCAGCTCAGGCACCGGCCGACACCTCGGCACGGTCTCCTTCACCGGCAACGAACCCAACGACATCCCCCGCACGATGCCCCGCGCCCGCCTCGCCCGCGTCTTGCGCTCCGCGGCCGCCGACCGCGGAGCGGCCGTCACCATGAACAAGCGCCTGATAGCCGCGACGAGCCGCTCCGACAGCGTCCTAGCAACTTTCGACGACGGATCCACAGCCGAAGGAACCGTGCTCATCGGCGCAGACGGACTCAACTCCACAACCCGCCGGCTGACCTTTCCCGCCGCACCAAAACCTCGCTACGCCGGAACCCACCTCGTCTACGGCTACGCCCCCGCGAGCACCGCCGCTCCTCCGTCGCCGGACGCCTTTCACATCTACTGGGGGCGGAAGGCGACGTTTGGCTATACAACCGCTGGCGGCGACATCTACTGGTATGCCAATATCGCCTCGCCAGAGCCACTATCTACGGAGGAACCGCGCGACACCGAAACCTGGCGCAAACGCCTCGTGAAGCTCTTTCGGCGCGACCGTACGCCAGCCGTGGACATCATCCGAGCCGCGACCGCCATCCTGCCCTCCAACACGCGCACCCTCGACACCATGCCGACATGGCGCAGAGACCAGCTCATCCTCATCGGCGACGCAGCCCACGCCGTCCCACCAGCTACAGAGCAAGGCGCCGCGTTAGCCCTCGAAGACGCAGTTGTTCTAGCTCAACAACTTCGCAGCAACGAAGAGGCAGCGACGGCACTCGAAGCCTTCGAGGCCGTGCGACGTGAAAGAGTCATTCGAGCTGGGGCTAGCCGCCGCAGCCGCACGACGCACCGACGCGGCACACCGCGGTGGATCGAACAGCGAAGCCGCGATCGCAGAATTGCCCAGGCAGCTCAAAGCGGCGCCATGGATCCACCAGCGTGGTTACACGACCACAAAATCGTTTGGGACTAAGAAAGTTTAGCGACCACTATCTGTTCTACTTCTATTTCTGCTGCGACCCTACGGGGTTCGACCGAACTCGGCGTAATACGTCGAACCGTCCAGAAGTGCTCGATGCGCCAGGCTAACTCGCCGAGCCATTGATGGGCGAAGGTGTTGTTTGGCAGCGTCAACGTGGAGGAACTCAAGGCGACTGACCTCGTTGGCCGCCGGTCGAATCGCCTCGATCTGCTCGACGCCGAGTACGCCACCGTCAAAGATGAACTGGACACTGTCACGCCACACGCCGTGAGTTGGCATCCAGTCAATGAGTAACAGCCGGCCAATCTGCAAGTCGACCCCAAGTTCCTCCCGAACCTCGCGGTAGCAAGCGGCTAGCGGCGATTCCTCGTCCTCGGTCAAGCCTCCCGGTATGTCCAGAAACGGCTTGTAGGTCGGGGATATGAAGAGGATCCGACCCGAATCGTCACGGATGAGCACACCTGCTGCAACGTTCTTTCGCGGCAGCCGCTCGGCGATTCCCACGTTGAACTCGGGCTCTGGATCGCCCTCGTCCTTCAAGTCGTGCTGGAAGACTGTGCGATCACCGCAGTGGTTGGGCTGCTCTTGCGTCAAGGTGCCTCACTTGGTAGGAGCGTGGCCACCGTCTCTGTCAACTCGCGTACAGGCCGCAGCTGCCGGTGCCCTTCAAGCTGGCTGAGCAGGTCGCGGACGATGTGATGCGAGCGCTTCGAGTTGGCGGCCGCAGCGGCTTTGGCCGCCATCGTGCCATAGTGAACACATCGCTCCACATCCTGTTCGAGCAGGGCAGCCTTGGCGCGTTGCCCAGCCGCGAAAACCTCGCGACGCACCTGCCCCTGGGCCCTGTCCACCAGGAGCTGCAGGTACGGTTCCGCCGCGCGAACATCTCCTAGATCGAGCCATGCCGAGCTGGCGAAGCTCGCGAACACCGCGTCATCCCAGTGTGCCATCCAGTAGGGCGTCTCATCTGCCGAACCGTGATGGTCGTACGACCTCTCACCTCGGCGTAAGGCCTCAGTGCTACCCCTGTGATCGCCAAGGGCTGCGGATGCAGTTGCTTCGAGCATGGCTGCTTCGGTCTTCACTGCCGCGACGGTGCCGGACGAAGCAGTCTCCTGTGCAGCCCGAGCAAGCGCCAACGCCTGGTCAGGTCGATCAAGGTACAACGCCTGATGGCTCATGGTGGCGAAAACGAACGATCCGTAGGCAGGGTTACCCGCTTCTTTGGCAAGCCGGAGAGAGTGGACAAAATAGTGCTGCGCGAGACGATGAAGCTGAGAATCATAGGCCATGTATCCGATAACCTCGGCTAATACTGCCGAGGCCTGGAATAGCTCACGACGCACCGAATCAGATACAGGCCTCCGAAGGGTCGGCAATACACGGCTCGTCAGATACTTCACAGCTAGCCCGCGGCAGTAGTCTCCGCCAAACTGGCGATCGAGGCGATCAAGCGCAGTAGTCGTCGCTTTAATCTCGTCGATGTCGCGTACACTTGCCGGGGCTCCGGTCGTCGGCACATCGAAATACTCCACACCGAAACGCCAAGCACGGACCGCCTGCGCGGGCAGTCGCCCTTCAAAGACACGCATACCGGGCTTCGTGTCCGCCCCGTTGTCAACGAGAGCCACTGCTTCCAAGGCTCTTAACGCATCATCACGGATTAGGCCGAAAGGGTCTCGCACGACCCCGATCATCACCTAGCCTGCTCCCATGTCCGATTGGACGCTCTCCCGGGCGAAGACCAGGATCGACCGCCGCGAGGAGCTCGACGAGCTCACCGCGCGTATCCGCTACGAGGTGCGGGTGCACCTCAACGAGCCCGCCGCGCACAACGCCTACGACGAGCTGACCGACATCTTCGCCATCGGGCACGCGGAGTGTTCGGCACTGCTCAAGCACCGCCGGGTCCTGCCGTTGTGGGAGCGGCTGCTGCTCCAGCGCTACACCCGGCGCCTCTACGGCAAGGCCGTCTCGGCGACCGTCGGTGATCTCCCCGCCGACGCGGGGCCGGCGCCCGCGGCCGCGTTCGGCCCGGAGATCGCGTCACTGACCCCGGATTCGGGCGACACCGGCGCGAAATTCGACATGCAGGGCCGCGGCCTGGTCAACGTCTTCCGGATCGCCGCCGGACGGCACGGCGAGATCTGGCCGGACCGCCACGACGTCGCGACGACGTCCGCGCGCAGTGTCCTCACCTGTTCCGCGGTCTTCCTGCGGCGCCGCATGTGGCACGTCGTCTGGCCGGTGTACCGGGTGCGCGGGCTGCGGCTCTGGAAGCTCTAGGAATTCCTTTGCGCCGGTGGCCGTTGTACGGGATATGACCGATCGCGCCACCGAGATCCTCGCCGGATCGAAGACGATCGCCGTCGTGGGCCTGAGCCGCGATCCGGCCAAGTCCTCGCACGGGGTCGCCGCCGTACTGCAGGCACACGGGTTCCGGATCATCCCCGTCCACCCGTCGGCCGACGAACTGCTGGGTGAGAAGGTCTACCGCTCGCTCACCGACATCCCGGAGCCCGTCGACCTGGTCGACGTCTTCCGCCCGTCCGCCGACACCCCGCCGATCGCCGAACAGGCCGTCGCGATCGGCGCGAAGGCGCTTTGGCTGCAGCAGGGCATCGTCTCCGCCGAGTCCCGCCGGATCGCCGAAGAAGGCGGTTTGGACTACGTCGAAGATCGCTGCACGGCGGTCGTCCGAGCGATCGGAAACCTCTCGGTGCGTTAGAAACGGACTCCGCCCCGAACCCTCGCCGCGATTTTCCGGCGAGGGTTCTTTCATATCCGTGAACAGAAGAATGACCTCTGAAGTCATACGCCGAATCGGACCCGCCGAACGGATTGGTCCAAACCGGTGATCTTGACGGGAAGCCCGCGAGCTGGGAAAACTTGTCCGGTCGCCAGTTTGTTAAGAAACCTTCCCAAGGGTCCGGTGAACTGTTAACGTCCGAATCCGCTTAGCGGAAACAGGTGCCGGTCAGTGGCACCCCGGTCCTACGGAGGGCGAAGTGGGCACACCACGCGGGCTGGATTCCAGTGGCACACTCGAGCGCGGTCTCGCGGTTCTCGAGCACGTCGGCCAGAACCAGGAGATTTCCACCAACGCGATCGCCAGGCAACTGGGTCTCTCCCGGAGCGCCGCCTACCGCATCGTCGGCACCCTCAAGAATCTCGAATACCTCGAAGCCGATCGCGCCACCGGCCGGGTGCGGCTCGGTACCCGGCTGGTCGAACTCGGCGCCCGCGCGATGGCGGCGACCGATCTGCACCGCTGCGCGCCGCGCTACCTCGCGTCCCTCGCCGAGCGGAGCGGCGAGACCACGTATCTCGCCGTCCCGGACAACGACACGATGGTCTATGTCGCCACCGAACGCAGCGCCAACGCCGTCACGCTGGCCTGCCGCCTCGGCACCCGCCGTCCGCAGCACGCGACGTCACTGGGCAAGGCGTGGCTGGCGGCGTTGCCCGAACAGGACCGCGTCGAACGCATCCGCCGGATGAAACTCGACAGTCTCACGCTCAAGACGATCAACGATCCCGTCCGGCTGCTCGACGATCTCGCCAGGACGAGCCGTCGCGGCTGGGCCGTGGACGACGTCGAGAACGAACCGGACGTCGGTTGTGTGGCCGCCGCCGTCCGCGACCACACCGGACGGCCGATCGCCGCGATCAGCGTCGCGGGTCCCGCCGGCCGCGTCCTCCGTCGCACCGACGAACTCGGCGCGACGGTGGCCGGGACCGCCGCCGCGCTGTCGCTCCGCCTGGGTTACGTCCGGGCGCAAAGGGCCTGAGGTGGGCTGGCTCCAGGACTACCAGCCGGCGGGCGGGCTGTGGCTTTCCGCCGCGCTGGCGGCGCTGCCGATCATCGTGCTGCTGGTGACGCTGGGAGTCCTGCGCCGCTCGGCGCACCTCTCGGCCGGGCTCGCGCTGATCACCGCGCTGCTGGTCGCGGTGCTGCTGTATCGCATGCCCGCCGGGCTCGCCCTCGATTCCGCCGCCATGGGGCTGGTCTTCGGGGTGTGGTCGGTCGCCTGGATCGCGTTCCACGCCGTGTACTTCCACAACGTCACCGTCGCGACCGGACGGTTCGACGACATCAAGGCGGTCCTCGCCGGGTTCAGTGAGGACCGCCGTCTCCAGGCGCTGCTGATCGCGTTCGGTTTCGGCGCGCTGCTGGAAGGGATCGCGGGCGGCGGCTCGCCGATCGCGATCACCGCGGCGATGATGGCCGCGCTCGGTTTCCCGCCGGTGAAGGCGGTCGTCCTGGCGTTGCTGGCGAACACCGCGCCGGTCGCGTTCGGCGGTCTCGGCAATCCGCTGATCGTGCTGGGCAGGCTGACCGCGCCGATCCTCGATCTGAAACAGGAGCAGGCGACGGAACTGTTCTCGTCGATGGTCGGGCGTCAGCTCCCGTTGCTGGCGTTGATCGTCCCCGGTTTCCTGATCGTGGTCCTCGCGGGCTGGAAGCGGATGATCGAGGTCTGGCCCGCCGTGCTGACGGCCGGGTTGTCGTTCGCGGTCATGCAGTTCGTCACCTCGAACTTCATCAGCCCGAGCCTCGTCGACGTCGTCGCCGCGCTCGCCGCGATGGCGTCGCTGTGGATACTGACGCGGTTCTGGCAGCCGTCGGCGATTTGGCGTTTCGACGGCGAAGAACCGGTGAAGGCCAGTCTCGGCGCGGCGAAGGCCGGACGCGGCGCGCTGTACGCGTGGGCGCCGTACATCGTCCTGATCGCGGCGATCTTCCTTTCCCGGATCGGCACGATCTTCAAGAACCTGCCCGAATGGCTGGACCTAACGAAGCTGCTGCACAAGGCCGACTGGGTGTTCGCGTGGCCGGGGCTGCACAAGGAGGTCGTCCAGCACGCGCCGATCACGCCCAAGGACACGCCATACGCGGCGACGCTGACCGTCGACTTCCTTTATTCGCCGGGAACGGTGGCCCTGATCGCGGCGATCGTGGCGGGGTTCGCGATGGGCGCGAGACCGCGGCTGCTGCTGGCGACCTACCGCCGGACACTGCACCAGATGCGGTGGGCGCTGGCGACGATCTTCATGATCCTCGCGATCGCGTTCGTCATGAACTACTCGGGCGCGACGCAGACCCTCGGCCTCGCGCTCGCGACCACCGGGGTGCTGTTCCCGTTGTTCTCCGCCTACATCGGCTGGCTGGGCGTCTTCCTCACCGGCTCGGACGCGTCGACGAACAGTCTCTTCGGGCCGATGCAGGTGATTTCGGCTCAGCAACTGCACGTCGACCCGATCCTCGCCGGCGCCACCAACACTTCCGGCGGCGTGATGGGCAAGATGATCTCGCCGCAGAACCTGTCCATCGGCGCCACCGCGATCGGCCAGTCCGGGAAGGAAGGCGCGCTGCTGCGGCAGACGTTCCTGTGGTCGGTGGTGCTGACCGCCGTGGTCGGGGTGATCTCGTTGCTCCAGGCGACGGTGCTGCGGTTCATGATCCCGTCGTGAACGTGAATGCCGGTCGGCGACCGTGTCGCGCCCCGGCCAGGGCCAAGGGCACGACACAGAGGCGTAGTGAAGGCCTCAAGAGTCACCGCCCCGTGCCCGGCGGGGATTTCGCGTGACTGGCGGGACGACACGCGTGACGGGACGGACGACACGCGTGTTCAGACGGACGACTCGCCGACTTTCGGCGCAGGCCGTCATTACCCTTTCGAGAATGTCCACATTGGTCATCCGATCTTAACCGGCCATTGGGCTGGATGGATGAACACCGGATCCGTTCACCGGAATGCGAACTACCGTTGTCCTCATGCCCATGACGCTGATCAAAGGTACGTTCCAGCTTGTCGGAGCCTCACCGGACGGCGATTCGGTGCGGTTCTATCCCGAAGACCCGCAGGCGACCAAGAAGGCGGGCCTGAAGGTCCGGCTCAATTCGCGGGGCGGGATGCAGTTGCGGCTCGACGCGATCGACGCGCTCGAAACGCATTACCAGGCCAGGGGAACCGGCGGGATGTGGCACCAGCCCGCGGAATTCGCCGACGCCGCCGCGGCGAACCTGCTGAAGTGCCTCGGCTTCAAAACCGTCGAACGCGACGAACGGGGAAGGGTCACATCGTCGACGCCGATCAAGGTAGCCGGTCACATACTGACGCGATTCGCCGACAAATACGGACGAGCCGTGGCGTTCGCCTTTCCCGGGCAGCGGCCGGGACGGTCGGCGGACCTTTCCAAGGTCCATCTCGACGTCAAAACGCTGAAGAACTCCGCGAACTACCGGCAGGTCGCGGACGGTCTCGTCTATCCGACGTTCTATTCACTGCTTTATCCCGATCTCCGTGACGCCTTGGCCGAAGCCGCGGTCAAAGCCCGCCAGAACGGGCTCGGGCTGTGGCCGCAGGACGTCACGAACTCCGGGTTCAAGCTCGCGTCGCGGCGGCAACTCGCCGACGAACTGGTGATACTGCCGAAACTGTTCCGCCGGCTCGTCGACTACCTCGCGCTCGACGAAAGCGGCGGGGTCTCGCTGACCGGCTTCTCCGACTTCCTCGATTCCCGCAACGATCGCCTGTTCACCGTCCCGGACGGGCACGCGACGGAATTCGAGACCTTGGTGAGCGTGAAACGGCAGACCGTGAGCCTCACGATCGAGCCCGAGCGGATCGTCTTCATCGAGGCCTGACCCGCTCGTGTGGGCAAAAAGACCGTACCTCCCTCCCCCGCGGCCGTGCTCATCTGAAAGGTGGGAGAGGGAGCCGATGGAAGGACACGGTTCGCGACGGCCGGAGGAGGCCGACGGGCGGATGGAGCCGACTTCGAAACTCGTCGACGCCGTCCGCGTCCTGGTCGTGCGTTATTGCCGGGCGCGGATCGGTCGTCGTTCGGGCACCTACGACATCGCCGACGCGGTCGCCAAGGACAGCTGCCGCGAGATCGTCGCCGGGACGGCCGGTGCGCGCGCCCTGCTCGCGTTCGCCTACGACGTCACGCACGGTCTGGTCGACGACTTCCACCGGACCGCCGCCGAACTGCCGAACCCGCTTTCGGGGCTGCCGGGGCAGCAGCGCGAGATCATGGTGCTGCGGTCGCTCGTCGGGCTTTCCGCCGACGACACCGCGCTCGCGCTCGGCTGCTCCGTCCAGGCGGTCCGGTTGGGGCAGCACCGGGCGCTGACCGCGCTTCGCCCCGCCCCCGCCTGACGCGTTTAGTCCTCTGAATGCGGTCGAACCACCGCATTCAGAGGACTAAACGCGAGGGGTGCATTCGGCCGCGCGGTTCAGGAGCAGGGTGCGCTCCCGGTCGTTCCCGGTCATCTCCGCCGCGCGCTCGAACTCGGCGCGGGCCTCGTCGAGGCGGCCGAGCTTCGACAGGAAGTCGCCGCGCACGCTCGGCAGGAGGTGGTACGCCTTGAGCGCGGGCTCCGACGTCAGCTTGTCGACGATCTCCAGCCCCGCCTCCGGCCCGACGGCCATCGACAACGCCACCGCGCGGTTCAGTTCGATCACCGGCGACGGGTTCAGCTTCCCGAGCCCTTCGTACAGGACGGCGATCCGCGCCCAGTCGGTCTCCTCGCCCGTCCGCGCCCGCGCGTGGCAGGCGGCGATGGCGGCCTGCGCCGCGTAGACGCCGAAAGCGCCGCCCGTGAGCGACTCGGAGAGCTCCAGCGCGGAGAGGCCGCGGCCGATCAGGATCCGGTTCCATTTCGTGCGGTCCTGGTCCATCAGCAACACGGGTTCGCCGTTCGGCCCGACGCGGGCGGCGGATCGCGAAGCCTGGATCTCCATCAGCGCGACGAGCCCGTGCACCTCGGGTTCCTTCGGCATCAGCCCGGCGAGGATCCGCCCGAGCCGCAGCGCCTCCTCGCACAGCGCGGGCCGCATCCAGTCCTCGCCCGCCGTCGCCGAATAGCCCTCGTTGAAGATCAGGTAGATGACTTCGAGCACCGAGGAAAGGCGCGCGACCCTGTCCGCCCCCTCGGGCACCTCGAACGGCACCTTGGCGTCGCCGAGCGTCTTCTTCGCCCGCACGATCCGCTGCGCGATGGCGGTCTCCTTGGCCAGGAACGCCCGCGCGATCTCGTGCGTCTGCAGCCCGCCGATCATCTTCAGCGTCAGCGCCACCCGCGCCTCGGTCGAAAGCACCGGGTGGCAGGCGGTGAACACCAGCCGCAGGAGATCGTCCTCGATATGGTCGTCGAGGCCCGCGGTGAAGTCGGGTTCCTCCTCGTACTCCTGCTCGCGGCCGATCTCGCCGAGCTTCTTCTCGTACCGCTCGTTGCGCCGGAAGGTGTCGACCGCCCGGCGTTTGGCCGTGGTCATGAGCCAGGCGCCCGGATTCCTCGGGACGCCCGACTCAGGCCACTGTTCGAGCGCGGCGACCAGCGCGTCCTGCGCCAGCTCCTCCGCGAGGCCGACGTCGCGCGTCATCCGCGCGAGGCCGGCGATGAGGCGGGCCGATTCGATCCGCCACACCGCGTCGATCGCCGAACGGGAGTCTGTCGTTGCCGTCACGCCGACCAATCAACATCGTCGGCGCGGCGACCGCAACCATTACTTCGCCTCGGCCTGCTCCCGCAGCTTCTTCTCGTGCTCGACGATCTCCGGGGTCGCGTTGTCGAAGTCGTCCAGCTCGGCGATCCGGCGGATCTCGATCTCGCCCTCGCGGAACGGCGCGCGCTTCATCCATTCGATGACCTCGGCCCGGTCCTTGACCTGCAGGATCCAGAAACCCGCGATGAGTTCCTTGCTCTCGGCGAACGGCCCGTCGACGACGCGCGCCTCGGTGGTGCCGGAGTACTGGAGGCGGAAACCCTCGGAGCTGGGCAGCAGGCCTTCACCCGCGAGCATGACGCCGGCCTTCACCAGTTCCTCGTTGAACTTCCCCATCTCCTGCAGCTCCTCGGCGCTCGGCTGGGCGCCGGCCACGTCGGTCTTCTCGTCGCTCTTGACAATCACCATGAACCGCATCGAAGTCTCCGTTCCCGGCGGGGCTCGTCCCTGCCACATCTACGCGTCGATCGGGCACCCCGGGATTCGACACGGTCCCCGAACTTTTTTCCGCCGATATTCGAGCAGCCGGAAAACCGCAGGTCAACCACCCATGCGAGAATCCCCGATCGTGCCTGGACTTCCCGAAACCCTCCGCTCCGCCCTCGACGAAGAGCTGGGCAAGTACCCGCAGAACAGGCTGACGCAGTCCGTCGAGCGGCTCAGCACGCGCTACCGCGAGAACGCCCCCGCGAGCGCCCCCATCCTCTCGTCCGAAGCGGACATCGCGGCGTACGCGGGCTACCGGATGCCGGCCACGTACGCGGCCGTACACGCCGTCCTCGCCGAAGCCGCCCTTCGCGCCCCTGGGTTCGCTCCGCGCACGCAGATCGACATCGGCGGCGGAACCGGCGCCGCGATCTGGGCGGCGACCGACGTGTGGCCGACGCTGGAGGAGAGCACCGTCGTCGAACAGGTCCCTGGCGCGATCGAGCTGGGGCGGCGGCTCGCGGAGAACGCCGGGGACAAGGCCGTCCGAGGCGCGACCTGGCGGCGCGGCCTGATCGACCCGGCGGCGCCCGCGCCCGAGGCCGATCTGGTGACCCTCTCCTATGTCCTCGGCGAGCTGCCCGAAGCGCGCCGGGCCGACACCGTCCGCTGGCTCTCGGCGAAGGCCTCGATGCTGGTGCTGATCGAACCCGGCACCCCCGCGGGTTACGAGCGGATCGTCGCGGCGCGAGATCAGCTCGTCGAACTCGGGCTCTCCCTGGTCGCGCCCTGTCCGCACGAGGGCGCGTGCCCGATCCCGCGCGGCAAGGACTGGTGCCATTTCTCCGCGCGCCTCCCGCGCACGGGCCTGCACCGTCAGCTCAAGTCCGGAACGCTCGGCTTCGAGGACGAGAAGTTCTCCTACGTCGTCGCCTCCCGCACGGCACCGGAACGCGCCGACGCCCGCGTCCTGCGGCATCCGGCCAAACGCAAGGGCATGGTCAGCCTGTCCCTGTGCGCCGAGTCCGGGCTCACCGAGAAGATCGTCACCAAACGGCACGGCCCGGCCTACCGCGCTGCCCGCGACGCGGAATGGGGCGACGCCTGGCCCGATCACTCCACAGTGGACTGACGGCGCCGCGGAGGATTGCCGATGGCGGTGAGCAGCGCGCCGAGCGCCGGATTGTCGTTGCCGCGCCGCCACATCAGGTCGAGTTCCACCGGACGGCCCTCGACCCCGTCCACCGGACGGAGCACGACACCTTCGAAGCGCAGCGTGCTTGCCGCGGCCGGGACCAGCGCGACGCCGAGTTCCGCCTTCACCAGCGCGAGCACCGTATGCACCTGACAGGGGTATTGCGTGTACTCCGGCGACACACGGGCGGCGCGGAACACCGCGACGAGCAGATCGTGGAAGTACCGGCCTTCCGACGGCGAATACATGATGAACGGTTCGGCGTCGAAATCGCGGACGTCGGGATTCTTGTTGCGCCGCGCCAAAGGATGCGCCGACGGCAGCGCGGCCAGCAGCGGTTCCCGCCACAGCGGCAGGGTCACGATGTCGGCGCCCGCGACCGGCGGCCGGATCATGCCGAGGTCGATCCCGCCCGCCAGCAGCTCCTCCACCTGCGCCGCCGTCACCATCTCCCGGAGCACGAGATCGACGCCGGGCACCTCGGCGTTCGCCGCGGCGATGACGCGTTCGAGATACGAATACGCCGCCGTGGCGGTGAAACCGAGCGTCACGACGCCGACCTCACCCTTCTTCACGCGGCGGACGTACAACGTCGCCTCATGCGACGAACGCAGGATCTTCCTTGCCTCGGCGAGGAAAACCCGTCCGGCGGGGGTCAGCCGGACGGTGCGGTGCGTACGATCGAAAAGCTCGGCCCCGAGTTCCCGCTCCAGCAGCTGGATCCGCCTGCTCAACGGCGGCTGCGTCATCGAGAGCCGCTCCGCCGCCCGGCCGTAGTGCAGTTCCTCGGCCACCGCGACGAAACTCACCAGCTGCTCCAGGGAGAACACCCATCCAGTCTAGGAATCGGCCTGGGGCGGACAAGCGCCGAACCGGTATCGCTCAGCGCGGGATTTCCACTGTGCGGTCGATGATCCCGGCGGCCACGGCGACGATCTTGCGGTTGTTGCTCCGCGCGTGGGCGCGCAGTACGCCGAACGCGTCGCTGACCGAAACGTGGAGCCGTTCGGCCAGAACACCTTTCGCCTGTTCGATGATCACCCGGCTGTTCAACGCCGTCTGCAGTTGCGTCGTGATGATCTCCTGCCGCTCCAGCAACCGGTGATGCAGGATGCCGATCGTGGCGACGTCCGCGAGTGCCTGCCCCAGCCGCACTCCCTCGTCGTCGAGCAAGGCGGGACGGGTGCCGAACAGGCTCAGCGCGCCGATCACCTCTTCCCGCAACCGCATCGGCAACGCGTACACGGAACGGAATCCGGCGTTTTCCGCCTCCCGCGCGAACTTCGGCCATCTTCCGCGCACACGCGCCAGATCCGGGCAGAGCATCGGCTCGGCTTCCCGATGGCAGTCCAGGCACGGCCCTTCGGAGTTCCGCAGCTGGAACAGTTCGAGCAACCGGGTCTGTTCGTCGGACGCGGCCACCATGGTGAGCGTGCCGCGCAGGTCGGCGAGCACCAACCCCGCCGTGCTGGCGCCGAGCAGTTCGACACATCTGAACGCGAGCACGTCGAGGAATTCGACGAGATCGAAGTCGTCCACCAGGGTGTCCGCCAGCTGCACGAAGGTTTCCCTCAGGTCGGCCGCCAGGTCGGTCATCTTTCCGGTATCTCCTTATCGCACATCCGTCATGACTCGGGCCGGAACGTGACCCGGCGCCGCACCACGTCCTCGGCGACCTCGTCGAGCTTCCGGTCGTTGAGGTAGGCGTAGGCGCGCAAGCGGGCGAGCGCGTCCGGAAGCCCGATCTCGAGCTGAGCCGACACCACACCCGCGGCTTGATACACCCGGGCGCGGTGTTCGGTGAATTCACGATCGATCAATTCACCGAGAACCGGCTCACCGGTATCGGCCAAGGCGAGGGTGATGACGGCCTCCGCGCAGACGAGTGCCTTCGCCAGACCCTCCTTCGAAGGGAGCCCGGCGAATTCGCGATAGCAGCCGACCGCACCCAAAGTGATCGCACCGACCTGAACCGGCACCGCGATGATCGATTTCACGCCGCTGTCGATCGCCTCGGGCGCGAACATCGGCCATCGGAGTGTCGCCTCCGAACTGGTCACATCGGTTACGACGACGAGCATACCGCTGCGGGAAACGTCCAGAGCCGGTCCTTCACCCAACGTGAACTGCAGCTCTTCCAATTCACGGCTGCGCGCATCGGTGGCGAAGACCGGCTCCGGCAAACCCGTTCCGGTGGCGAGCGTGAGCCCGGCACCGGCCGCCTCGAGCACTTCCCCGCAAACGACGCAGGCGTGCTCCACCGTCACCGCCGAATCGGTTTCCGAAGCGAGAAAACGCATCTTCGACCAGACCAAGGCGGCGCGATCATGCCGTGGAAACGTCATGGCATGCCTCCCGGGCGTGTCCGGATTCGGACGAGACCACCGGGGGCCGGAGCGAAAAGCGCTCGCGCGCCACGCCCATCTTCGCACGGTTTCGTCTCTTTGCCGCGCTTTCAACGACTTTTCGGCACCAATGCAGTAGCCCGAAGAGCTGAACGGCGGGTGCGGGTGGCCGTCAATCGTCCGTTCAGCCGGTTCCGGCTCCCCGGACCACGCCTAGGGTGGAGGCCGAGACCGCTTGTCCTGGCCCTCGGCAACGGCGCTCGCCGGCAAACTCTGGAGGGGCCATGTGCGTTCGCATTCTCGAAACCCGCGCCAAACGGGAGAATCCGTTGATCCGCCTGTTGATCCGTATTCAGCTCAAAACCTCTTGGCGCTGAACACAGGCCCGCAGCCTGCTGATCGCGCGATGTTTGGTCACCCTTACCCGTGACGACGTCGTGCCGAGGGCCGCCGCGGTCTCGTTCGACGTGAGTTCGCCGATCACCCGCATCCCCAGCACTTCGCGGTGGGAGACGGGCAGGGTCCGCATCAGCCTGCCGAGCCGGACCCCGAGTTCGGTCCGCAGTGCACGCTGCTCCGGTTCGTCCGCGAATCCCGCCGGTCTTTCGGGGAGTTCGTCGGTCAGGACCTGTTTGCTCCGCGCGACCTTCCGGAAGACGTCGGCGACCTTGTTCGCCGCGATGGCGCGCAGGAGGAACAGGAAGGAACCGCCGCGCACGCCGTACCCGGGGACGGCGACCAGGACCGCGAGGCAGATCTCCTGCGCCACGTCGGCCGGTTCGAGATAGGTCAGCTCGTGGCCGCCGAGGCGGGTCTCGGTGTACTGCCGCGCCCACGCCGCGACAGCGGACATGAGGTCGTCCATGCCGCGCGGCTCGCCGTCCACCGCGGCCTTCACGAGGCCGTCCCAGCCCGCGGCGGAAATCCACGTCTCACCGC
Organism: Amycolatopsis japonica; assembly: GCF_000732925.1. Lineage (NCBI taxonomy): Bacteria > Bacillati > Actinomycetota > Actinomycetes > Pseudonocardiales > Pseudonocardiaceae > Amycolatopsis > Amycolatopsis japonica. Next base: position 8,240,492 of record NZ_CP008953.1, read on the forward strand.
CGCCGGTTCTCGGCATCGGAAATTCGTCGCTCATGTCCCGCTCCCCACGGATGAGAAAACCCGGCCGCCGGGGTCCAGGACGGAACCCGGACAACGGTAGTCGAGGAATCCGGCCACCTCAATCGGCGAAGGCCCGCGACGAATTGTCCGTCCCGGCGCAAAACCGGACAGATTCCCACCAGTGGTCTGGACATGTCGGCATACCGCGACGTAACTTCCCGTGCTGAGACCCCTCGCCAAGGTCACGCCCAGGCCGGGAACGCGCCCCCGGCCGACATCCGCAAGCACCGCCGCGGCGCGTCCACGCTCCGCGGCGGGATTCCGCCGAGGAGTGAACTGTGCGCATCCGCAAGAAAGTCCGGCGCGTTTTGACCGCGTTGGCGGTCGCCCTCCCCCTGGTCACCGGTGTTTCGGCGCTTTCGGCGTCCACCGCGGCCGCCGCCGGCCCCGATCCGCTGCCGCTGACCGTGACGAACAATTCGAACCGCTCCGACGCGGTCCACCTCTACGTGCTCGGCACGAACCTCAACACCGGGAAACTCGGCTACGTCAACGCCGCCGGCGCCTTCACCGCGTGGCCGCCGGGCGCGAACCCGCCGAGCCCCGCGCCGGACGTCTCGATCGCGGGCCCCGGCAACGGCGGCTCGACCACGCTGCGGATCCCGCGCATGCTCTCGGGCCGGGTCTACATGTCGTTCGGGCAGAAGATCAAGTTCTTCCTCACCCCGGACGGCCTGGTCCAGCCCGCGCCGTGGGCCGACGGCGACCCGAACCGCGACATCCTGTTCGACTGGAGCGAATTCACCTACGACAACGGCGGGCTGTTCATCAACAGCTCGCAGGTCGACATGTTCAGCGTGCCGCACGCCGTCGGGCTGACCAACGGGGCGGGCGCGAACAAGGAGGCCGGCCGTTTGAAGCCCGGTGGCCGCGAGAACATCTTCAACGCCGTCCAGGGCCAGTCCGGGTTCTCGAACCTGGTGTACAACCGGCTGCGGGTCCTCGCGCCGGGCAAGGGGCTCGACACCGGCAAGTTCAGTGGCAACTACCTCGACGGCTACGTCACGAGCGCCTGGAACACCTACAAGTCGACGCCGCTCACCGTCGTCCCGTTCGAGGCCGAACCCGGCAAGAAGTTCACCGGCCGGACCGGCGGGGACGACGTCCTGCGCTTCACCGACACCTCGGGTGCCGAAGTGGCGTCGTTCAGCAAGCCGAGCACCCGCGACGTCTTCAACTGCGACGGACGGCTGCACGCGCCGAACGACCAGGTCGTCGGCCCGATCGCGCGGACCCTGTGCGCGGCGCTGCACCGCTCGACGCTCGGCTCGCTGCACACCCAGCCGACGTATGACGCGGGCCAGTTCTACAAGCAGTCCGTGACCGACCACTACTCGCGGATCGTGCACGAGCAGATGGTCGACGGGAAGGCGTACGGCTTCGCCTTCGACGACGTCGGGCACTTCGAGTCGCTGGTGCACGACGGGGACCCGCGGACCGCGCGGATCACGCTGACCGCTTTCTAGACGATCAGCGCGCCCCGCTCCCGATCCGCCAAGCCGACATGCCGATCCCGCTCGGCACGAGCGAGAACACCGGCGGCTCGGGAGCGTGGACGCGCGCCAGCTCCTCCGGCGTGTACCGCACGCATTTCCGGTGCCATTCCAGGATTCCCGCCATCCAGTCCTTCAGGTGGTCCGCGTACCCGGTGACCGCCGCGCGGACGTCGTCGCCGAGCCCGAGGTCGTCGCACATCCGCGGCAGGTCCTCGTCGGCGAGCTGCTCGAACTGCGCCATCCGCGCGTTGCCCAGCCGGGCGGCGATGTCGCGGGCCTCGTTCCGGTCGACGTCCAAGAACCGCTCGGCGACGTACACGAGGTTGTGCGTCTCGCCCTCGTATTCGATCTCCTTCTGGTACGAGAACAGGTCGTTGGAGAACGCCGCGTAGTCCTGCGCCGCCGTGTCGAGTTCGAACAGCACGCGGTTGCGGAAGAGCTCGGCGGGCACGACGTCGCCGAGTTCGAGGAGCGCGAGGCTCTTGGTCAGATCGGAGCCGAACGTCCGGCGGCGCATCTCCACGTAGTCGACCGGGTCGGGGACGCGGTTCTGCGCCTGGTTCCCGACCTCCCAGACCCAGCTCGCGGTCATGCTCTCGACCGCCTGCCGGAACCCCGCGCGCGTGCGAGGGGACAGCGGTCCCGCGGTGCGGCCCCACAGGTCCGCGAGGCCGACCTCGATCGGGTTCGACGGCTTCGGCACCGGCTCACCTTCGAGCGGCATGAACAGGGAAAGCCGGTCGCTGCACAGTTTCGCCGCGACCGCGTCCCGTTTCGCCCCGAAGAGCAGCGGGAAGTAGTCGTCGCCGAACGTGCCCCAAGTGAGCCAGTCGGTCGACAGTTTCAGCCCATCGAGGTCCGCGTCCGGATCGATCATCGCGGCGCAATACGCGAGGTCGAGCCCGCGGAACCGGCGCTCGTCCCAGACCCCGCCGTCGAGCATCCCCATCTCCCGCGCCCAGCCGGGCGCGTATTCACGGGCGGCGGCGAGATGGGGGCTGGTGCGCACGGGATACGGCATGCGGAATTCCGGCAACGGCAGGTGCCCGGTTTTCGCGAACGGCGGCGGCGCCTGCTGCCGTATCCGCTGAACGAGCCCAGGCCCGTTGGCGGCCGCGCCCTCGTTCATGTACCGGCTCGACCGGGTGTGCCATTCGTGACCGCCGGATTGCCAGTCCTGCAGGCCCTTGACGTACAGGCCGACCGCGATCTGCTCGGGCAGCGAGACATCGCGCTCGGCGAGCAACGCGGGCACCTCGACGAGCGCGGTGTTCTCGAACTGCTGCAATCGCGAGGTCAGGAGGTCGTTGGTGAGTTCGGCGGCTTCCTGCGTCGGGCAGTCGAGGAACTTCTCGAAGACGAGGACGGCGTTGGAGTTCTCACCTTCTTCGCGCACTTCGCGTTGGTAGGAAAAGAGATCGTTGCGAAGGTGGACGGCGTCGGCGAACGTGTCGCGCAGTACCTCCATCGGCCTGGTCGCCGCTATCCCGTCGGGCACCTCGGCGCCGACGGCGAACTCGATGAGGTTCGCCGACCACGGCGCCCCGCCGACACGACGGCGCATCTGGACGTATTCGATGGGGTTCGCGATGCGGCCGCGGTCGATGTTGTCCAGTTCCCAGAGCGATTCGACCATCAGATTGTGCGTGCTGGTGACGAATCGCCGTCGCCAGGCCTCGGACATCGAAGGAATGGTGCGTGCCCAAAGGTTTTCAAGCCCGGCTTCGGCGGGATTCGCCGGTTCCGGTGACGTTTCCCCCGGCCCGGTCATGAACAGTTCCAAGCGGTCCAAATAGGCCTTGGCGCCCTCGGTGTTCCGGGTGTTCTTGAATTGCGCGAGGAAATCGTCGTCGAAGAAGAACACCCACACGTACCAGTCCGTGACCAGATCGAGGGACGGCCCGTCACAGTCCGGATGGGTGTGCGCGCAGAGCAGCGCGTAATCCATTTTCGCCAGCGCCTGCTCGGTCCAGACGACGTCACCGGACGGCGACGGCGAATCGAGCATCCCCATTTCCCCGGCCCAGGCCATACTGTGCGCCCGCGCCGCTTCGAGGTGCGGATTCATCCTGGCCGGATGGGGCAGGTAGAACTCGGGCAAGGTGAAAGCCTGCATCTGCGACTGCCTCCCGGGCCGGGGTCGGATCCGTTCCGACGTTTCCAGCCCGCCGCCGCGCCGGGCAACCGTCCAGCCGAGCGATTCGGTGTGCCATGGAGTGAATCAGTCCCAGAGTGACTCCGGATCGACATACGGCACGAGCAATCCGGTCAATATCTCGTCGCCGTTCCCGTTCAATGCGTCCTCCGCGATCCGGCGGGCGACGCCGACGAGGAAATCGGCGACCTGCACCCGCGGATCGGTCCGGGAATCCACGAACTTCACCCCGGCCAACCCCGGACTCGACTCGATCCGGGCGAGCCGGTCCCCTTTGAGCGACGGTTGTTCGTCGTGGACGAGGAAGACCGGCTCCCCTCCCGCGCTCCAGTACTCGATGGCGCGGAGGATCGCGGGCACCAGCGGATCGAGGCTCTTGGCGTCACGCGTCCGGCCGACCTTCGCCCGCAATTCCGCGGTGTCCCCGGCCATCGCGAAGAACGACCCCGCCGCCGGATCCCGGCGGTTCCTGGTCCGCAGCACGTCGTTGAACGCGGCGAGGAGCTCGTCGTCCGGCCGGATTTCCGGGCCGACGAGCGTCCGGAGTTCGTTCGCCAGCAGCCGTTTCTTGTCCACGAGGTACACCTGCGCACGCCCGTGGACCGGGCCGCGCGGACCGAGGAACCATTCGAGCACCCGCCGGTGCTTCGTGCGGAGGAGGTGGTTCGCCTTGTACTCGACCGCCGGCGAGCGGATCCTTCGCCGCAGCTCGACCAGGCAAGCCGCGGCCTCTTCGAGGCTCAGCCGGACCCCCGCGTGCGCGAACACGCCGGTCCGGCCGCCGATCAGTTTCTCGCCCTCGGACCCGGACTCGTCGCAGGCGATCTCCAGGGGCACGCTGCGCATCGTGCCCGATCGCGAGGGCCGGGTCGACCGGGTTATGCGGGTTCGGGCAGCGGCTCGCCGGTCTCCAGCAGCGATTTGAGGCTCGACAGGATCGACGGCCAGCCGCCCTTGACCATCTCCAGCGCGGTGCTGCCCTGGTCGAAACCGTCGTGCACCACGGTCAGCTTCACCATGTCGCCGACGGGTTCGAGGTCGAACGTCACCTTCGACCGCGACTCGGCCTGGAGCTTCGCCGACACGTCGTCGTCGAGCCCGACCGACTTGGCGAACTCCGGCGTGAAGGTGTGCCAGGTGTAGGACAGCCGTCGATACGGGTCGGACTCGAGGACGACCTGTTCGGGATCCTCCAGCTTCACGCCGAGCTGCTCCCAGGCCATCGTCGACCCGGCCTTCCAGTCCGAGGTGAACTCGCAACCCCAGTACCGCTTGGTGAAGACCGGATCGGTGAGCGCCTGCCACAGCCGCTCCGGCGTCGTCCTGATGTAGCTGGTGTACACGAATTCGTCGGTGCTCATGGGTTCCTGCTCCAATGCCTTCTTGAGGTCGGCGAGCGCGTCGACCCGGCCCTGGTGGTACCGGTCGATCCAGCGCTCGGCGATCGCGTTGATCGGCTCCGCGTTCACGTAGTGCAACTTCTCGCGGCCACGCCACACCGTGGTCACCAGATTCGCCGCTTCCAGCACGGCCAGATGCTTGCTGACCGACTGCCGCGCCATGTCCAGCCCCGCGCACAGCTCGCGCAGGGTCTGCCCGTTGCGGGCGTTCAGGTCGTCGAGCAACCGCCGCCTGCTCGGGTCGGCCAGCGCCTTGAAGACCTCGTCCATGCCGCTCTCCCTGATATGCAGCCTCGCGGCTGCCTTTGCAGATTAGGCAGCCGCACGGCTGCATGTCAAGCCGGCTGCTCAGGGTTCTCACCGAGCACGCGCGGACCCGGGACCAGGCTCAGCCAGTCGGTTTCCACACGAAGAAGACGCGAATACCACGGTTTCCCTCGCGACATCCCCTATTCATGAAACAGCCTCGGTATCGGACCGCCATCTCCCCTTAAGGGCGCCTTTCCGAGGTCTCGGGATATGCCCGGATGCTCGGCAGAATCGGTTCCGACACGCTTCATTTCCATGAAAGCCGATTCGCGGACGAAGCACGCCAGACGGTTGTTGCTGTGCCTGCATGTGCTGGCCTCGGTCGCCTGGTGCACGATGCAGCTGGCGCAGCTGGCCCTGTTGCTGCGCGGCTGGTCGTCCGACGGCCCCGCCCGCCTGGCGACCTTCGAACTCGCCGAGTTCCTCGAGAACACGGTCCTCGATCCGGCGGCCATCGTTTCCGCCTACACCGGGATGATGCTCTCTGCGCTGACGTCATGGGGTTTCTTCAAACATCGCTGGGTGATGGTCAAGTTCGTCATCACGGTCGCCTTGCTGGTCATCGCGAGCACGGTGGTGAGCAGGCTGCTGCCGTCGGTCGTCGAGGCGTTGCGAGCCGGAGCGGAAGAGCCGCGGATCCCGATCCTCGTCGGAACGTGCGGGATGGCGTGCGCCACCGCTTTCCTGCTCTGGGTCTCGGTCGTCAAACCCTGGGGGAAGACCGCCCGCCACGCGGCGGAATTGAAGGCCAAGAAAGCACGGGGCCGCAAAGAACCGGAACCGTCGCTGCCGGTCTACGTGGCGGTCTTGCTCATTCCCGCAATCGAGTTCGGCTTCGCACTCGACTACCCGATCCTCACTTTCGGAACGGTGATCGGCTACAGCATCTTCAAATTCGCCGCCGCGAACTTCTACATCCCGAAGGTGAAGTGCTGACGCCGGTTCTCTGATCGAGGCGTTCGCGGGCGCCCGCGAACGCCCCGTCACGTTTCCCCCGACTCCCTCGTCCAGGTGGCGACACGTCCACTCGAAGGAGTTCCCATGCCGACCCCGTTGCGCGTCGCGATCGCCGTGCAGACCCTGGCCGTCTTCCTCACCCCGATCTCCGCCGGTCTCCTGCTGACCGTGCCGAGTGGCCACACCCTGCACAGCGCCACGGCCTACACGCTGTTCGTCGTCGCGATGCTGCACGTGCTCATCGCGATCCTCGTGTGGCGGCCGGGTGGCGGCTCCGCCAAGCCGATCCTGCCCGCGGCCGTGTTCCTCGGTCTCACACTGGTGCAGGTGTTCCTCGGGATCGCGCACGTGACGGCGGTCCACGTCCCGCTCGGTGTCCTGCTGTTCGGCTTCAGCCTCGTGCAGCTGAGCCGGATCCGGCCCCTGCCACGGGAAGCGGCGGCGCCCGAGATACTTGAACGCGCAACCAAATGCGAGTACTAGTGGCACCAAGGCCGATACGGTCCGTCCATACCTCAGGGGAGTATCGATGCGTCTTGGGTTCAGCCTTCCGGTGTTCGGCAAGGCGGCGGCCACACCAGGTGGGATCGCGCGGTACGCGCGTACGGCGGAGCAGGCCGGGGCGGCCAGTCTCTGGGTCGGCGACCGGTTGCTGTCGCCGGTAAACCCGGAAGTGGCCTACCCGGGCTACGACACCATGCCCGAGGAGTTTTGGACCGCCCAAGATCCGTTCACCGCACTGGCCGTCGCGGCCGCCGTGACCGAAACCGCGATCCTCGGGTCCAGCACCATCAACGCGACGCAGTACCAGCCTGCCAACTTCGCCCGGCTGCTGACCAGCATCGACGTGGCCAGCAACGGCCGTCTGCTCCCCGGCCTGGGCATCGGCTGGTCACCCGACGAATACGCGGCCGTAGGCGTTCCGATGGCGGAACGCGGCAAGCGGCTGGACGATCTGCTCGATCTTCTCGACACCTGGTGGACCAAGGACACCGTGTCACACAACGGCATCGGCTACACGATTCCGGAGACCCACGTCCACCTGAAGCCGGTACGCAAGCCGCCCGTACACCTGGCCGGGTTCGGCGAGAGGGCACTGCGCCGGGTCGCCGAGCGGGCGGATGGCTGGCTGCCGGTCTGGACGGTGCCCGAAACCATCCCCGCCGACATGCTCACCTCCACCCTGGCCAAGATCCGGACCGACGCCGAACAAGCCGGTCGCGACCCGCGGACACTGGGCGTGGCGCTGCGAGTGAACGCCGCCCCGGACACGAAGCCGGAACTCATCGCCGAGTCGGTGACGAAGATCGTCGCGACACTTGCGCCGGACCACACCTTCGTCGACCTCACCTACCTGACCAGCAGCGTGGAAGAGCACATCGACCTCACCGGCCGCCTGCTGGAACTGACCGCCCGAGGCTGAAAGCGGAGCCCATAGGGGCCATGAACAGACCCCGCGAAACGCGAGGCATCAGCATGTCGATCTGGAGCCGCCAAGGGGGCTCGAACCCCTGACCTTCTGTTTACAAGACAGATGCTCTACCAGCTGAGCTATAGCGGCCTTGCCCAGGACAGCCTGGACAGGGCCAGTATATCGGCGCCCGTTCAGCGCTCCGCAGGGCGCACCCGCGGGTCCCCGGCCACCGTCCGGAAGGCGTGCGCGAACGTCACGGCGGTCGCCGGGTCCCGGCGGTCGGCGACGTAGTACCAGTTCATCCGAACGGCGTCCGGGGTCACCTCGAGGACGGCCGGACCGTGCGAGTCGAGTTCCACGAAGCGCACGTGCGGGTTCAGCGCGCGGATCGCGGCTTCGACCTTCAGCGAGCCGGTCCGCGGCGGGACGCCGAGCTGCTCGTCGATGTTGTCCGAGGTGACCGACGGGCAGACGAACTCGACGGCGACGCTCGCTCCGTCTCGCGGCACGTCGTTCGCCCACGACGAGTGGACGTCGCCGGTCAGGAACACCGTGTTGCCCCGGCCTTGCGCGGCGATGGTGTCGAGGACCCGTCGGCGGTCGGCGGTGTAGCCGTCCCATTGGTCGGTGTTGACCGTGGTCGGCTGGCCGTCGAGCAGGTCGTCGAGCGCGAGCCGTTCGCGCGTGGGCAGCGCGGGGATCTTGATGGGCGTGACCATCACCGAGTTCCCGATCAGGTTCCAGGACGCGGTCCCGCGTGCGAGGCCGTCCAGGAACCACTGCCGCTGATCGGCGCCGAGGATGGTGTCGTCCGCCGAGACCGGGCCGGGCTGCCGCGTCCGGTACGTCCGCAGGTCCAGCATGGTCAGGTCGGCCAGCTTCCCGAACTTCAGCCGCCGGTACAGCCGGTCGCCGCGATGCCGCACCGGCATCCATTCGAAGTACGCCCGGTGCGCGGCCCGCATCCGGTCCGCCCAGTCGCCCTCGGTCGCCGGGTCGTGTGACGGCGATCCGCCGGACCAGGCGTTGTCGGCGGCCTCGTGGTCGTCCCAGGTCGCGATCATCGGATGCCGGGCGTGGAGGCGCCGCAGGTGCTCGTCGGTCTTGTACATCGCGTGACGTTGCCGGTAGTCCGCGAGGGTGATCAACTCGTTGGGCGGTACCGACGGCCGGAGATCACCCGCAGGGTTGGGATTCCCTTCGTAGAGGTAGTCACCCAGGTGAATGAAGGCGTCCAGATCGTCGCGGCCGGCCAGATAGCCGTAGGGGGCGAAGTGACCGACAGCCCAGTTCGCACACGAGACCACGCCGAAGCGCAGGCTCTCGACGTCCTCGTCGCGCGGAGGCGCCGTGCGGGTCCGGCCGGTCTGCGAGACCTTCCCCTGAGACGTGAACCGGTACCAGTACCCGGTCGACGCGCACAGCCCGCCGGCCGTCACCTTCACCGTGTGGTCGCGTTCCGGGCCGGTCCGAAGGTGACCGCGAGCGACGACGCGGGTGAATCCGGCGTCCTCGGCCACCTCCCACCGGACGTCCACCGCCGCCCCTTTTCCGGATCCCGGAGCGGCCTCGGGCGAAGGCGTGACCCGGGTCCAGAGAAGGACCGAATCGGGCATGGGGTCACCCGAGGCGACCCCGTGCGCGAAAACCGGGGCTTCCGCCCCGCTAGATGCACCCGAAAGGGTGAATGTCGCCGCGGTTCCGGCAGCTGTCACACCGGCCGCGCGAAGAACGGAACGCCTGCTCACAGAGGACGCCATGGCATGCAGTGTGCCGTAAACCGGCGAGGTCGCGATGATCTTCCTCCGACGTGGCGGACGCCACTTCGGGTTTCCTGCAACGGTCGAGGCACCGGCCCCGATGCTCCTCGGGAAAGTCCCTCGAACCAGAGTGAGGAGGTGGATCGATCATGAAGATCAACGAGCACACCAAGGGAGCCCAGCACGGCGAACAGAGCGGGCACAGTGCCGAAAAGAACCAGGACGAAACACCCGAACGTGGCGAATGGCTGCTGGAAGCGCCGCGCCAGCGTGACGGAGAGCGATCGATCCCCCAGACTCGCTCGCACCGGCCGAATCTGCTGCGCCGCCGCGCCTGGCAGATCCTCGAAGCGCCGACGGCCGAGCAGCCCGCCGTCGACGTCGAAGAGGCGATGGGCCCGCAGCCGCCGGACGACACGACGGTCAACTTCGTCCTGGATCTCGTCCTGCGCATCGGCGAGGTCCAGATGTCGAGCGGCGCCGGCGCCTCCGACGTCACCGCGACGATCATCGCGCTGACCTCCGCGCTCGGCCTCCCGCACTGCGAGGTCGACGTGATCTTCACGTCGATCACGGTGACCTGTCACCGCGGCACCGACATGGCCCCGGTCACGGCGCTGCGCGTGGTCCGTTCGCGCAGCCTCGACTACACGCGGCTGACCCAGACCGAGACCCTGGTCCGCCGGATCGTCCGCGGCAACATCGGCGCCGAGGAGGCCCAGCAGGAACTGCAGCGGATCACGACCGC